>DLRJ01000041.1:0-8578 GCA_002500485.1 Dehalococcoidia bacterium UBA7891
TGCTGCTTTTAATACATCCAGCAGCATAGATATTGATCCAATCATCCACCCTGATGATATCCATGCGTTGGTGGCCCCTGGATTTCCGTCCCCTACTTTCCTAACATCCCTACCCGAAAGAGTTCGCACACAAATCAAAGACCACGGTATCGAACCGCTGAGAAATCCTATAAATGTCCCTACTAAGGTGTCATACATTAGTGCACTAACAACTATCTGAAGCCAGCTAACAAGATATTCCGGAAGATTACCACAAAGTTAAATACATCTTTAATTCAAGATCACAAAAGGTGAATTGGTATGCCTATTACTTTGTTTAAGGTAATTCCAATTCTAAGTATTAACCCTACTGATAAAATCTATTGTGTGATTATTGAATATATAACTATTAATTGAATTATTGGGAATAAATATGCTTTATCATGATCCGATATTCAGTGTTAAGGATAAAACCGCCGTAATAACAGGTGCTTCTTCTGGCTTGGGAGTCACCTTTGCCCAGATACTGGCTGAGAGAGGTGCCAATGTAGTGCTTTCTGCAAGAAGAATCGAAAACTTAAACACCCTTAAGGAATCATTCGACTCTGAAAATTTTTCTTCAATGGTGGCCCAATGCGATGTAACAGAATCAACCCAAGTGGCGAATATGTTCACAAAGGCTGAAGAAAAATTCGGAAGAGTAGACATACTGGTAAATAATGCCGGACAGATAGCCGAGGCTGGATCAGTTCCAGAAAACGTTACCGATTATATGTTTGAACAAACTGTCAAAGTGAACCTAATCGGGTTGTGGTATTGCTGTAAGGAGGGAGGAAGGCGAATGCTTAGTGATGGACGAGGAGGTTCAATAATCAATCTATCTTCTGTTGCCGGTCTTAATGGCATGCGGGGAATGCCAGTTGCCTACCAGGCGACTAAAGGAGCAGTCACCACACTAACAAAAAGTTTAGCAGCCAACTGGGCAGACCGAGGGGTACGAGTAAATGCCATCGCACCTGGATGGTTCCCTAGTGAGATGACTGGTGCATGGGTGAAGAAAGGTATGTTTCTCGATCACATTAGCGCAAATTCCCCTATGGGAAGAATTGGCAAACCTGAAGAGCTAACCGGAGCTTTATTATTACTTGCCTCAAACGCATCCAGTTTTATAAATGGAGAAGTCATTTCTGTTGACGGTGGTGTTAACGCCTCTACGGGGCTTCCATTTTTCACTGAGGAAATGTTCAGTGTAATGGAAAAAGCGGTACCTGGTGATCTGGGGAAAAGAGTGAAGCCACCAGAAAAATGTTAACCCTTAAAGACCCCAATACGGTTCTTGCGATCGTTGCCGAATCGTCAAATAAATTTATAACCGGACTAGCAGACTTAAAACCAACCGAATGGGAAATACCTAGTAAATGCCACCAGTGGGCCGTAAAAGATGTCTCTTCCCATACTTTGGCTATTGATGGGTTTTTGCTGAATTCTTTATCTAGAGCCATAGAGGGTGACGGAAATCCAACTGAAGGCATGCCAAACCCGGGAACTGGTAATGCTCGAAGCATGGCAGATGGGATTGCGTCACGGGCTATACAGATATCGGAAACAGCTTTTCCTAAATTAGAACAATTGCTCGATACATTATCCAATATGGAATGGGATCTAATAAATGCTTTTCAAAACATTGCTTCAGAAAACTGGCATATTCCAGCTTACCACCCTGCAGGTAAATTTTCCCCATATTTATTGCTCAAAATGAAACTACTGGAACTTGTTATACATTCTTGGGACATATTTTCATCTCTAAATTCTTCGTACAAAATGCAAAATTCAGAGGCCAAATTACTATGTGAGGTATGGAAAGAGCCTAATATATCTAATTGGCTGTACACTCCAGACCTTGAACAAATCGACCCTACCACAATCGATTTTTGTTTTGATGACAGTGAAGCATTAAGGATTCAAACCTGGCGGGGCTCGCTTCACATATTTGATCGACCTATCGAAAAAGCTACTGAAACTATCACGACAGTTGAAACCACATACCAGGATTTCGCCTTGCTGATTACGGCCAGAAGAAATATACACGAGGCTTACAACAGTAACGTGATTTCTGTTACGGGCGATAAAGCCAAATTAGACAGTTTTCACAAATGGTTCAGAGGCTCTTAAGCAGGTTAACTATGCAGATTGTGATATCAGGGAGCCGGGGCTGGCACTTGGCAAAACTGATTTAGGAATTTTACAAATCATTGTGTATGCCGGATCAAAAACATTCCCTACATCGTACTGAACATACGTGCCCAACATGATATTAGCGTCTGGCCAAGACAACGCATAGTCATTAACAAGCCACCTCAACATTTCTGAAGTACTATGTTGTAGAGCCTCGTCTAATGGTCTCACGTTCCCGGCAGTAAAAATAAAATCTTCATTTTGCCCCCTGGGCCAAAATATCTCTATCTTCGGAATTACGGTAAGGGTAAAACTCACATCCATTGAAATCTCAATTCCGGTTCCCAATATTTCCCCATCAGATTGCCAGGCATGGCCATCTCCAATATGGAAAAGCGCCCCATCAACAAAAATAGGAAAGTAGGCAGTGACTCCACTTTCAAAACCTCTATAGTCCATATTGCCACCATGGGGTCCAGAAGTAGCAGTTGAAATGGCTTGACCACGATCAGGAGCCACGCCAAAACAGCCTATCATCGGACGAATTGGAACTGATAGATCCGTAAGACCTTCAGAAGGATTTTCAATCCTCGCTGTATTAGAATCAAAATCTAAAAGGAAATCGAATGTGTCTAAATCTGTCACCCTACTATCATGACCCGGTTCCAGCACATTGGATGCTATTTTGGGTCTGCAAAACCCATGACCCCGATTAGGCCAAATATTGTTTAACCTAACGGCTAAAACATCCCCAGGGCAAGCTCCCTCCACATAGATGGGCCCAGTTTGAGGGTTACCTCTTCCTGACACAAGTATTCCCTTTTTATCAAATCCACCGGCATCAACAGTGTTTGTATTCACTGTATCCCCACTATTTATTTTCAAAGCTGGAGGATGGGAGCCAATCGAAAGATAATATTTATCTGGTTCAAACGAATGTATCATGGGGTACATCTCCTAAAGAAAAATCCGGTGTACTCTATCTGATGAGGCTATGCATCCGATAAATCGAAGTAGGTGATCTCCGAGGAGATTCCAAAAGAGCTACGAGCTTCTCCAAATTCCCGTCATCTGTCCTATATTCCAAATATTTCAGATGATGTTCTTTTGATGCCCAATTTTCAGTCATTATAAGACGATTTGGATCTTCCTGATCAGCTGATATATCGATATGGCTACAACCATCAAACTCCCTCGTCACTGGAAAAATATTTTGACAAATTTCAATGAATTCATCCGCGTTTCCATCGACACAATTGAATTCAGCAAGTACTTTTACAGTCATGGAAATGGCTCCATAAATTTATCTGTCCTTATTTAGCTCGGTCATTATAGTCGATAACCCAAAAGGAAATATGTTCACAATTGGGAGTAAAATATATGCTATGAGGTTTCCTAGGTGATCGATTACCTTCCAGCTACTGGACCTTTCCGTATTTCCAACCCGCCCAAATAGAAAACGGGACACTCCAGAACAAAGATCCAAATAAACCCAACAATCCAAATTGCCATAATGGTTCTGAACCCGAGGACCCGAAAAGTGCTCCTAACACTGGAATAAGTAATGTCATGTAAGTCACTACCAAAAAAAAACCACTTTTAGAGTGGCTTAATTTGGATATCAACAAAGAAGCGGATCCGGCAATAATCAAAGAAATCGCAAATTCCCACAGACTGAAATTAGAATCGGAAGTAAACAAATCGTGGGCAAGTTTGAATACTAGTGTACTTACAACTCCAGTAAGGCCAAAAAGCATCCAATTTTTTATTGCTGTGACCCAATTCATATCATCTTCTATGATTGCAGATAGAGGCTTCTATACAAGTCTTGATAATGAGCAGTAATCCGCAAACTACCTCTCCTTAGTTACTGACTCTTAATCAGCAGGTTCACGGTTCAAATGGGTTTCCTCTTTCCAGCTACTCATTCAGAGGCCTATCAGCACACATATGTTTGATTAATCTACAATGGGGTTCCTTTCAACTCTAAAACCATGTGTCAATCTTGTTGTCTAAGGAGAACCCCACCAGAAGATGCCACTAACACGATGGAGATTGCGAATACCGCGAACCCTATATCGTCAAGAATAAGTGCTGCTGGAAACATTATGATACCAATCAAGCACAGGAGACCAGATAATACGGTCGGCAGAGGTCTTTTTTCTAATAGCATTCCCAACCCTAATAGTGCTAAACCCAGTCCCCAGAAAACAGGCATTCCCATAAAGGCAGAGTCGGATATAAGTTCCAATGACACTGCAACATCTTTATACCCATCAGCGAAAATTTGATTGGCGCTAAAGGATAATCCCATACCTACAACAGGAATTGTTAATATCGCTGTGAAAATCAACGAGGATAAAGTCCCTATCGCAGCTCCAGCCCCTTTCAAAGATTTCCCAAGGAGAGCAAGTGCTGAAATCATACCAACCATGAATAATAGCCCAAAAATACTTATGAAATAGCCAGCCACCTTCTTATCATTGAAAGTTTCCAAACCTGCTAACACTCTTTCGTTAGGACCTAAACCTTCTCCGGCTGCGCCCATAATCAGAGGTTCCAAGCCGGCAAACATTACCATCATCCCTATCGGGCAGATTATCATTAACCATGAAGTTAAAACTCTAGTATTCACGTGCTACTCCTACCACTCACCTGTTACCAAATTCTGAATCTAAGATAATTAGATAAAATCAAAAAAGCCATAAAAAAATCACTAAAGATCCACCAAAATATATAGAACATCCCGTAAGCCAACCGATAACATCTGACTATCTGAAGAATCCTATTCAATTGTAAGAGTAACCACTCATACTACGTAAAAATACTCTTTTTTAGGAGGAGTGACGTACAATGTGATGAGAGGAAAAATAGTTATTGGGTCAGCGGCAAAACGGATTTACATGAAAGCTTTTGTTATCACTTTTGTAGTTTTGTTATCGAGTTTTTTCATATCGTGTTCAGATGACGGTATTTCGGTATCGTCTGGCACAGAAGTGGCTCGCGCTATGTCTTCTGACTACCCAATGAGCAGTCCTGCCTATGCTCCCTCACCCGAGATTGAAAGTTATTCCAAAGGTTCGTCAGAACCTAGAATCCAAATAAACGGGAATTTGTCTTTAGAAGTTCAAAACGTACCTGCCGCTTTAGAACAAGCTAGGGAACTGGTCATTCAGTATGGCGGTAGTATCACATCGTCAGATTCAGGAGGCTCCTTGAACCGTTACGCCAACATATCAGCTCTTATTCCGAGAGATTCATTCTATGAATTAATTGGGGTCATGAAGAATATCGCTACGAAAGTTTCCAATGAAAATATTAATTCCAATGATGTAACCGAAGAATTTGTTGATACTGAAGCGAAATTGAATGTGATGAAGGAAACAGAGAAACGTTTCATAACCCTTCTCTCCGAAACAGCCAATGTGGAAGAAGTAATGAGTGTAGAGAGAGAACTGATGAGACTCAGGGGCGAGATAGATAGCCTCGAAGGGAGGATGAAATATCTTGGTAAAACTACAGATAACTCCGTTTTGAATATCTATATGACAGAAGAAATGCCGATTACAGGTAGTGCCTGGAGTTTCTTTGATTCTCTAGACAATTCAGTAAGGGATATGGTTTCTTTTTCGAAACATATCGCAAATTTCTTGATCGGGATAATAGTCTTTTCACCCATCTTAATTGGGGTAATACTCATTGTATTTCTAGTCTACAAGTACGGAAAAAGATACGTGCTCCCTCGCAAAAAATAGTGTCGTATCCGGACGGGTATCTACTGCTGACAGATGTGTAGTGCCTAAAGGGAGCCATACGCACGTACCGGGGCTTCGTCCCTCGCCTTTCCATCCAGCGAGCATACCCCGACACAGATTTTTGAATACTATTCCAGAGATTGTGCATTATTAGAACTATTTTCCCGATGTCTTTCTAATTTCGGACAAAAGTGTCTCAATATCAGGCCTATCACTAATGCTTTCCCCAATATATTTCCAGTTTATTGATTTTTCACTGGACACAATGAATACTGATGGAGTAGCCACCCCGTCTCCAAGAAGATTGTAAACATCATATTTTTTTACCACCTTACCGGTCGGGTCGGGGAGGACATAGTAACTTAGCCCTAACTCTCTAATTAGATTCAAAGTGTCTCCTCTGCTGTCCATACTAATGGCAACTAGCTCGGCATTATATTTTTTGAATTCGTTATAAACCCCTTCAAGCTCAACCAACTGTTGCCTGCAGATACCTCAAAAATGACCTCTAAAAAAAACAATGACTACACCATCATTGGTGTTCATTAAATCAGTGAGTTGAACTTTATTGTTGAGAGTGTCTGTTAAAGAAAAATCATTGACTGTGTCAGGTATAGGAACAATCTGAGCAGTTTTGGCACACCCAACCATCACCAAAATAACCAACGCTATGAGTACTATCTTTTTCATGGGCACATAATACCAAGATGACATATTGTCGCAATAACTCGCACGTAATAAGGGGCTTCGTCCCCAGCCATCTCTATCCAGTGAGCATAGTCCCACACAGATTTTTGATTAATTATTTATAACTTCAATCGTGGAGTTTGCGAACCAATCTACCCCAATGTTGGCCCCACTCATAGCATTTTGAAACAACTGAATCCTCGGAAGATTCAGATAGTGCTATAGGGCCGTAATGAGACGAAAAGGCGTTTCCCTGAATGACCATACCGTGATTGAGCAATACATGAAGCATGCTAAGTAAAGCTAACTCTGCACCACTCCCAGGGCTTGCTCCAGCAGTGAATGCACCACCGACCTTTCCAGACAATGGGCCTGGATAATCTTGATGGGCCGTCACGTCGAAAAGCCGCTTGATTTCCCAATCGATACCTCCAAACCTAACTGGGGTCCCGACAATTATTCCTTTAGCTGACAACATTTCTTCCCACCGAACGTCGCTAACCAACCTAACGGTTGCCTCTAGCCCGGATTCCCGAATCCCTTGGTGAATAGGTTCCACCATACGTTCCGTACGCCCGTTTTTGGAATTATAAATTATCAGTAAATCATTCTGATTCTGCATCTTGAGTACCTTCTGACATTTCTTTATTTCTTATAGTATGACGTAATTGCACCACGACTTGTCTTGTATTCTGTATTCTGTATTCTTGAAAGCGTATGGCAGGTGAAACAGCAGAGGAAAGAATATCTTCCCCTGAAGAACGGGTGGTCGAGTTTACCGAACTAATACGAGAATTAACAGAGGCATTACAGCCATAATCATGATGGGGAGCGTCCCGGCGGCGCCGCCGGCACATGAAGTTGGTATCTTTATAGCCACCTCATGACTCCTATCACGCCAGCTGCGGCATAAAAAATTTGAAGAAACAACATGCCGTAATGCTTGAATGAAAAAGACCATACTCCAATTGCAATTGCAGAAATAAACAAAAGTGTAAAGCCAAGAACTTCATTACCAGTGTTGGAAGCAACAAGCATTGAATATGCGATAGCTGTCAATACTCCGAACCATTCCAGTGACTTTTCTCTTAACATTGGTCATCCTTACGAAACTATTTTCAAGATTACAGAATAGGTAAACCCCTGCCTCTTACCCACTATGGTAGGAGGGATGATAATTCGCACGTAGCCCCATTATTAGAAAGGTATTTTCTCTGTTATTTTCGCGTCTTCGCAAGGGTTATGCCCTTCTGGGTGGGTATCCTGAAGCATTTGCCCAAAGCCATCGCTGGTAACGTGACATAGAAAATACAACCCTGCTTCTTCAAGGAATTTCATTACATCATGGTGGATATCTTTTCCTTCTGGGTTCTTAGCTAATTCAAAAATACCGTTCCTTCCGTAATAGTTGTCTTTGGGGGTAGGGCCATCTGTAAATGTTTTGTCTTTAACTCCTCTCATTTTGAGTTCTGAAACTAGCTCTTCCCACCTAGCCTGGCTTACCTCTGAAATGTCGTACATCAGAGCGTTACGAATGGGAAACATGAAGGCCATCACTCTATGAAAAGCTTTTTCATCATCTGTCATTTCGCCTTTTGAATACCTCACGAGCTCATCTCCGTTAGAAGCGGGAGTTCCTTTGGCCTGTAGAATTTCCCCAGAGGAGTTTACTGCCACAGCCTCATTCATGGTAAAAAGGAAAACTCCATCAGCATCTACGATGTCTTCAGTATATGGCTTAAGACCAGTTTTATGAGGTCTCCCTGAGAAAATACAATAACCGCTGGAGTTTATTGCACACGTATATTTATCTCCAGGCTTATCTCCCTGGCTGGTTGATTGTGCAGGATTTGGCTGCGGCATTTGAGCTGTGTAAGCCGTTGGAACGGCCAGTAGTTTTTGCTCTGAAGGAGCAGCAACCGTATCTGCACAACCAACCATCACCAGAAGAACCAATGCTATGAGTAGCATCTTTTTCATAG
>DLRJ01000041.1:8959-9350 GCA_002500485.1 Dehalococcoidia bacterium UBA7891
GCGAGCATAGTACAACACAGACTGAATTAGCTAACAGATATGTCTTGTAGCAGTTCTTGAGGTTCCATATTTCATATAAGTTTCATAAGTGCCGGCAGTTGTTACAGTACCCGTGGACTCATAAACATTCCATTTGTAGTCATTTTTAATGACCAGTTGGACTAACCATACTCCAAGACCTTGATATTCTTCAGTAAATTCACTCAGAGGAAGAGGGGAACCTTCTTGCATTGCAAAGTCATAACCTAAGCCATCACATATGGCCTCTATTGTTAGTGCAGTCGCCTGACCATCAGCAAATGAAGGGGTGTCCACCTCAGTTTCTGAACAGCCAACCTTCACCAAAAGAACCAACGCTATGAATAGCATCTTTTTCATGGGCACATAATAC
>DLRJ01000004.1:0-10438 GCA_002500485.1 Dehalococcoidia bacterium UBA7891
TAATCATCGGAGACATACTGGATTCAGAAGGAATTCAGGTAGAATCTGAAATCGTTGAGCGAGGCGGGCAGGCTAAATTTGTTCGTCTTGATGTATCGATAGAAGATGACTGGTCAAAAGCTGTTCAGCTGGCTATATCTGAGTATGGCAAACTAGATATATTGGTTAATAATGCCGGTATATTGCTGATGAAAGGGGTTGAAGATACTAGTAGTGAGGAGTGGGATTACCTCCATAATATCAATTCTAAAGGAGTTTTTTTGGGTTCTAAAGCAGTGATCTCAGCTATGAGAGAATCGGGTGGAGGATCTATAGTTAATATATCTTCCATCGCGGGTTTGATTGGGTCTAGATTTAGTGCCTATGGTGCTAGTAAGGGGCTTGTTAGGACATTAACGAAATCTATAGCTGTGAATCATGGACATGAGAATATAAGGTGTAATTCCGTTCATCCTGGAATTATCGACACAGATATGGTTTCAGAAATTATTGGTAGTAAAGAAGGTCGAGATCTTCAGTTGAATAGGACACCTCTAAATGTCATTGCTAATTCTAGAGACGTGGCTTTTGGGGTTTTGTATTTGGCTAGTGATGAATCTAGATATGTCACAGGCTCGGAATTGGTTATAGATGGTGGAATCACTGCCCAATAAATTTTTCTCGCTTAGAAACCCCTATAAGGTTGATATATTTCCAATATGGGTAGTCTTATTCGCGTTGCTGATAGGATGCAGCACCGGGGCAGACTCCGCCTCTAATGCTATTGCCGAACCGGAGATTTCAAAACCCCAGGTCGTAGCTAATAACAAATCTGCTGATGAGGCGAGAGATTTGTCAGCCTCTAAAACCGTCATTGTCAAATCTAATGCACTACCATCTAAAGAGCCAGAACCGGCTACTCACCTTCCAACGGCCGTCCCTAAAAACGCGTCTACATCTCTCACATCACTTAACGATAAAAAACTCGCAACCGGTTTTTCAAATGTTGTTGATGAAATCGTTGAGGATAAAGTAACTAAACCCTATGAAAAAGAAGGGTTTTATAGGGAAGCCAAAGTACAAATCAGAGGAAAATATCTGCCAAAATTGGTTCAAGGCTATGAAGATTCAGCATTAGGGTGGGCGGCCCCCGAAGTAAAAGCTGTTGGCTTGGATGGGGAAGAAATTTATATAGGTGGTGAGGGTCCAACGACATTAATAATGGTTCTCGCACATTGGTGCCCTCATTGCCGAAATGAGGTGAGAGAATTAGCGCCATTTTTGAATGAAACTGATTCTCTAGACAGGGTTCGGATGGTTACTCTATTAACTTCCATTAATGATGAAAGGCCCAATTTCCCACCTCACACATGGCTAGATCTTGAAAAATGGCCTGTTCCGTCAATGGTAGACACCCCCTCTAGCCAAATTGCCACTGCCTACGGTATAAGTTCTTTCCCTTTTTTCATTGTAATAAACGACAAAGGTGAAATAGCACTTAGAATGCCCGGAAGACTTGGAATTGAAACTCTGAGTAGATTACTAGATGCGATAGGCGATATGGGTGAAGAAAATTGACGGTTATAATCCAAATTGTTCAAAAGGTTGAATGGAGCTAACAAAATGGCGATTTCTAACAAGGTTCGCGGGTTCATGGAAAAAGGTTCTTGGATAAGAAAAATGTTTGAAGAAGGCATTTCTCTTAAGCAGCAATACGGAGAGGAAAATGTTTTTGATTTGTCTCTAGGTAATCCTGTGATGAACCCGCCTGCACAATTTTATAAGGAGTTAAAAAAGATATCAGAAAATCCTATAACCGGCATGCACCGATATATGCCCAATGCCGGATTAACTGAAACTAGAACAGCAGTGGCTAATGGGCTTTCTAATGAGACAGGATTGTCATTTACTTCGGGCGAGATTGTGATGACATGCGGTGCTGGCGGTGCCCTCAACGTAGTTATGAAAACCCTGTTGGATCCTGGTGATGAATTTGTAATTTTTGCACCTTTTTTCGTTGAATATAATTTTTACGCTGACAATCATGGTGGTTTATGCAAAATAGTACCGCCCGATGAGAATTTTTTGCCGGATATGGAAGTTTTTCAGAACTCTATTAACATTAATACAAGAGGTGTATTGATAAATTCTCCAAACAATCCATCAGGGATCGTTTATGACGATAAAACCTTATCCGAAATGTGCCAGATTATTAAAGAAAAGGAAGTTGAATTCGGTACTGAAATATATCTTGTTAGTGATGAACCGTACAGAAAAATTATTTTTGACGATCTCGAATATAATCACATATTTAATTACCACGATAGGAGCATAGTCGCTACTTCTCATTCCAAAGATCTTGCATTGCCAGGTGAAAGAATCGGCTATATCGCAGTCAATCCAAGTTGTCCAGATTTAGAAGAATTGGTCGATGGGTTAGTGTTCTGTAATAGAACCCTGGGCTTTGTGAATGCCCCTGCTCTTATTCAACATCTGATAACTCATCTACAAGATACTACGATAGATGTGAAAGTATACGAGAAGAAAAGAGATTATCTATATGAAGAACTAACGGATATGGGATATTCATTAATCAAGCCTCAGGGTGCTTTTTATATGTTTCCAAAATCTCCTATAGAGGACGATGTTAAATTTTCTGAGGAGTTAAAGGAGAATAGAGTTCTCGTAGTACCAGGTCGCGGTTTTGGGTTACCTGGGTACTTCCGAATATCCTACTGCATGGAGGACGCTACTATACGGGGATCTTTAGAGGGTCTAGAAAAAGCAATATCAAAATATCGGTAATTAGGAACCTATTCGGGGAAAACATCTTTTAATCCTGAACCGGTAATTGGGATCAAGACGCTTTCATTTTTGTCAATCTGTTTTCCATTGATGAGATTTTCAAGGCCAGCAAATGCCGCTGCAGAGGTGGGTTCGCAGAAGAGGCCCTCATATTTTGCCAATTTGATCTGCCATTCCACAATTGAAGCCTCTTTAACGGAATTAGCAGTTCCCCCTGATTGACGCAACACACTTTGAACCTCTAGCTTTCTTGGAGGAGATCCGACTGCTATTCCTCCTGCCACAGTTGACTTCATTTCAGACTTATTCCAAGTGTTGTTTGACGCTATCGGATTTACATTTTCAGCTTGAATACAATGCAGTTTAGGTAGAGTTTTGATTAAGCGTTTTTCTTTTAACTCTTCAAGCGCTTTCCAAATTCCTAAATAAAGGGACCCATTTCCTACAGGTACTACAATGTTTTCCGGCATTTCTCTATCGAAATCATTGAATATTTCGTAGCCGAATGTTTTTGTACCTTCTATGAAAAAAGGACTGAGATTATGCGAGGCATAAACAATTGATTTGTTCTTAACGAATTTTTCTGCCGCTTCCGTAGTTTCATCACGACTGCCGTCTACTTCGTGTAAAACTGAACCGTAAATTTTGATTTGATTTAGCTTTGTGCGTGGGGCTGACAAAGGTGCAAATATATGAGCTTTCATACCTGCTCTGGTTGAATATGCTGATACGGAGGCACCAGCATTCCCAGAAGAGTCTTCCACGATTTCATGGACACCCTTAGATTTCAAAGCGGATATCATCATTGCAGTGCCTCTATCCTTAAAAGACCCCGTGGGATTCATAAATTCAAGCTTCGCGTGAGCTTCAACTTCGAACATTGAAGAAATGTTAGGCATTGATACAACAGGGGTGTTTCCCTCACCGAGTGAGAGGTATTCGGATAGGGAGCATAAAGGAATCGGCATCTCTAAGGTCCCACCACCAACTAGGGTATTCACCTGTTTCTTGGAATTGACATATTTGACTGACAATGTTCCAAAACAAGTTTCACATCTGAGTGTTTGCGGATCAGCTTTATGACTTCTAAAACATTCGGTACATTCAAATTCATAATGGGACATATTTGGTTACTTCCAGTCTTCATCAAGGTGGGCTTCGATGAATTCTACGTCTAACTCAATTCCTAATCCTGGCTTTTCAGACATTTTTAATTTACCGTCCACGATATTGAGGGGACTGTCTATCAAGGAATTATGAGAATCGAGTTGGGCATGGTTGAATTCTAATTTGTAAAAATTGGGCACAGTCATCATTGTGTGAGCACCGGCCATAATGTTGATGGGCCCACTGGCATCGTGGGGGCTGACGGGTACGTAGAATGATTCAGCCAGGTTGGCTATTTTATGGAATTCGCTAATTCCTCCAGTCCATAGAATATCAGGCATCAAAAACTCTGCAAGCCTATCTTTTAGGACAGGGATAAAATCCCATCTGGTATACAACCGTTCTCCTACACAAATAGGTACCGATACGGATTCCTTGACGTGTTTCAAGGCTTGGTTGCTATTGGGTTGTACAGGTTCTTCATACCAACCTATGTTAAATGGCTCTAATTTTTTAGCCATGGCTATTGCTGTAGGAACATCAAAATTTCCGTGACAATCTATCAATATATCTACGCTCTCTCCAACGCCTTCTCTGATAGCTGCTATTGTTTCTGTGGCGAGTGCCGCACCTTCTGAAGATATGGAACCTTGCATATATTTCCTATGGTGTTGTCGCATTTCAGGCATGAAGGGGTCTGTTTTAAGCGTTTTGAATCCTTGCTTCACCAACATTTTTGCCTGATTCGCTGCTTTAACTGGATCTCCTGGAGCCACATGAGTATAGAGATCTATTTCTTTTCGGACTGGGCCCCCACCTAATATTTCATATACTGGTTTGCCGGCAGCTTTACCTTTTATGTCCCAGAGCGCAATATCTATTCCGCTCAACATTGTGGTAACAAAACCACCGAACCCCCCCCCACCTGTGAATCGCCTAAATAATTTATGCCAAATCAGTTCTACATGTTCAGGGTTTTCACCTATGATCGTTTCTCTGAAATCCCTTTCAGCAGTGGAATTTCTCAGAAATTCGATCATGTTACCAACTACGATGCTTCCGCCGCCTCCTGAGCTGGTCGCTTCCCCGAAACCAGAAATACCTTCGTTAGTGTCTATTCTCAAAAACACATAACTTCGCCCACTCGGGGACCCATCACCGGAGGATTTTTCCGGAACCGTTACCCACACTTTTAAATCTGTTATTTTCATGAATAAAAGCCTTCCATAAACCACTTAATGGTATCCAATAAAAAGGATCCAAATCTGTAACTTCAATACCTTTCTGTTACCATCTTCAGGATGCAACTTCCGAGACATAACGACACCGAATCTTTAGAACAGGGTTCTCAATCAAAAAATGTTTTCTATGGTTGGTATCTTGTCGTTGTTGGTGTTTTTTTACTGTCCATTAGCTCACTTGGTGTTTTTAGGGGCATGAGTCCTATGATGCCCGTGCTTCAGAATACATTTGGCTGGTCTAGAACACAAATTTCCTTAAGTTCTCTTTTGACCCGAGTAGAAGGGGCCGCCCTAGGCCCTGTTGAAGGTTTTTTAATTGATCGGATTGGTGCCCGAAAAATGGTACTGATTGGATTTTCCATTATGGCTGTTGGATTTGTACTTTTTTCATCTATCCAATCAATATGGCAATTTTATGCTGTTTTCATTTTAATAAATCTTGGCAACGGTATAGGGGGGTGGTTGGCGGTAGTTACTATTTTAAATAGTTGGTTTAAAAAGAAACGAACAATAGCGATGGCTGGTGCAATGTCAGGGGTTCTTATCGCCGGCATTTTCGTTCCTCCCTACACAATCGCACTGAACCATAGTTTTCGACTAACCGTGTTTTTCTTCGGGCTCATTATTATTGCGATTGCGCTACCTTGCGTGAAAATCATTAAGAATCATCCAGAGGAGTTGGGTCTCGAGCCAGATGGAGATACTCCAATCTCAAAGCAACTGGAACCCTCTTCAGAGGTTTTGCTAACTGAAACCAGGGAAGACAACGAAGTGGAATTTACAGTAGGGCAGGCTCTGAGGACCCAAGTTTTTTGGATTCTCACGGCTGCACATGTATCTTCTACTATTTCTCTGGCTACTCTGTCGATTCATTTGATGGCCCGATTGCAGGATATTGGCCTAAGTTCAACTACCGCGAGTTACATAGAACTGACATCTTCTGTAGTTGCCTTACCTAGCCTTTTTGCAGCCGGATGGCTGGGAGACAAATTATCGAAGAAATACTTAGTGGCGATTTTTTTGTTTTTGCAAGGGATATCCACCATAGTATTGACCGTAGCGAACGGTTTGCCGATGGCCTTATTGTTTGCGATATTGTATGGAACAGCCTTTGGAGGACGAATACCTCTCATGACTGCAATAAGGGGTGATTATTTTGGTAGAAAAGCTTTCGCTTCCATAATGGGTTGGTCTATGCTACCGAACGGCGTTTTAATGGCCATCGCTCCAGTATGGGCCGCTTGGATGTTTGATAATTATGGCAGTTATACTGTCCCATTTATTTCCTATGCGGTAATAAACTTAGCCGGCGCTTTTGTCATGTTACTAGTTAAAAAACCCAAATTGTCACTCTCAACTAGTTCTTTGAATTCCTAAAGTGTCTTAATGCAGCAAGCCAATTCGAGAGGGAAGGGCAGTGATGCCTCTAGGCGAGACCTGACACGCGGTAGTGTTCCCAGAAACTTGTGGAACATGGCTTGGCCTCAAATGGCCGACAGTGCCCTTACTGTTGTGGACCAAATTGCAGATCTTTTTTGGGCTGGCAGAATGGGGTACAAGACAATAGCAGGTCTTGGGGTAGCTCAAACTTATATATTGATTTACTCCACAGCTAGGATAGGCTTGGATGCTGGCATGAGGGCTATGATATCTCGGGCTATTGGGGCAAATGATAGAGAGTACGCAAACCATGTGTTACTACAAGCTTTGACAATGACTTTCATTTGGACTTTAGTGGTTGGTGGATTAGGGATCATTTTCACAGATAAATTATTGTCGATGGTTGGAGTAAGCGGGGCTGTGGTTGAATCAGCAACCATGTATATGCAACTTCAATTTGTGGCCTATTCGATGCAAAATTTTATACGCCTCACCAGTGGGGCCTTGAACGCAGCGGGAGACAGTATAAATCCACTGAAGGCTGTAACTGTAAGCCGTGGAATTCACATATTGTCGAGCCCTTTCTTTATTTTTGGGTGGTTATGGTTTCCTGACATGGGTATAGCTGGCGCTGCTGCAGCAAACATAGTGGCTCAGTTCCTGGGTCTGGTTATGAATTTAATAGTGTTACACAAAGGAAATTCAGGTTTAAAACTGTCCTTTAAATCCTATCGAGTTGATGTCATTTTGATATGGAGATTGTTTCGAATCGGGCTGCCAGCTGCCATGACTTCTATGCAAAGATCTGTTTCTCAATTGGTCCTTTTGGTTTGCGTCTCACGCTTTGGTGATGCCCCAGTTGCGGCCTTTGCTCTGTCAAGAAGAGTTGAAAATATAGTAAATAATACTAGCAGGGGTTTGGGTCGAGCTTCGGCTGCAGTAGCTGGGCAGAATTTGGGGGCTGGGTACCTCAATCGGGCTAAGAACTCTTTGAGCTGGGCATTAGTCTATTCTGCCATTTTAAGCGCTATAGCGATGACTTTGTATTTATTGTTTACAGAAGAAATTGCTGCTGTATTTAATGGGGACCCCAATTTTATAGGGCATATGACTACCTGGTTAATCATACTTGCCATAGCCACTTTTCCGATGAGCTCAGTCCAAGTTTTAACACACGGTATAAGTAACACTGGTGCAACTGTGGCTCCAATGAATATAACCCTTACAACTATGTGGTTAATTGAAATACCTATGGCTTTTGGGTTGGCTTTTTTAACACCCTTGGATTCTGGAGGAGTTCCATGGGGCATCGCTTGTGGGAATGTGGTGAGATGTTTAGCGTTCCTTTGGTATTTTTATAGAGGGAGTTGGCTTAAACCGGGTGTAATTTAAACCCGATACAATATGATGTAATAGCATCAGTTACTACTTAAGGTGCTCATAAGTTCATCAAAGTTTAAAGAATATGGTTTGGTATAGAGACTGGGTTTTCTACAGCATAGCTATCGTAGTGTTTATTTTGGATCAAATTTCCAAGGAGGTGATTCGCCGCCACCTTCCCTTATATGGTTCTTGGCCAGAAGATGGGTTCTTAAGGATTGTTCACGGATTGAACACAGGGTCTGCATTCGGGCTTTTCTCTGGGTTCACTAACCTCCTGACCATAGCATCTATAGTTGGGATCGGGGTGGTTTTGTATTATTTTCAGAAACAAGAGATTTCGGTTATCTGGTATCGGCTGAGTATAGGACTGATAGTTGGAGGGGCTTTAGGAAATTTGGTGGATCGTTTGAAAGATGGGGCAGTTGTGGATTTCATAAGTGTCGGATGGTGGCCTGCTTTTAATGTGGCGGATTCTTCGATAAGCGTCGGAATGGTTTTATTGATTATTACCTTGTTGTTTGGAGAAAGATTTGGTTGGATCCCCACTTCAAATGAAAGTCGACCTGATGATTCATGAATGAAATAAAATTTGTGGCCCAACGAGACGATATTAGATTGGACCAAATTGTTTCGTGTGTTATTGAGGCTTATTCTCGTTCTGCGGCAAGGGAACTGATAAAAAAAGGTTTAGTGAAAGTGGATGGGAAGATAGGAAAACCTTCGACAAAGGTAGCTATCGGACAACAAATCACGGCTATTATTCCGGAGTACCAAAAGACTTCTCTGCAGCCACAGCAAATAGAGTTATCAGTCATATATGAGGACGAATCACTCATTGTTATTGATAAACCTGCTGGGCTTTCTGTTCACCCAGGACCTGGCCACCCTGATGGTACCTTGATTAATGCTGTAATGGCTTTATGTCCTGACATAAGCGGAGTGGGTGAAGAAAATAGGCCAGGCATTGTACATCGACTAGATATGGATACTTCTGGGGTAATCGTTGTTGCCAAAAACGACCGAAGCCATAGATCTTTATCAGATCAGTTTAAGAATCGCACGGTTACTAAAAAGTATGTGGCCTTGGTTGAAGGAAACATGAACCAAAAAAAAGCGATAATTGATGGTCCAATAGGGCGAGATCCACACGATAGGAAGAAAATGGCAATAATCGAAAAAGGACGAGATGCTAAGACAGAATATGCAGTAGACGAAAGATTTGCACAATTTGATTGTTTGGGTGTGAAACCAAAAACAGGTCGAACTCATCAAATTCGGGTTCATTTGTGTTCCTTAGGGCACCCGGTAGCGGGGGACATTTTATATGGCAATGGGGTTGCTGGGCTTGACAGGCAATTCTTGCATGCAGAAAGTCTTTTATTAGCACACCCTAGCAACAATAGTCTTATGGAATTCAAATCTCCGTTACCACAGGACCTGCTTAAATTTAAGCACTCTCTAAGTTAAAATTTAGCGAGTGTTAGTATTCAAATAGGTTATTGATAGAATAATTGAGGTTTTGATTAAATTATGGACTTTCCCAAGATAAGAGTTAGATATGCTCCAAGTCCAACAGGCGAACCTCATGTTGGAAATATCAGGACGGCTCTTTTCGACTGGTTGATAGCTCGAAACAGCTCAGGGCAATTTATAGTGAGGGTTGAAGATACAGATCAAGCAAGGAAAGTGGAAGGGGCTATAGAATTACAAAAAGACTCTCTTAAATGGTTGGGACTGGATTGGGATGAAGGACTTGGGCTGGGTGGGAAGTATGGTCCTTACACGCAGTCAGAAAGACTAACTTTATATACCGATGTGGCTGAGCGCCTCTTGCAAAATGGGAAGGCATATAAATGTTTTTGTGATGGAGAGAGGTTGTCAAATTTGAGAAAGACACAACTTGAAAGTAAAGCGACTCTAGTAGGATATGATGGGCATTGTAGGTCTCTAAGATCCGACGAATCCAATTCTGGGCCCTTCGTAGTGAGGTTCAAGATGCCAGGTTCGGGCATATCAGAATTGGATGATCTGGTGAGGGGTCATTTGAAATTCGATAATTCCCTTTCTGATGATTTCATAATACTGAAATCAGATGGATACCCTACTTACCATCTAGCTTCGGTTGTTGATGACCATTACATGGACATATCCCATGTGTTGAGGGGTGAGGAATGGGTGTCAAGTGTGCCACGACATGTCCAGCTTTATTTGGCCCTGGAATGGGAAATGCCGTTATTTGCTCATTTGCCGACTATACTCGCACCTGATAAATCTAAACTTAGTAAGCGCCATGGGGCAACTTCCGTTTTGGAATATAAGAAGGCAGGCTATTTACCGGAAGCTATGTTCAATTTTTTAAGTCTACTTGGCTGGTCTATTGATGGAGACACTGAAATAATATCTAAAGAAGAGTTGGTTAGTAAATTTGATCCCAGCCGGATAAGCTCTGCAAGTGCCATTTTTGATATAGAAAAGCTAAATTGGATGAATGGACACTATATTAGGTCAATGAGCAGCTTGGAATTATCACAAATACTTGGAAA
>DLRJ01000004.1:10778-16533 GCA_002500485.1 Dehalococcoidia bacterium UBA7891
GGAGGGAATTCCCTCCAATAGTTTTTGATAGAACCCCAAGTCCGAGTGAGATAGATGAGGTCTCTAAATTAGTTCAAGAAAGAATCAAAGTCCTTTCTGAAGCTTCAGGTTTGGTGGCCTTTGTTTTCAAGAATGAAATTACCTACGATTCAAATGAGCTAATACAGAAACAGATGGATGCGGAATCTACAACCCGAATATTGGATAGAGTGAATGAGTTAGTTTCAAAAATCGAGACTTTTTCCTCTAGTGCCATTGAAGTTGAATTAAGGGCGCTGGCCGATGCGATGGAGGTTAAAGTCGGAACCTTGCTTGGTACCATTAGGGTCGCTACCTCCGGACAGAAGGTATCACCGCCTCTATTTGACTCATTGGAAGTGTTAGGGCGCAGTCGAGTTCTGGAACTATTGCATGTTGCCAAATCCAAATTGCCTTGATCGAATTAAGATTGACCAGCAGGGCAGTCAAAATTTATACTCAGAAGCATGACGTCGAAACCAAAGCCTAGAGGAATATATACAAAGAAATGCTACGTGATACTTTAGATTCAGATCTCAAGGACGCGATGAGAAACAAAGAAGCTTTGAAGCGAACAGTGTTACGAACAATGCTATCTGAAATACGTAACGCTGAGATTAATTCCCAGACAACTTTAGATGATGAGGGAATAATTTCTGTTCTTACTAAGCAAGTGCAGCAACGAAAAGATAGTGTGGAAGCATACGCTGCTGCCGATCGACAGGATCTGGTTAATAAAGAAACAGAAGAGATCAATATTATATCGGTGTATCTTCCGGAACAGCTCCCTGTAGAAGAAATCGAGGAGATCATTAAAACTGCCATATCAGAGATAGGGGCTTCAACTTTGAGTGATATGGGGAAAGTTATGGGTCTTGTTATGCCTCAAGTTAGAGGTCGTGCCGATGGTAAGATTGTGAATACGATCGTAACTGAAAAATTGAGAGCATTGTAAACGTTGTGAAATTTGGAGTTGTTGTTTTCCCAGGCACATGGAGCGACGTGGATTGCTACACCGTGCTAGATGAGGTGTTTAACGTATCCGTTGAATATGTTTGGCATAAGGAGACGAACCTTTCAACCTTTGACTGCATCATATTGCCGGGGGGCTTTTCATACGGTGATTATCTAAGATGCGGGGCTATAGCGAGGTTTTCTCCGGTGATGGAATCTTTGACCAAATTTGCTCATTCCGGAGGATTAGTTTTCGGGATATGTAATGGGTTCCAGATTTTGTGTGAAGCAGGATTACTCCCGGGGGTTTTGGTTCGTAACAACCATCTGCAATTTCGATGCCAATGGACAGATTTAAGAGTTGATAATACCTCCACCCCATTTTCCAGTAGAGCCAAGGCCGGGCAAGTAATTTCAGTTCCCATATCGCATGGGGAAGGAAACTACTTTGCTCCAGATGAGACTTTGAGACAGATTGAAAACAACGGGCAGGTGATATTTCGGTATAGTGGCGCGAACGGTGATATTGACGTCGTTAATAACCCAAACGGGTCTATAAATAATATCGCAGGAGTGACTAACCAAGAAGGAAACGTCTTAGGTATGATGCCTCACCCCGAACGTTGCTGTGATTCCCTGCTGGGAGGAACTGATGGCAAATTGATATTCGGATCCCTGGTTGATTATCTATGGAATAAAACGTAGGTTGATTACCGGTATATTACTTTCACTGATGGCCGCCTTAGGTTTCGGGCTGAGTGCAGTTTTAGTAAAGGCAGGCATGTCCTCTGTGAGTGTAAAAACAGCTACAGTAATATCACTTATTTCCTCCACTGTTGTCACCATGATTGTAGCGTTTTTATTGCATTATGAAGAAATTTTTTCCTTATCTCCAGTGGCCTTTATTTGGTTCATCTTGGCTGGGTTAATTACTTTTTTGGGGGGTCGATTTCTTAATTTTCACGCCATTAGCTTAGTTGGAGCCTCAAAAGCATCGGCAGTAGTGTCAGCGACTCCATTATTTGCCGCCATATTGGCTGTAATTTTCTTAGATGAGAATATTGGGGTAATGTTAGGTATTGGCACCGCTATGATAGTTTTTGGGATTACCTTGGTGGTAATACAAGAATGAATGAGACTGCAAAAAAAATAACGTACTATGGGTTCCTTTTCGCCGTTTGTGCGGCTTTCCTATATGCTTTATCAGCTCTGGTGGGGAAGAAAATTACAGATGATTTCTCCTCTCCTATGGTTGCTTCAGCATTTTCGATTTTGTTTGGGTTGGTTGCAACAGGATCGGTGTTTTTTCGTACTGTAAGCAAGGAGGCTAGATATCTGTCCGGTCGATCCTGGGTTCTAATTGGATTGTCTGGATGTGCTTCTGCCTTAGGTGTTTCGGGGTGGTACTTGGCCCTAAATGTAACTCAGGTAGTGGTTGTGGCTCCCATAGTAGCCGTTTATCCTTTGATAACAATATTGGCAGCATCACTATTTTTGCGAGGGATAGAAAAAGTTACCAAGAAAACTGTTGCGGGGGCGATAATTGTAGTTATTGGAGTATTGTTTGTGGGGTTTGGTACTTAATGAAGATATATGGATTATAAGAAATATGGTATTTGATAAGGAGATATTGGACGAGCTCGCAATATCCCCCGCTGAATACGAGATCATCGTAGAAAGGTTAGGAAGGGTGCCAAATCACCTAGAACTCGGATTGTTTGGATCTCTTTGGAGCGAACATTGCGGGTACAAGCACTCAAAGCCACTACTTAAATTGTTTGCTTCAGATAATCCGAGACTTTTGGTGAATCCCGGAGACGAGAATGCCGGTGTAGTCGATATAGGTGATGGGTATGCAATTGTTTTCAAAATAGAGTCCCACAACCACCCATCTGCCATTGAACCATACCAGGGGGCCGCTACTGGAATTGGAGGTATAGTGCGGGACATATTTGCCATGGGTGCGAGGCCTATTGCGCTGTTGAACTCACTCAGGTTTGGACCTTTGTTAAATGACAGAAATAAATATATTTTTGACGGGGTTGTATCAGGTATTTCTGGGTATGGAAACTGCATAGGCGTTCCCAACATAGGAGGGGAAATTGTTTTTGCTGAATGTTATTCCGGCAATCCATTAGTAAATGCCATGTGCATAGGGTTATTAAAGGTAGATGAGCTCATTAAAGCCACTTCTGGAAGCAGTGGAAATTTACTAATCCTAGCGGGGTCTGGGACAGGGAAAGACGGGATTCATGGAGCCTCCGGCTTGGCTTCCAGAAGCTTTGAAGATGAAAGAGAATTGAGGCCGACGGTCCAGGTTGGGAATCCTTTTCTCGAAAAAATACTAATTGAATCTTGTCTTGAAGTTGCTAAATCTGGAAAAATTGATGGAATGCAAGATTTAGGGGCGGCCGGTCTGACTAGTGCATCGGTGGAATGCGCCGCTAGTGGATCCACTGGTATTGAGATTGATATTGATTTGGTACCTCGGAGAGATGATGACATGTCTCCATATGAGGTTATGTTGTCTGAGACTCAGGAGCGTATGTTAGTTTCCGTTAAACCTGAGAATGCTGAAAGCGTGAAGCGAATATTTGACCGATGGGACATAGATAATTCCATAATAGGTAAAGTTACTACTTCTAATCGAGTTCATATAGTGAGTGGGACTCAATTATTGGCTGATCTTCCAGTAGGCCTGCTTACAGACCCACCGCAATATGTCATAGATTCAATTACCCCTCCATATCTGCGACAATTACAGGGCTACGATTTAAATCGGATAAATCTTCCAGATATTGCTCCGGATATGGTCTTAATGAGGCTTTTGTCTACTTCCAATTTGACTTGCCGCCAGTCCGTTTACCAAAAGTATGATCATCAGGTTCAAACTAATACAGTGATACCACCTGGCTCTGATGGATCCCTCATCCGGATAAAAGGAACGGAGAAAGGTATATCGGCTTCCACTGATGGAAATGGGCGTCTTGCGTATCTGGACCCGTATGTGGGTGGTCAAATAGCTGTCGCTGAAGCTTGCAGGAATGTGTCTTGTACCGGTG
This sequence comes from Dehalococcoidia bacterium UBA7891, assembly GCA_002500485.1. GTDB lineage: Bacteria > Chloroflexota > Dehalococcoidia > Lucifugimonadales > UBA826 > UBA11996. The sequence goes on from DLRJ01000004.1 coordinate 14,813, forward strand.
CTGAACCAATAGCACTTACAAATTGTTTGAATTTTGGTAATCCGGAAAAACCTGAGGTGTATTTCCAACTTGAGAATTGTGTTAAAGGTATGGCAGATGCTAGTACAAAATTTTCTAGCCCTGTGATAAGCGGAAATGTGAGTTTATACAATGAAACACAAAATACTCCTATATATCCCACCCCTGTCGTAGGAGCCGTAGGCCTCACTGAGAATGTCAGAAATTATGTAGACATGAGCTTTAAGAATGATGATGATGTAGCGTTATTGCTGGGATCCTCGGAGGTTACCTGTGACATTGGCTACCTTGCCGGAAGCGAATACCTTGAAATTTTCCACGATTTAATTGCTGGACAGCCATCAATAGATTTGGAGAAAGAAATCTCGGTACAAAAATTATGTAGGGATCTTATTAAACATGGGTTGGTCAAATCGGCTCATGATTGTTCAGAGGGTGGATTGGCTGTCGCAATAGCAGAATCTTGTATAAAAGGTGAAATTGGCTTCAAAGGTGAATTTGAAATTAGAGGACGGTGGGATGTTCAACTTTTTGGTGAACAACAATCTAGAATAGTGATTTCTGTCAAAGAAGATGATGTTGCCGAGGTGATGCGTTTAGGTATTGATTATCAGGTTGAAGTGCTAAATTTGGGTAAAGTTGGTGGCGAACGATTATTTGTGCCGGGGTTGCTGGACGTCTCAGTCGCTGATATTTCTGATGCATGGATGGTTGGGGTTTGAAGGGCTGTTTTTTTGTTTTATTTATTGGTAATACCTGCAAGCCCGTTTGACACGGCATATACCCGATGCTAGATTATTTGTTCGACCGCAATAACGATATCGGGACGGTGTTAAGTTTGCCAACATATGATTATAAATGTGAAGAGTGTGGCTCAGAATTTGAACTGAGGCTTCGGTTTAGTGACTCTGTGGATCAACCTTGTAACAGCTGTGACAAAGTGGCGACAAGGCAATTTTCCGTAGTTCCGATAGTGTTTAAAGGTAGCGGTTGGTATGTTAACGACTACGGTAAAAAGGGTAGCTCATCAGGTAAGAACATTAATTCCTCCGAAACTGAAGGGACTACTACTGAATTGAGCACAGACTCGAAGTCATCTTCGTCAACAGAGACTAAGTCAGGAAACGACACAACAGCGTCTTCATCGGATAGTTCTTCTTCATCAGGATCCAAAACCACTTCTCAGCCGGAATAATGAGGGTAATTCTGCAAAGAGTTAACTCTGCAAATGTAAAAGTTTCGGACGCTGTTGTTGGGGAAATCCAAAAGGGACTTTTGGTTCTTGTCGGAATCGCCTCCGAGGATAACCTCGAGGATGTAGACTACATTGTAGGTAAAACTCTAGGGCTTCGCATCTTCAACAATCAGATAGGTAAATTCGATTTTTCTGTTCAAGACATAGAAGGCGATTTGTTAGTAGTGAGCCAATTTACGTTATACGCGGATACCAGAAAGGGTAAAAGGCCGAGTTTTATAAATGCTATGGAACCCAGCGAGGCATCAAAGCTTTTCAATATTACCGTTCGAAAGTTCAAAGAATCTGGATTAAAGGTGGAGACTGGAAAATTTCAAGAGAAAATGCAAGTTTCTTCGATTAATGATGGCCCCGTCACTATATTTATTGATTCAAAGAACTAGTTAGATATGCGACTTAATATGCAATCCTTCTATTAATCAATATCTAAACTCAAGTCTAGGTTCGG
>DLRJ01000075.1 GCA_002500485.1 Dehalococcoidia bacterium UBA7891
TGCGGTTGTGCTAACGTTGATTAGCTTAAGGATGCACCTTGACCCAGCAGGTATCACTGAAAATGAATTTCCTTACGCTAAGGGTGACGCATTTGATGTAGCAGTCACAATTCGGCATCTCCTCGGTTCACTACTCTTCGCAATAGCCTGTATTACCTTTTTTGCAGGAAGAGTAGAGGATACAAAGTCACAGCAGTCAGTTCTCAACGGATGCATTCTGGCATTTGCCGTTATGTGCATCACACTTGGAACAATGACAGTCATCCAAGCCGGGCACCTTATTGGCGGAACCATAGTGTTTGCTGTATTGACTGCACTTTCCCTCTATAAAAGAGTTACACACTAGAAATACTATGGAATCGATGTAGGAAATTAGTAGGTACTAGTTGCCAAGGCGATAGCAGCAACAGAAAGGTGAGTACTAGGAACCTAATATGGGTAGTTATAATCATACTGACCTGCGCGAGCAGCTCTGATGCCCAGGCGCTTGAAGTTCGAAGCGACACGCAATCCCTGCCGCCCAAGCATCATCTGCCAGACGGAACCTTTCGCAACAACCACCATCCAGCCATAAACAAGCCGGGTTCGGATCTGCTCAAATGGTGGTGGAATCGGGAGAGATCTGAACCTGTTAGCTTTCCTCTCGACAATAATGACCCGCAGTTTCTACGTAAAAATGAATTAGTGCCAACAATGACCTGGATAGGTCACGCAACGTTGCTGATTCAGTATGACGGGTTGAATATCCTAACCGATCCCCATTTTACAGAGCGAGCCTCACCCTTCAAATTTATTGGGCCACGTCGATTTACACCACCTGGACTTGCTCTGACCGATCTTCCACGGATTGATCTCGTGGTACTTTCCCACAATCACTATGATCACCTAGATGAAAGAACTATTAAGCAATTGTATGCCCGTCAGGCCAATCAGCCACCTCGTTTTTTCGTACCATTAAGGCAGAAACAATGGTTCGACAATCTAGGCATACCGAATGTCGTAGAACTGGACTGGGGTGAGAACGCAGACTACAAGGGCTGGAGAGTCCACGCTGTACCCACTCAGCACTGGTCGGGTCGAAGCTTGTGGGATCGAAATAAAGTGTTGTGGGCCGGTTGGGTGCTGGAGCACCCGTCATTCAGCTTTCTGTTCGTCGGGGATACCGGCTACTCACCAGATTTTGCCGATATCGGAAAACGATTTGGTCCTATTGACCTAGCAGCCATCCCTATCGGGGCCTATGAGCCTCGCTGGTTCATGAGCGAGGCCCATGTCAATCCGGAAGAAGCAGTCAATATACACCTGGACATACAGGCACGTTATTCGGTGGGAATTCATTGGGGTACCTTCCAGCTCACCGATGAGCCTATGGATGAACCACCTGTTAGGTTGAAGCAAGCTCTGAAAAAATTTGATATCCCGCAAGATAGGTTTTTTGTTATGCAACACGGCGAAACCCGCACCCTAAATTTTATTGAGAACTGAGCCGTGTTTAATTAGAGAACAACATAAATTAATGTATTTCCTCTCGCATCATTGCAAATAATTTTACCTCTAGGTCGACATAACCTGGCAATGTTGCAGCAGCAAATGTTAGGTTATGGCGGTTCTAACTGGACCTAATCCCACCAAATGAAGATGAACAGCCACAAAGGAATAACGAGCCAGATTGCCCACTTCCTGCTCCACAACCAGTTCCAAAGTTTCTTCACTACTTGTCAGGACTGCTATTCACAACCTTCTCTAAGTAGTACTCAATACGGTGTATATGAGACCTGATCATCCATAGAAGATAAATCATTACCAAAAGACTAATCACGATCAAATACAACATAAAAGTTCCCATTACATCTTCTCCCTATTAGTTAACCTCGTTAATCGTAAATCATTTAGGTTTTAATGACCTACCTGTAGCCAAAATAACTGCGTATTCCCCGATGTTTCTTTACCAAAATGGACTACCTGAGAGCCTAAAATAGTTTAGGTTGAGGCTGTTGAAAGATTAACTTTACGGTGTTGTTAATGACATCCTACTCACACACTCACACGCTTCTGGATGGTTCTGCCAAACAGGAATAAGATAACGGGATGAAACACATCTACACACTCGTCTGTCTGTTTCTGCTTAGTGGTGTTGCCAACGCAGATTCAGTGATGTCAACCCTCCTTTTCAGTGATCCAGCAGCAAGATTCTTACTCACACTTGCTGAAGTGTCTGTTGCAATGACTGCATTTTCTGGTATCGCGATTGTGATTGGTAGAAGAGGAAGTAATAAGTGGACAGAATTTGACGTAATGCGGTTTACAACCCTGACAGTCAACGGTGTGATGGCTGTTGTCTTATGTCTACTCCCATTTCTACTATTTGACCCAGATACTCAGTTTTTAGAAGCTGATTGGGAAATGCTTTTGATATGCGCTGGTGTTCTCGGACTAATTGAGGTTCAGTGGAGAGTGCGAAAATTATTCCATTCCATCAAGGTTAATTTGGGTGCAGATTCAAATTGGACATCAATGATCTACGTAGGAAGTGATGTCGTTATTTATATCGTTTTGTTTTGCGTACTTTTCAATTTTATTGAATTGCTTGAATTTAGAATGTTGACTTATCTGATCATGTACCATCTTGCTAGCGCAATTTACATATTCCTTCGCATGATTAGACACGCGGGAATTGAAGTAGCCGATAGTGCAAACTAAGGCGAGTTACAGGCAGTAAGGTTTACACTTTTAGTGGGGTGTTGGGAATAGAGATGGAGGATTAAGGCAATGAATAAACAAGTAAGCGTCAATCAACCGGGTGTTATGAGTAAAGATGAGTGGTCTAGTAGGGTTGAGTGTGCCGCGGGCCATCATCTACTCGAACTCTACAACCTGACAGATTTGGTTGAAGGAGTATTAGCAGTACGCGTCAAGGGTGAGTCAGATGCATATTTATTAAAGCCATATCGCCTATTCTATGATGAGGTAAGTGCATCCGATCTGGTTAAGGTACGGTTTGATGAGGAACCCGACGCTGGGCCTGGTAGACCCTTAAATTATGCGTCCTGTAGTCAGGCGAAAGGCGTTCTTCAGGCACGAAGCGATGTGAATTGTGTTTTACATACCCACATACCCGCCACCACAGTGGTTGCGTCTATTGAAGGTGGATTGTCACCTTTGATTCAGCACGCGCTGATAGTGCTTAACGAGATTGTTTTGGTGAATTGTGATATCGAAAACGATGACGAAGCAGTTGAAGACATCTTGGGCCAAATGGGTGACAAGAAGATTGCTATGATTAGAAATCATGGCATCTTAATTGCTACTCCAAGTGTCGCCGAGACAATTTTTCTTACCATAACGTTGGAGTATGCTTGTCAATGTCAGTTATCTGGACTACAGACTGGGAAGCAGAATTTACCTTTCAGCCCAGAATCCGCAGAAAAGTTGTCAAAAGCATTTGTCAGTAATCCCAATAACAGGAATATCTTTGATGGCTCACTTCAGTGGGAAGGATGGTTAAGAAAACTTGATCGAGCTAATTCATGCTATCGATCATGAAGCAACCAAAGACTAGCTGGCCCAACTGTAATATCTATAGGAGATCATCAAAAAGACTGTAATCATGCCTGACTCCT
>DLRJ01000010.1 GCA_002500485.1 Dehalococcoidia bacterium UBA7891
TCCTTGTAGTCACGGAATAGACTGTATTGTGGTTCTTCACCATGATGTACAAGCTGAAAATAATAACTTTGACAGCAACCTGTCCGAAACAAGACAGACTTTGCCGGTCTTCCAAACCTGAGGCACAGATTCCAAACCTTCCTGAGGGGTAGCGCTAGGTACCTTGGGTTTGTCATCCGTCACTTGTCATATTCAATGCAAATGGTGACAATACACCTATCAACCGCAACTATCCTATCCAGGAGTCAATAAGAAAAACAATTTGGAGTTAAATATGTCAAATAGACCCGAATTTAAATCCCAGTACGAGAATTATATTGGTGGAGAATGGGTGCCGCCGGTAGATGGTGACTATTTCGATAATAATTCACCAGTTGATGGAAGTCTAATTGCTAAAGTTCCAAAATCAAATAAAAATGATATTGACCTCGCTGTTAAGGCTGGATGGAAAGCTGCTCCCGAATGGAACAGTTCATCTGCAACTGAAAGAAGTGCGCTATTAAATAAAATTGCAGATCGGGTTGAAGAAAATCTGGATTATTTAGCCAAAGCTGAAACCTGGGATAATGGAAAAGCTATACGTGAGACAACAGCTGCTGATCTTCCATTGACAATCGATCACTTCAGATATTTTGCAGGAGTTATTCGTGCTGAGTCGGGTGAAATGTCTGATCTTGATTCCAATACTGTATCAATGGAAATACATGAGCCATTAGGTGTAGTCGGGCAGATCATTCCATGGAATTTCCCTATTTTAATGGCTGCATGGAAATTGGCCCCAGCTTTAGCTGCGGGCAACTGTGTTGTTTTAAAACCTGCAGAGCAAACTCCTGTTTCAATCCTTCTTCTAATGGAATTAATTGAGGATCTAATTCCTAAAGGAGTGGTAAATATTGTCAATGGATTCGGACCAGAAGCAGGTCAACCCCTAGCTAAGCACCCCGACATAAAGAAAATTGCATTCACGGGCGAGACCACCACTGGTCGTCTCATAATGCAATATGCATCAGAAAATATTATTCCATTTACATTGGAATTGGGTGGGAAGTCTCCCAATATTTTCTTTGATAGCGTTATGGCGGAAGATGACAATTTCCTTGATAAAGCAATTGAAGGGCTTGTGCTTTTTGCATTCAATCAAGGAGAAGTTTGTACATGCCCATCCAGAGCATTGATTCAAGAAAATATTTATGATGCTTTTATGGAACGTTCATTAAAACGAATTGAAGCCATTACCATGGGTGATACTTTGGATGGCGGAACCATGATGGGTGCTCAAGCTTCTAATGACCAATACCAGAAGATTCTGAATTACATTGATATTGGGAAACAAGAAGGTGCGGAAGTCCTTATCGGTGGTGAAGCCTACCAAAATGAAACCTACCCAGATGGTTATTATATTAAACCCACTGTATTTAAAGGGAATAATAAAATGCGTATTTTCCAGGAAGAGATTTTTGGACCAGTCTTGAGTGTTACTACTTTTAAAGATGAAGCGGAAGCATTGGAAATTGCTAATGACACTCTTTATGGATTAGGCGCTGGAGTATGGACACGCGATATTCATCAAATGCAGTCTATGTCCCGTGGTATTGAAGCGGGTCGAGTTTGGTGTAACTGCTTTCATGCATACCCAGCCCATGCTTCATTTGGTGGATATAAGAAATCCGGGATTGGTAGAGAGACACATAAAATGATGCTCGACCATTATCGCCATACCAAAAACATATTAATATCCTATGATAAAAATCCTTTAGGGTTCTTTTAAATCAAAAAAGAGGGAACGGGCAGTTTAAACTACCCGCATCTATTATGTATACCGAACGTATCAGCGTAACCGACAAAGCCAAAGAGGTTATAGATCAATTACGAGAGAAACATGGCGACCTTATGTTTCATCAAAGTGGTGGATGCTGTGACGGGTCTGCACCCATGTGTTTTAAAAAAGGTGAATTCATTGTCGGATCTATAGACTTATCCCTCGGCACCATTCATGGATGCGAGTTTTTTATGGCCGAAGATCAATTTGAATATTATAAATATTCCCATATCACCATTGACATTTGCCAAGGACGAGGATCGAGTTTTTCGTTAGAGATTCCCCTCGGATTGAGGTTTATGACAGTGTCAAGGATACTAACAAATGATGAGTATAAATCCTTGAGACCACCTGAACATAAATACCGATGACAGTAAATTTTGGCAAAAGAGCCTGATTCAGAAGGCTGAGGTGTAACGAGAGGTTCCTGCTATTAGGGTACTGGCGATAGGGAATTTTGACAGAAATCTGTGCGACCCAAGGCTGACTTTGCCGGTCTTCTAAACCTGAGGCACAGATTCCAGTCTGGCCAGGGTTGCCTTTTTAACCTCTTGGGCCAATATAAATTATGGTCACAAAATGGTCAAGAACTCTCGGCTGAATTCATAGTTACAGCTAAATCTACAAAGTCCAATTAATCTAAACCTTGAGGTTCTATTGACATACTATGAGAGATTTAAGCCGATACTTTGCCAATAACGAGTAAAACGGTTATTTTGTGTTACGGACAATAATTCAGATAAAAGGAGCTTATTATGCCGGAATTCATACAAAACGTTAGTAGGATACCAAAGCAAGGAAAAAACTTTGACGTAACAGAGGGTTCGATTGATTTAATTAAAGGTCTTAATCAAAATGGTAACGTCTCTTTCACAATCTCAACGCCTCCCGCTCTTAAGAGTAGGGTCATAAGCGCCTTAACATTCGATACGTTGGGAGAAATAGAAGCTTTCCACGATGGATTCCTTGAAAATGACCAGTCTCGAGATAAGTTTCAGAAATTGGCAGCAGATTGTGAAGATGTAAATGTCTCCATAATCCGCAATGTAAGACAGCCTGAGGTATTTTCTCCAGAGGCTAAGTACATGATAAGAACTATTTTTGTTGCAAAGAGGGGTGAAGCTCCAAATTTGCTGGATACTGTTCTTGAGATGGCAGATTCATCTAAAACGATGGACCCTCTTATTTCTGTTCCAATGTTTGGTAATCCTGATGTAGTGCGAATAGTTAATGGAATAAACTCACTTGAAGATGTAAACAGCATAATTGCTGAGGTAAACGGTGAAAGCTTTGCTCCTTTTAGAAGCAAGGTTTCGTCATTGACGGTGAGAATGTTTAGAACTCTAAGTCGTATAGCTTACAGAACAGGTTCGTGAATACAAGAAATATAATAATGGTTAGAAATTACGGAGGGAAAACATGTTATTTCATGTAACTGTTGACCACACCGTAGAAAGTTGCCCACTAGTAACCAATTCTCCTGAAAAATGATTACTTCTGAGGGGGCAGAAAAAGCAGGAGTGAAAGTCATTTTAGCCCTCGGAGGCAGACCAGAGCATCGTGCTGTCTATGTGGTAGATACTGATGAAGTAGATAAGTTGTACGAATTTTTGAGCCCTGCTTTAAGCTGGACCAAGTGTGATATTGCCCCTGTAAGAGAATTGGACTTCTGATTTGAATATGTACCGATTGCCTTCTTAAATATGTGGCTCCTTTTTTGAAATGCTAGCCTTCTAAGACTTCATTCATCTTCTCTGAAGCTTCCATATGCATACCTGGGTCGACGTGGCTATAGATATCCATCGTGGATGAATAGTGTGTGCCCGAGCATTTCCTGAACCACTTTCCCAGGGACCCCTTTGAGAAGGGCTAAGCTCACTGCGGAATGCCTAAGGTCATGTACCCTTATGTGTTTTTCAATTCCAGACCATGAACAACTTATAAGATATGACTCCAACCATATGATGAAATTGTGATATCAACGCAGACGAGCCTCATATTTGAGAAGGCTTTCTAAATACCTTGGTAGGATATACCGGAGGAAGGTTGTTTGGAAAAATTGAAATTGATTCAGGTAGAAGATAATTGGAATTAGGGAGGTGAATATGTCTTTACCCGATAGATTAGGTTTTGGAATATTCCTAGCACCATTTCATGCACCGTTTGAAAACCCAACATTGGCACTAGAACGAGACCTTGAGTTGCTTGAATGGCTCGATTATCTTGGTTACGATGAGGCTTGGATAGGAGAACACCATAGCTGTGGTTGGGAAACCATCTCATCTCCAGAAATATTTATTGCAACCGCGGCGCAGCGCACTAAGCACATCAAGCTTGGCACTGGCGTTATTCCTTTGCCCTATCACCACCCACTGATAGTGGCGAATAGAATGGTCCTGCTGGACCATTTGACGAGAGGCCGAACAGCGATGGGGGTAGGACCAGGCGCTCTCAATTCCGATGGGCACATGCTGGGCCTACCCCACGAACAGGCGCGGCCTCGCATGGAAGAGTCACTGGACGTGATCATGCGACTCTTAACCGAAGAGGAACCGTTTACCTATCGTTCCGACTGGTTTGAGTTGGTAGACGCGCATCTTCAACTCCGTCCTTATAGCCAACCTCACTTTGAAATCATGGTGGCCTCAGCCCAATCACCGATAGGGATGAAGCTTGCCGGAAAGCACGGAGCAACCCCCGTGTCCCTCACGTTCGCCCGTTCGCCTGGGGGTTTCTATCACAATACTCTCAAAGATCTTTGGGAGATCGGGGTCCAGTCTGCTGCCGAATTCGGCCGGGAGATGAACCGCGAAAACTGGGGCTTAGTGCAGCATGTGTTCTTAGCCGACTCCAAAAAGGAGGCGATGTCCATCGCCCGCAGGAATTCGGGGCTGTTGATGAGGGAGTACTTCGATAAAGTGGTGGGCAACCCACCGATCGATGGCCCGGCCGACCAGATTATCGATAAAATGGTCGACGAGGGTATTTGGTGTATTGGCACTCCCGACGACCTCGTGGACTCTATCAATCGTCTCGATGAGGAAAGTGGCGGCTTCGGCAAGTTCATTTTCTTGGCAACAGAGCTCGGTACCCATGAACAGATGAAAAACAGCTACGAGTTGGCCGCCAGGTACGTCATGCCCAAATTCCAAGGCAGCACGGCTAGTCTGGACATGTCTTTCGATTTCTTCAGAGGCATGAGAGACACTCTGGCAGAGGAGAGGGAAAGCGCATTGCACAATGCGAGCCGGGCCTACGAGGCAGAACGGGCTAACTGGAAGAAATAGACAGAGAGCACCGGGACGCGAGACTGGAGTGAATATTCTCGTCAAAGTATCAATATATATCTGAACCCTTAGTCAAACAGGATTTAGTTCAGGAAACACACTTATGGTAATTTGCCAGATTTCGTTAAATTAGCTAATAGGTCGCCGTATGCATTACGGTTGACTGGCAAAGAGATTCCTAAACCGAATGTACAAAGTTTTAGTCCTGATAGAGACTTCACTCCATTTAAACACGTCAATTCATTTGGTGGTTGCCTCCAAACCTGAGATGACATGTGAAATAGTAGCCTTAAAGGTTCTATTCCCGAGGAGGAGGCGCATCTTCATCGCCTTCCTGGAAAACGTGGAGCCCTTCGGAATCAGTTATTGCCAATCTGAAGGAAGTTTCCGAGCCTTGGGTAAGTATGTGATGTTTCAATCCCCTAGGCAAATACATGATATCGCCTTCTTTTACCTGGTATACGGGGCGTTTTTCACCCAGATTCCAGGTTAGCTCCCCCTTCAGGATTGTCCACCATTCGTCGAATTCTGGGTGCCAGTGCGCGTCATGTGGTGTACCAGGAGCACTGTATACCAGATTGGCAGTATTTAATGAATCCTTGATGATGCTAGTTACCCACTGTGGTTCGCCCAGTTGTTCTATTACTGAGTCCAAGGTGGTATGTAGAAGGTTAGGGGGTTCTTTTTGAGTAGGGTAGGGGACTGTCTGATTACTTCGATCTTTCCTATTGGCATGATCAGAACCAATCTTGCTTACATGCAATCTAACAGAAGATTCATTGCCAATAGTTCTTATAAGATGTCTTTCTCCAGCAGGAGCTAGTACAACATCTCCTTTGTGGGCATGTATGGTCGGGAAATCACCTATTTCAAACTCAAGTGAACCTTTGAGTATGATCCAAAATTCATTAAAGTCAGGATGGTAGTGATCGTCGTTTACCGATCCTAGAGTGTCACAGATTAACCCCACATTATTGCGTCCATCTGAGAATAGGGCTTCATACCATGGACCGTCTCCTTTTGAATCAATAATATTTGAGGTTCTAATCTGCATCGGTTCCGTGCTTATAGGTAACATTTATACCTCCGTTTTCAAGCTGAATCGTCCGTAATTCTTGCTAAGCTGATGATAGCACTCCTGAGGAAAATAAATTAAATCCCAGTTCTATACCTCGATGATGTCTAGGATCAAAGGGTGATTTCTCTTATTGCTAATTACAACCGGACAATAAATTCATATGGCTTAGCAATTTTAATTGCGTCTCGAAGGTAGTTGATTGTTCAGGCAACGTTCCTTCAGCCACTCGGGGTCTTCAAGGTTGCTTTTTAGGGTGTGAATAAATTCAGCGACGGGAACACCATCTAAAGCTCGATGATCAAAAGTTACACTGATATGCATAATCTGCCTGATAACGATTTCATCATCGACCACTACAGGTTTATCAGTTATTCTTCCGATTCCTAGAATCGCGACTTGAGGCGGGTCAACCAAAGGGGTGAAAACGTCGATGTCATGATTCATCAAAGAAGTTATAGTAAACCCTGCATTTGAAACCTCGGCTATGTTTAAACTGTTCTTTCGAGTTTTGTTTGCCAGATCTCGGAGATTTTTTGCTATTTCGATGAGACTGGTTTCATTTACAGAATTAACGACCGGCACCATCAATCCATCAGGTACAGCCATTGCTATGCCCACATTAATGTCCTTTGCCAATAACACCGTGTCATTTTTAAGGAAAGAATTTAAACGAGGATGTTTTGTGAGGGCATCCCCGACGGCTGCGACCAGGATATCTTGATCCATTGGACGTATTTTATGAGAACGCCAAGATTGGAGTAAATTTTTCCTAACACCAACCATTTTCGTAGCATCGATTTCTGATGTTAATGTCACCTGTGCCATGGTTCGCACACTGAGGGACATCCGTTCTGAAATGGTTTTTCTCAAGCCAGATAATGTTTGAGAAGCGCCTATCGACTTTTCATCTACACCAGCGTCAGCGATTGAACCGATAGCATTTTCCACGTCTGCAACGGAAATACGCCTATTGGGGCCAGTTCCTGAAATCTGATTCAGATCGATATTATTGTTCAAGGCGAGTCTTCTGGCTCTTGGGGAAATTTGACCGGTTTTTGTCCTTGTTCCTGCTTTGTCCCTTTTGATGTATTCCCTTACATCACCTTCAGAAATTCTTCCATTTGGCCCGGATCCGGTCAGTTCATCAATATCAATGTTATTGTCTTTAGCTAATTTTCGAGCAATTGGGGTAGCCTGGGTTCTTTTTATTCTATTTGGTTTATTCAGGCTAAAACGGGATTCTTGAGTTGACTTCCTTCTCCCGGGCTTAGATGCTGTCTTCTCTGGTCTAGGAGGATTTTCCCCCGGTTCCCCGATGACCGCCACCAAATCTCCCACTTTGACGACAGCTCCTTCCGGCGCCATTAGATGTGCTATCACTCCGTCAGCTGGTGATTCCAACTCAGAGCTAATTTTGGAAGTCTCAACCTCCACTAAAGGCTGGCCTTTTCGGATTTCTTCGCCTTGATCAACTAACCACTTAACCAGAATTCCCTCTTCCATATTCATACCCCATTGAGGGAGGGCAACGTTAATGGCCATGCATTACACCTTACTATTTCCTTGCTCGGTTAAGCGGGTTATTTTCATTCAAGTGTTAGGTTTATCGCATCAGCGATTTTATCTTCATTAGGGTAAACAAGATGTTCTAATGCTGGGCTAAAAGGGAAATGACAATCAAGGCTGGTCACTCTTTGAATTGGGGCTTGAAGGCTCCAAAACCCTTCTTGAGAAACTATGCTAGATATTTCAGACGCCACACTACAGCTTCGATGCGCAGGGTCAACAACAACTAACCTGCCTGTTTTTTCAACAGAGTCTAGAATGGTTTTGGTATCCAATGGTACGATTGTCCGTGGGTCAATCACCTCGACAGATATGCCATCAGATTCTAGTTCATCGGCAACCGCCAAGGCTGGTCTCAGCATTCCAGCGATGGTAACAACAGTTACATCCGCTCCTTCTCGCTTAACTTCTGCTTTTCCGAACGGGATGCAGATTTCCGGATCTTCTGAAACTTCGCCACGGCTGCCGGCTAAATTATTATCCTCAAAAAACATGACAGGGTCATTATCCCGGATCGCTGTTTTCAGCAATCCTTTGGCATCAGCTGGGGTGGAAGGTATAGCGATCTTTAACCCCGGCATATTCATGAACATGGGATATGGGCGATCGGCATGGTGAGCGGCTATGTTGTTACCATACAGCAGCCCCCAGCGATAAACTATGGGTAAATTGACCTGACCTCCAAACATAAAACGCATCTTTGCAGCTTGGCTAACCAGTTGATCCATGGCAACCCAAGCGAAACTAGCTAATGATTGAACGATTGGCCGCATCCCCACAGCGGCAGCTCCGACAGCAGCTCCCATGAATCCATTTTCCGATAATGGAGTGTCAATTACCCGTTTATCAAATTCTTGTGAAAGGCCACCGGTCACACCATAAATACCACCTCGAATACTTTCGCCCATGAGGAACACTTTTTCATCTCTCCGCATTTCTTCCTTTAATGCATGGTTAAGCGCATCGGAATATGTAATTTCACCCATAAAATTCCCCTTTCATCAGATCATTTTGTTATAAGTCCGACAATTAATGGTTAGCGGAGCGGGATTGGGTCCGCAAACATATCAGTAAATAAATCTGCTTCATCCGGATACGGGCTCTCCCTAGCGAATTGAAGAGCATCACCTATAGCCTCATATACATCATGTTGTACTTTATCAATCTCTTCTTGGCTCGCTACATCGTTTTCCAAAAGCCATTTCGAATGAATGTCTATCGGGTCTCTTTGACGCCAAAATTCGACTTCTTCTTCAGTTCTGTAAGGCTCCCTGAGAATTCTGTTGAGACCTTCTGAATGGTCTTCATAGCGATATGTTTTGGCTTCTAAAAGGGTCGGCCCTTTACCAGCTCGGGCCCTTTGAATTGCATGTACAGTTGCTTCATGCATGGCCATAACATCCTGTCCATCGACTAATACTCCTGGCATGTTATAGGCAGTGGCACGGTCAGAAACATTTTCCGTTGAAACAGTGTCCTTAAAAGAGGTGGTGACGGCGTATTGGTTATTTTCGCATAAGAAAATGACAGGTAATTTCCATATTGAAGCCAGGTTCATAGCTTCATGACATGCTCCTTGATTACTGGCGCCATCCCCGAAAAAAGAGATGACAACTCTGTCGTTGTTTTGCATTTTGCTTCCCATTGCTGCACCGACGGCAACGGGTAAAGCAGACCCCACAATCCCGGATTCTCCTAAAATGCCGATATCGAAGTCTGCTAAATGCATAGACCCTCCCTTGCCCTTACAATAGCCTGTAGCCTTTCCCAGCAATTCTGCCATCGCTCTTCGAACATCCCCCCCCTTTGATATTGGATGACCGTGAGACCGGTGATTACCAGTTATATAGTCTTCGTCTCTCAGTGCGGTGCAGGCGCCCACGGCTACTGCCTCTTCACCAATATAGCAGTGAGCCATGCCGACTAGCTCGGCGCTTTGAACTAAATCCTTCACTGTTTCATCGAACTTGCGAATGAGCATCATTCGCCTAAGCATAAGCATATATAGTTCCTTACCTTCTGGCATGCCGAACCCTTCCTTTAACTAAGCTGTCTCCGGTATTTTTTGGATTGTATCACCCCTAAAAAACGATATATATATTGGAGTCTTTAATTCCTTGCAATTCGTGAGTTATTTTCCTATTTGGTATGACTTTTACGACTCTAGGATTCCACTACAAGTGAAAACTTCTTATAATTTCCTTAAAGTTCTCTCATAATATTGAAGTAATCAATTGGTCGAACTAAGTGGGAAGAGGGTATTGTGAAAAGATGAAAATCATTATGGCACGACCCCGATTAAGGCTGATGATCCCTATGGTTGCTGCCTGTCTAATAGGTGCTATAGCATTCAGATGCGGGTCGAAAGATGCATCTACTGGGGTCGCACAATTGGACGATAATAACCCGATAATTGCCAATATTGCCAACTCTGAAAACGTGCCTGAAACCGAAACCGCAAGAGAAAACTTACCTGAATCAACACCCTCGACTGAAGATATTTCTGATAGCAGAAATAGCCAGCAAATCTGACAAAATAAAATAGAATTGCTACCCCAATTAGGGTTCCTGTTAGAGTCTTTCTCCGTCGGTAAAAGAAGGTGCTCTCTTTTTCTGGTGGAAGTGGTTTTGCATTTTGGGTAGAGGATGTTGGCTCGGTTACTCTGAAGTATCTTCTTTTATAGTCAGCCTGTGCCTCCCAAAAACTTGAGTGAATATTTTCATCAATGAAATGTGAGCCTTCAGCATCAAAAACTCTGCGGTGAGTCATATATTTCAAATTCGCAGGCAGATTCCAATACTTATCTTTATAGGTACTGGGCTAACATATTCACCGTCCACGCCTTCGGGCAAGGTAATTACGATTGAATAATCAGACGAGGACTTCTTATCCCTAAATACAGAGCTCTCATGCAATACCACCCTGCCGTATATAACATCTCCAACCATATTCACCTCTTACCTTAATTATAAAGAAGAGTTTACTTGGCTATACCGCCAAAGAACCAATCAGCAATCAAATTATTCGTAAGGTCAATTATTTAAATAGGAGGTTGAATTATGGTCACAAAATGGTCATAAACTCTTGAGGATGTATGAATAAAGGCTAAGACTGTTAGTGAAGAATAGGCTCTGTGTTGAGTACAAATAGAGCCGATTTAATCTTTAAGATGATCTTCTAAAACACCTTTAGTACAATTCCTAAACCGGAGGCACAGGTTCGAGTCCTGTTAGGGGTACCACTCCCGATTTGTTTTGTGTGTGATCAAACTTGAGGTAGATATTTGCTCGGAAATTTTGCTATGACTGAACCAGGGAGAAACATTGCATCATGGAACTAACTTCCTGGGTACAAATCATATTTATATGTTTTTTAGGGGCTATCACGCCAGGGCCAAGCCTTGCTGTCGTAGTAACTAACACAATAAACAGAGGTAAGATATGCGGTTCAGTTACCGGAATATCTCA
>DLRJ01000048.1 GCA_002500485.1 Dehalococcoidia bacterium UBA7891
AAGTTAGCCATGCCTATCTTTTTTCTCCTGTAAGATGCCAACCAAAAACCTATCCAACTCAGCTCAATCCTCACCTAACCTGCCCAAACCCTCCCTCAAGCAGTGGGTCAAGTGGGTCTATTTTCTACTTCTATGAACTAAAAAATAATAAATAGCCCCCGGAGTAGGCGCGAAGTCAGAATTAGACCCACTTGACCCACTGATTCGTGCTGAAGCCTACGGGGCTTGGGTAATGCGCCAAAGAGTTCTGCTGTTTGATTCCCTAGTTGTAATTCTGCCTGGGTGACGTTTCTTGAGTCTTTTTAAGTAGGTGCTGGTTGCATTTGGAAAGGTTAGTATTCTACTAGCCAGCCGACTGGAAACCATACCCTCAATCAGTCGAACCTCTAACTGCGCGGAGGTTCCCTCCCATGAATTATCACTTGTAAAGAACCCCTCATCAATTAACTCCAGTAACTTGTTTTCTGGATTCATTTCGTCCAGAGAGTTTAAAAACTCTGGATGTTGAAATGCCTTTAACCCGAAACGTGTATCGCGATGCTCCTCTGATATGGTAAATTGCTCAATATGGTAAATAAGCCCCGGCAATTCGTCTTTGATTGTGTTCCAAAGACCATGCCGATTTACAACTCCACTCGAATCAAGTGGGAATTCTGGGGTGTCTACTTTCAGCATAATGAGTTTATCGATTAGCGATTCATCTAAGGGGGGAAGAATCATCAAGTTCTCTGGTTCATCGTTTAGTGATATTGTTAGCCGCTTACATGGAGTTAGGGTTAGGGATTCTTTGAACTTCCCTTGACATTGCATGCTTTTATTTACGGTGCAGTCTTTGATGCGAGCTCCGAAAGCCCGTCTGTGCGAAATGTCGCGATGTGGAATTTCATCTGCTATCACCCAATGTTCGGCGGCAAATAAATCGCTATTAAATTCTGTTTTACCTGCCATGTAACTGTAGGGTTTGCCGATTCGGCCGCCAAGGATTTCAGTGACAATATCTTGGAAAAGACTTTTACCACAGTTTTTTGGCCCGGCCAGTACTAGGCATTGGCCCGGTGACGGGTTGCTATTGACAACCGATTCTCTGGCAAGTTTTAACCAGCCATAAACAATGTGGAGTTGTGGAATATCCCCGGAGTTAAATAGCCCATTAAATATTTTGGCTAGTGTTGGAAATGGTTTGTTTTCTCCCTTAATAATAGTAGGAGATTTGGTGACCAATATTTTTGCATTATTGATGGTATGAAGCCCTGCGCAATATCCCGAAAGCTGCCCGGCATAGTCCACATTTTGAGCCATAATAATGTTGTCAATCATTGTGTCCCTTTCAGAAAGATATTCACCTTGCTGAGTTCGAGGATTAAGCCCATGTCTTTGGAGCTTGGACTTTAAGAGATCTTTACCAATCGGCATGTAATTTTGATTTGAGTCCTTCGTTAAGAATTTCCCAGATGCAGAGTGATACCACACCTCGAATGGTGGTTCTTGAATGCATTCAGTTACTACTGGATTATCTGTTAGTTCATTCATAAGATAAAATCACTTTATCGTGTTCGGGTTGAAATAGTGAACGGTTTGCCTTTCACCACTTTTGCGCTTTCCGTTTGGAATTCTTACAAATTGGCTCTTTGTCCACGTAGCAGGATCAGCCCCTAGCTTACATGCGTAGTTGAAGAATTCTCTGATGTGGTGCTCTTTTAATCCTTGGACATAGAACCAACCATGTAAGCTCTTGCTACCCGAATAAACAACCAGGGTTAGCGGAAACTTAGTACCTAGATCGTGAAGAATTGCCGACTGTTCATCCAAGGTTCCATCATCAAACTCGACGATAAGGAATCTTCTGTCCCCTGTGTTTGATAGAGTATGGGAGCTTGGTTTACCGGATTTTGTGAAGCCCATTTTTTCCGACATTGGACTAGGTACGATAAACTGCAACCTATCAAGTTTATCAAACCACTCATTCTTTGGGCGAGTTGCGAAGGTGTGACTGCTTGCCCCGCAACATATCAGACAGTTGTCTGGAAATAAAATATCTACATACCTTCCGGCTGATAATTCAGTGGGAGTTTTAACAGGTGAGGTGTTTATTAATTTTACAAGCGATGGGCCAGTTCTTTGAATTTTTTTAATCAGTTTTTGATCCAGTTTGATTGAAGGCCGCGATTTGCGCTTTCTCAGGTTTTTGCATGAACCGATTGCATTCTTCACTTCGTCAGGCTGCAAAGTACGTGTAGCTTCCTCCTCACAATACCCTGATATTTTTTCCTCCGAGATACCTGCTTTTGTAAAAGTGCATACTACATGGAAAACCCAATAGTGCACACCTTGCCCCGCGGGAGGGCAGTCTTTCACCTTTGGGAAAGAACCACTTTCACTTTTCGCTTTCGACTTTTGATACATAGCCACACCGCAGTATGAGCTGTTCTTTGTGTCCTTGTCTAAGGATTTTTTTTATTGTCATAGGAGAATCATTTAATAAGAGGGCTTAATTGTTGGTTTATTTTTTAACCTATTGATTGCGAGTGTTTTATAAAATGTAGTGAGGTGAAAAAAAGTTTTGTCAGAATGGAATTTATGTCTAGACCAGCATCGAATCTAAGTAACGTGTCGCGATCAGCTGCCAAGACCAGAATCATCGAGCAAGCGGGTCAGTACGCGAAGAGCCGTTCGAAACGTAGCAGTGGAGTTCTGCGGCAGTACTGGAGAGAAGCAAGAACGCAAAATTTATCATGGCCGATTATAAATATTGCAAAAATAATCAATAAA
>DLRJ01000009.1 GCA_002500485.1 Dehalococcoidia bacterium UBA7891
CCCCCTGGGTTAGATTTCGATCCAACCCAGGGGGTTTTTTGTTTAAAATGCTTGTCAAACATTTCTTAATTGCGGAGAAATTTAGTAAATTATGGAAGTATTCGACGGAATTAATGTTATCGATACCACATCTGGTAAGGCAGGAGCCATTTGCTCAATGTTTTTGAGTGATAATGGAGCTAGAGTTCTGAGGGTGCCTGCAAAACAAAAGATCAACAGGGATCATCCTGAATTTGCCACTTTAGATAGGGGAAAAGAACTCCACGGTTTGGATCTAAATACCCAGTATGAATTGTTTGAGAAACTTGTGCAGAAGAGTGATGTCATAATAGAGGATTTACTCCCCTTAGATACATTGCAAAAAAAGATTGGGTTTCAAACTTTGGGGAAAATAAACTCTAGATTATTACATTGTTCGATCACTCCTTATGGTCAAAAAGGACTTCTAAAGGATCATTCACCGATATCTGATTTAATCAAGGCTAGAACAGGCATTTTAGATAGCATGCCAGGGTTTGAGGAAGGGTCAACTCATGTCGCCCATCCCATCATAGACGTAGGCGCCGGTCTTTTGGCAGCGTTGGGATTGGCCAGTGGTCTGCTCTATCGTCTCAAGAGTGGGGCTGGCTTGAAGATAAATACGTCATTGATGGCTGCTGGTCTTTTGTATATGCCGAAAGCTATCGGGGATAGAGTTAGACCGCGACCTGTCAAGGTTACTCCCGTGGGGGGTGGGCCGTTTTACAGTGTTTATGAATGCCAAGATAGTGCGTGGATTCAGCTGGGTTGCATTCACGCAGGGTTCGTAGATATTGCTGCCACTGTTATGGGTATAGCTGAGGTTATGATTAATCCAAGATATGGAGATGGGCGGAACCCGGTGGATGAAGAAGCAAGATCTGAGCTTTTTGACATAGTGAAAAATGTTATGAAAACAAGACCATCTCATGAGTGGGCAGAATTATTTGAATCAGTAGATGTTCCATTTGCTCATGCTGCCACCGCAGATGCCGCGATTGAAAATCAACAAGTCGTACATAACCAAATGGTTCAAGAATTAATTGATCCGATTTATGGCCCAATGATTCAACATGGGCTGCCCATAAAGTTTTCTAATACACCAGGGTCGGTTAAGGGGCCACGTGTGTTGAATTCTACTAGTGGAACTATTCTAAAAACATCCCTACAGACTGGAAACAACCTTGAGAACCATTCCGTTGACAAATTACCCTTAAATGGAATCAAAGTGGCTGATATCACTAACGTGATAGCCGGTCCAACAATGGGGCGTCTTCTTGCTGATTTAGGAGCTGATGTCCTTAAGATAGAACCTCCTTATGGAGATATCTCACGACCATCTAGTGGAAGATATTTTCATGCTTTAAATGCCAACAAAAGATCGATATCTATTGATGCCAAAAATGAAGTTGCCCAGGGTGTCCTTCAGAATATTGTCGGGTCATGCGATGTCATGGTTGCGAACCTAAGGCCTGGTGCCACCGGCAGAATGGGTTTGGATACTGAGACCTTAAGAAAATTCAATCCAAAAATGATAGAAGTCCACGTGACTGCATTTGGTTGGGATGGCCCTTTTGCGAAGAGGCCCGGGGTAGATCCTTTGGCCCAGGCTTGGATGGGCCTCCAAGTTGCACAAGGGGGGGAGGGGAATCCACCATCTTTTCTCGCACCTGTTGCTCCCACTGATTATACCGCTGGGTGTATGGGTGCCCTAGGGGCAGTTATGGCCCTTTATGCAAAAGAGAAGAATGGGATTGGTCAAGTAGTTAATACTAACTTACTTAATGCGGGGTGCTTACTTTTGGAAGGTGATTTTTCACGATATAAAAATAAGATACAAAGAAGAATATCCGATAAATCCCAGAATGGGCTTAGTGATTTTCACAGGTTATATCAAACTAGTGATGGATGGATTTATGTGAGTGCCGAGGATTCAGTATCAGGGGATAGCTTGCTTGATGTAGTGGGATTAACAAATCGTGATTGGAATAGTTCTCGGCGGGAACACTCAGAATTAGGTTCTCAGGTCGAAGAGGCCATAAAGCTACATAGCTCTAGATACTGGCTAGAACTGATGCTTTCCAACGGTATACCATGTGCGGAATCAATAACTGCCTATGAAGCGGGATTCTTTAAAGATGAGCAGGCGATTCGAAACGATATGATATCAAAAAGTGTGCTTGATGATGGTAGTGAATATGCTTTTTCTTATAACCTCATTCAATTTCCAGATTTGCCTATACCGCAGGTAAAACCGACCCCCCTTTTAGGGGAACATAGCCTTGAAATTCTTAAGGAATTCCAAATAGATGAGTCTGTGATTGATACTATATTCCAAAACGGATCTTTAGTAACACCGTGATATAAAGGCATGTATCACATCGAGAGATTAAACGAGATCAATGTTCGTCTTTTGTCTATACTGAGCGGTCTCGCTTTTATCTTTGTCAGCGTTAAGCTTTGGGATCATGGGTTTTATTTGATATCACTCCCAACCTTCTTCGTTGGGATCATAGCTATTCTAATTAGTGCTAATAAATATGCAATTCCCATTAGTAGAAGAGATAATTGCCCTCGAAGTACCGGTGTTAGTTTAGGCAGTAAATCTTCAAAAGTCCTGTGGTTGAAATTAACCGAGAAGGCCGCTGGCTGGTTTTTAGTTATGCTCTCAGCTATTTTATCGATATCTGGGTTCATGTTATTTGACAGGGCAGCCCATGGAGCTGGCTGGGCCTGCTACATGTTTTCGATGTTGGCTCTATTGGCCGTACCTTTCTTGTTTAGAGGGTCAGCAGTGCCGGTTTTTAAACCCTTCATAAATTCCAGATTAACCATTCCTGTTTTCACAACCTTTTTAATAACAGGGGTAGTGATTTTGGGGTTTGTATTACGTGTTTATAACATAAGTGAGTTGCCCGCCGGTCTTTGGTATGACGAGGCAGATAACATAATCAGAGCTGGCCAGATACATGCCTCGCCTTCAAATACCCCAGTGTTTGTTCCTTCAACCCATCTCCCATCAGCTTTCTTAGTTCCTATCGCGATGTTGCAGGAATTGACAAGTGTGTCCTGGTTGAATGGCCGACTCATATCGGCTGGGTTTTCTGTAATTCTCATATTGGCTATGTTTTATTTTGCAAAGGATGTATTCGGTGCGTTTTGGGGACTTGGGGGAGCTTTTGGGATCGCTGTTATGAGATGGAGCCTGAATTGGGGTCGAATTGGGATGCACGGTATAACTGCAGCAGTTTTTTCTGCACTAACAGGATTGTTGCTGTGGAGATCCCTAATTAACTGGAGCCCTTTTTGGTTTTTTTGGACTGGGATGGCTCTAGGGGTGGGAATGTGGTTTTATGCGCCGTTTCGGTTGTTTCCGATAGTTATTCTGATTGGTGTAGGATTGAGAATATGCTCCGGGTTTCCGGGTTGGAGAAGGCTAGTTGATTGTTTAGTCAGTATGGCCTTGGCGGCAATTATCAGTACAGTTCCCCTACTGCAATATTCCTTTAGAAATCCAGAAATATTTTTCAAACGGACTGAAGAAACATTCATACTAAATCATCTTTCAGATGTGAGTTGGTTCGGAGCGATATGGGGAAATTTTGTGGAACATATATTTATGTTCCACATTTCGGGAGACCCAAATCCGAGGCATAACTTACCTTTTGAGCCTATGTTGGATGATGTTACAGGTACATTGTTTATAGCTGGAATAATTCTTATTGTGGCCCAATGGAGACGGCCTCTGTTCCTATTATTTCCTTGCTGGGTTTTTGTAATGTTGACACCAGGAATATTTTCGGTTCCCTGGGAGTCACCTCAATCGTTGCGATCAATAGGAGTTATACCAGCGGTTCTGATTATAAGCATTGTGCCATTAGTTCATTTGCTGTGCCTTTTTAACTTAAACCCTAGGGATATTTTTCGTAAAGGAGGTTTGGTTTTTATTATTGTCTTGTTTGGTTTTATAGGCTATTTCAATGTGAGTATGTATTTTGGAAAACAAGCATCACACCCTGACGTGTTTGCAGATTTTTCTACCTCCGAGACCTTGATGGCAAAAGAAATGGTTAAACAATCTCAGAATGGATATACCTTGTATTCATCAAGACAATTTCTTTTTAGTCTCACAGCTTCTGTAGTTTCTGGAAATGTTCATTATGAGCCGTTGTTTGCTCCAAGGGATTTACCTATTTCTCCCAATCGAGTTCTACATGGGGCGGCAATTTATTTGGAACCCCGCGACGCTGGTATTTATGACCTGTTGGCTGAATACTACCCGTCTGCCAAATTTAGGGAAATTATGGCTCCTCATGGAGTCGACCCAATTTTGTACGAGGTCCTAATAAATAAGCAGCAGTTAGTTGATAGCCTAGGAGTGGAGGCTACGTTTAAGAGAGAAGATGTCCTCGTAAAGACAGATAAATTCGATATTTTTTCATACTCGTGGGCTAAAGATTTATCTGGGGTGGCTTTTCCTGTAGATTTTGTCGTCCAAAGTAATTTACATGTGCGTGAACAGGGACTTTACCAATTCCAAGTGTCCGGTGATGGACAGCTATATATCGATGGTATTTCAATTCAAGAGAATGGGGATGGTATTAAATTGGGTGTAGGACTACACTCACTACGCCTTAAGGGTATTGCGCATTCTGAGGCAGGTTTTGTGGAGGTGTTATGGGGTCGGGATGGGAATATAATGGAACCTATACCATCGGCACTACTTTTCTTAGGTGATAGATCTCCGACGGGATTGGCTGCAGTGTTTTATCAGGAATCTCAACCCGTTGTTTCACATGTGGGACTCACTGCTGATACCTTTTACTATGCACCGCCAATTGAAGGTCCGTATGAGGCAGTATGGGCAGGATTTGTGGAAATTCCAATATCTGGAGAATACACATTTTCCTTAACAAGCAACAGTGCTATGAAACTGATTGTGAATGATGTTTTGCTTGCTGAGACTGCTTGGGATAGTGAATTCGCTCGATCAGGAGAAATAAGTATCCACGGCGGGAAAACCAGTATTGAACTGCGGAGCCTACCATCGACACGTTCACCTCAATTCAAAATATTTTGGCAGATGAAGGGAAATGATGAGGATGTGATTCCTGTTAGTCTAATTAAGCCCGATCCAGAATTCATGAGAATCCCATAGTATAAATGGACTCTTTAGTTGTGGACATTCTACTAACGATTTTGGCCATATTTGTGGGCAGCCTCGTTTTAGTGACAGCAGGATTTGGTATAGCTATCGGGTCTTCTCCCATCATGTTACTTACGCTGGATCCGAAGTCTACCGTTATCATCATCAATACCGTTTCATTATTGATCTTCGTTTTAATGATTCACCAAAACAGGCGCCATATAAATTATCGGGAAATGACGGTCCCAGTTATTTTCGGAATGATGGGAGTTCCTGTTGGGGTATACATTCTTTCCAACTCCAATCCTTCGGCACTGAGAGTTTCAATTGCTCTTTTAATTATTTTTCTGGGATTTGTTATGGTCTTAAATCCAACTATAGCGGCAATTAGACATAGATATACCTTGTGGGGAGCTGCTTTTTTGGTGAGTGCGATGATTACCTCTACTGGGATTGGAGGGCCAATCATGGCCATTGCAGCATTGTCACGAGAATGGGATAGGGAGTCAATTCGAGGTTCCCTGCCATATTATTATTTATTTATCGAGACAACAGCGGTCATTGGCTATTTTATAACTGGTATGTTTGATTCGGAACGACTGATACTGACTGGTGTAAGTATTTTTCCTGCCCTCCTTGGTTTTTTTATTGCTTCTATGCTTGTGAAAAAAATTAATCAGAGCTACTATCGAAGGTTGATCCTAGGTATAGTTATATGTGCGGGTACGGTTATTTTAGTCAAAGAAGTTTTCGTTTGATGAAATTTGATTAGGTGTATGCATGAATTCTGAAGAACTGAAAAATTTGAGAGAAAAGATTAGGCATTCCACTGCCCATGTGATGGCAGATGTTGTTACCCAACTTTATCCTGAGGCAAAACTTGCAATAGGACCTCCCACTGAGGATGGATTCTATTATGACTTCATGGTTGAGACCCCTTTTACTGATGAAGATCTTAAAAAAATCGAAGTAGCCATGGGAAAAGTCATATCTGAGGATTTACCTTTTATCTATGCCGAATATACTAGAGAGCAGATATCGGTTATGAATCAGTCAGAACCTTTCAAATTAGAGGTGATATCGGATATTCCGGAACAAGAGGTAATTAGCACATACAGCCATGGAGAATTCGAAGATCTATGTGCTGGTCCCCATGTGGAATCTACGGGTAAAATACCTGCTTTTAAGCTCCTAACTGTCGCCGGAGCCTACTGGAGGGGTGACGAGAATCGTCAGATGCTACAACGGATATATGGGACAGCCTTTGAAAGCCAAGATACTTTGGATGAACATCTTTCAAGGCTTGAGGAGGCTCAACGTAGGGATCACAGGACGTTAGGAAGAGAATTAGATTTATTTTCCATCCACGAGGAAACTGGACCGGGTTTGATAATTTGGCATCCAAAGGGAGCCAGGGTAAGAAGTATTTTTGAAGATTTTTGGCGCAAGGAGCACTATAGCAGGGGCTATGACCTTATATATACGCCCAATATTGGGCGGGAAAATTTGTGGCAAACCAGCGGGCATCTAGATTTTTTTCAAGAAAACATGTTTCCTCCTGCTGAAACAGATGGGCAAAATTACTATTTAAAGCCCATGAACTGCCCTTTCCACATTATGTATTACAAATCATCTTTGCGTAGTTATCGTGATTTACCGATGAAAATAGGTGAACTAGGTACGGTTTATCGCTATGAAAGAGGAGGTACACTTCATGGAATGCTTCGTGTTAGAGGATTTACTCAAGACGATGCACATATATTCTGTACCCCAGATCAGATCGAGACAGAAATAGACGGTGTTTTGGATCTTACATTCGATTTAATGGAAGCCTTTGGTTTTGATGACTTTACTTTAAATTTGTCCACTAAACCTGATAAAGCAGTAGGGTCAGATGAGCAATGGCAATTGGCAGAAAAATCTCTTATGGAAACCTTGGATTCTAGGGGGTTAGATTACCAAATTGAAGAGGCTGGAGGAGCTTTCTACGGACCTAAAATTGATGTAAATATTAGAGATGCAATAGGTAGATCCTGGCAGTGTACTACGGTCCAATTCGATTTTAACTTACCTGAGCGATTCGGATTAACTTATATAGGAGAAGACGGTGGTCCCCACCAGCCTTTTATGGTGCATAGAGCGATTTTCGGGTCCTTGGAAAGATTTATGGGAATATTGATCGAACATTACGGTGGAGCTTTTCCTACGTGGCTGGCCCCAACGCAAGTCCAAATCATCCCAATTGCTGACAGACATTTTGACTACGCTACTTTTTTGCATAGTGAATTGTCAGAAAGTGGAATAAGGTCCGCCATAGATTCTCGAAGTGAACGAATGAATGCTAAGGTTCGAGATGCTCAAATAGCTAAAGTACCATATATGTTCATAGTGGGAGATAGAGAGGTAGAATCGGAAAGCGTTGGTGTAAGGTTGAGATCAGGAGAGGACTTAGGGGCCCTTTCTCTGAATGAGATAAAAAAAAGAATTTCTTCTGAGGTGGAGGATAAAATCACCTAAAAGATCTGCTACCTAATTTTGTTGATCGCGTACACTGGGTGTGCTATATTCATTGTGGTCCAGTGTATTCACTGGACTATTTATTTTGTGAAAAGGGGAAGTAACATACCTAAAAATTATCGAGTTAATGATCAAATAACTGCCCAAACTGTGCTGGTTGTTGATAACAAAGGAAATCAACTTGGTGAGTTGACTACTGACAAGGCACTAGAAATGGCGACCGAGAAGGGTTTGGATCTTGTGGAGGTAGCACCATCGGCCAATCCCCCAGTTTGTCGATTGTTGAATTATGGGAAATTTAGGTATGAGGCCACTCGTAAAGAACGTGAAGCCAGAAAAGCCTCCAAAACCAAATCTAATAATTCTGTGCGAGAAGTACGGATGAAGACCCGAATTGGAGACCACGACCGGGAAGCCAAAACTAGATTAGTGAAAAGACTTCTAACTGAGGGCTCTAAAGTGCGTGTTTCAGTCATGTTTAGAGGACGAGAGGTGCAACATCCTCAAATAGGAATGGCTTTGCTCAAAAATGTGGCAGAAGATTTACAAGAAGACGCATTGTTGGAAAAAGCACCTTCTTTTGAAGGCAGATTTTTAGCCATGATTTTGGCACCCAGCCCATCTTTAAAAAAGAATAAAAATAATAGGGAACCAGAAAGTGCCAAAACTTAAAACTCATAAAGGTGCCAAGAGGCGTTTCAAAGTCACAGGATCAGGAAAGTTGATGAGAATGAAAGGTCTAAGAAGTCACCTGCGCAGGAAAAAACCCAAAAGTGTGAAAAGATTGTACTCGGGCACATTGCCTGTTAGCGAATCTGATGTACCTCGACTTAAGAAACTGCTTCCGTACAGTAAATAATCGTAATTTCAGACAGGAGATCTTTAGGTGACTAGAGTTAGAACCGGCACAACGAGACGCCGTAGACATAAAAAGATATTGAATATGACCAAAGGTCATCAAGGTGTCCGCCATACCCTTTATAGGCGCGCACATGAGTCAATGATACACGCGCTGCAATATTCATATGACCATAGAAAGAAGAAAAAGGGAGATATGCGACGCTTGTGGAATATTAGGATAAACGCAGCCGCCCGGTCGAACGAAATCACATATAGTAAATTGATTCATGGACTAAAATTGGCAGGTATCGATATCAATCGTAAAATGTTGGCTGAGATGGCCATCAGTAATCCTGAATCATTCACGGGTGTAGTAGAAAGCGCCAAAACGGCCCTTGAAGCTGCCTAGATAATTAGTTTGACGACTTTAGCTTAACGTTTCGAAATTCGGATAAGATCCTCATGTAAATGATCTGGGTCTATTGGGTTTGTGTGTACTACTGCGGGACGACCTTCATCATCTACTATGTAAACAGGCGATGAATGGATAATGTCGTACTTTCTATTCATTTGACTGTTAAGGGATTCGATAGCGGCTTCTTGTGGATTCAGGTAAAAACTCTTCCAGATAGTGTTTAATTCCTCTTTATTTCCGTTGAGGTAACGCCAGTTCGATGAAAGGCCCCATCTATTTTTGAAGGCTTTTCTGGATTCAATGGTGTCTCCCTTTGGATCAACTGAAATTATTAAGACAGGAGTATTTCGTGTGTCTTCCGACCTTTCCAAGGATTGCTTAATGCTTGCGGTCACAAGTGGGCAAAGACTGGTGCAGTTTGTAAATAAAAAGGTAATTAGGTGTACTTGGCCCATGTAGGTCTGGTCTGTTACTTCAACAGCATTCTCATCCAGGAGGGAGAATCTTGATCCGTCATGATCGTTGAGAGCTGTTCCGTACAAGCTAGAGTTACCTGAGGTGGTGCACCCCACGAGGTAAGTTAGAGAAAAAACCACTAACAATAGTAAATGGAGAGAGTGGAGGCTTTTGTTACTACTATGGGGGTATAGTTCCCTGACCAACAAAGCTATTATGGAGATGTCTTTTTTTCGAGAAGAAAGGCCACTAAAGGAGTGAGGATTAATAATGCTAGCCCAATAACGATCACTCCGATCGTTCCTAAACCCGTATTGTGATGTATTTGATAGAAGGTGAAGCCAAGGGTTATGGCAAATACCGCTATCATGGCGAAAGAGGCTAAGGGTACCACTAGAGCTAAGGTAACTTTGTTCATTGCAACTCCCGTTCTGTAGAATCCTGCTTATTATACGCTGTTTCCTGGGAATTGGAATCTTCGTCGAACCATTTGAAGAAAGCGATTATGATCAGGAAGAGGAAGAGGAAGCCACTTCCCACCTTCATTATGATTCCCCCAAGTTGCTGATCTACAAGTGGACTTATATTCCAAATTCGTGGAGCATCAATATAGTGTTGATAAATTGGTTCTCTGGCAAACGTTATTATCCCAAATACTATAATTTGAGCTAATGACATAACAAAAAAATATAACATTTGTATTGGGTAGGGCAGCTTAGGGATAGACTGGACCTGACTGCAAATAGGCCACCACATTACGATAGAGGCGGATATAAAGAGTGAATGTTCTAGGATATGTACCCAGTGGTAACTGACTGAAAGATTATACAGAATTGGTAAATGCCACATTGAAAAAATTATGTTGAATATCACAACAGCACCGAGTGGATGAAAAATTCTCCTGAAGACTGAGATAGACCATCTATTTTGGAAGAGCTTTGACGCCAGCCAGCCAGGCGTTCCCACAATTAGAAGAGGAGGACATATAAGTGTTATAAGAACATGTTGCAGCATATGGGCGCTAAACAAGTAATGATCGCTTAATATGTGTAAAGGGGAGGTAAGTGAGACGAAGATAACGAAGGTCCCCAGGGTAAACATAACAGTCTGGCGGGGATTTATTTCGGGAGAATCAGTTTGTCTTCTTCGGTATGGCCCGATTCCATACAAGTAGGCGCATTGGACCAATATCAGACCAAGTACAACCTCTAAATGAGGGTGCCAGTGCAACCATATTGAGTCAGAAAAACCTAAAAACGACATGAATGGAATTTGGTGTTTGGTTTCCGTTTAGCGAGGTTAAGAATACACCCCAAAAAGCAGTAGTAGAAAACTAATAATTAATGCAGCTAATATGAAGCCAGCGACAAACAGGTAGGTAAAAAGCTTGTGATCGAATTTCAAATGCATGTAATACATAGCGACCAAGGTGAATTTACTGGCCGACAATATAAACAGTATCGGAATCATCCAGTGCCCTAAGAATTCGACATAGAATACTCCGACTTCTACGGCTGTTATGACACATAAAATTACTGCTATGCGGAAATATTGCCCAGCTGTTGGGTGCCCTGTATGTTCCTCTGCAGAAAGTTCCTGACTCATATTATCTCCCAATGTACCATTAGAATCCCGGGAATACTCCAAATAAGTATACGACTGTGAATATGACTATCCATACAACGTCGACAAAGTGCCAATAGAGTGCAGCCAGATCCACGTCCAAATTCTTCTCTGGGGTTATGACACCCTTCTTAAATGATAAAAGTAATAACGAAAGGAGCCAGACTACTCCCAAAGTAACGTGAGCACCATGAAAACCCGTTAGGGTGTAAAAAGTTGTTCCAAATAAATTTGTTTGAGGTTTTAACCCTTCATGACTTTCTGCATGGGCTTCACCGGAAGAACAACCGTCATCAAAAATATGTTGTTCGTATTTGGTCAATTCTCCTGGATTGACACAATCGATCTCTACATGGTGGGTCGCAAAACTGCTGAATTCATAAACCTGAAAACCAATAAAGGTTGAGCCCATTATTGCTGTGGATATCATCCATATCCTGAAACCCTTCATGTTGTTTTTTGTTAAGGCAGAGTAGGCAAGTACCATACTCATACTACTCATTAAAAGTACGAAGGTACTAATGGAGGTAACTGGTATATCAAACACATCTATTGGTAGTGGGCCCTCTAGACTCTTGCCTTGGTATACCAAATATGTTGCGATCAGGGAACCAAAAAACATGCAGTCTGAGCCAAGAAATGCCCACATGAGCATTTTTCGGTGATTAAGACCGGTTGTGGTACCTTCATCTTCCCCGTGAATTGGAGCTGCGTGTTCCTGTGCCAATTGAGAACCTTCCTTAATGAGTAGAGTCTTCTTCAGGATCATTTACCGGTTCAAGAGACCATGCGTAAACACCAACAAATCCTATTGTCAGACCAATTGCTGCTAGTCCCCACGGGATTAGCAAATCGTTGAATACAACTCCATAGGCTGCTATAAATAGCCCGGCGGCCGAAACGAATGGCCAATATGAAGGTTGGGGCAGGTGAATATTATGGCCGTTTTCTCCCGATCCTCCACTGGCCGGAATCTCTTTATAAGAATCTCCCTGTTTAGTTGCCCACCAATCATCGAGCCCTCTAACAATCGGGATTTCTTCGAAGTTATATTCCGGAGGTGGTGATGGGATTGACCATTCTAAAGTTCTACCATCCCAGGGGTCCGGTGGAGCCGGTTCGCCGTTTTTCCAGTGCCTTCCAATATTATCCATTACCAAAAGGAACCCGATTAGGAGAATAAGCACTCCTCCGGTGGCCACACCGTTCCAAAAATCCCATCCCATGTTGCCAGCATAGGTATAAATTCTTCGCGGCATCCCATCTAATCCGACGAAATGCATTGGGAAGAAGGTCACGTTCTGGCCAATCATGAGCAGCCAGAAAGAGATTTTCCCTTGTCGTTCGTTGAACATTTTCCCCGAATATTTGGGAAACCAGTAGAAGATGCCGGACAGGATGGCCATTATTGCCCCGCCAAACAACACGTAATGCAGGTGGGCAGGTATGAAATAAGTATCCTGTTGCTGTGCATCTGAAGCCGACACGGCATGCATCACTCCACTAATTCCTCCAATGAGGAACATCGCGATAAAACCTAGCGAGTATAGCATCGGAGTGGTGAATCTAATGGATCCTCCCCAAATTGTTCCAAGCCAATTAAACACTTTGATCCCAGTGGGTACTGCAATCAGCATGGTCGTAACAGTAAAAACGGCATTAGCAACAGCTCCTAGTCCAACTGTAAACATATGATGGCTCCATACCATCCATCCCATGAACGCTATGATTGCTCCTGCTAAAACTACTGTTTTGTAGCCAAACAAAGGTTTTTTTGAGAATACAGGTATCACTTCAGAAACAATACCCATCGCTGGCAGGATAAGAATGTACACTTCCGGATGCCCAAATACCCAGAAAAGATGTTGCCACAACACAACACTCCCTCCGTTGGCCACATTAAAGAAATTGAACATGAAATACCTGTCAAATGTAAGTTCAATTAATGCAACAGTGATAACTGGGAAAGCTAACACCAAAAGAATTGCAGTGATGAAGCTCATCCAGGTAAATAAAGGAAGGCGCATCATCGTCATCCCAGGAGCTCTCATGTTAATTATCGTCACAATAAAGTTAAATGCAGCGGCCAATGACGCAACTCCGAGGATCTGTAAGCTTATTATCCAAAAGTCTATTCCAGTACCTGGGTTTTGGGCCACGGAGGTGAGAGGTGCATATCCAAACCAACCCGCATCTGTAGCACCACCAATCCAACTAAGCTTCAACATCAAGGCTCCCGCAAGGAAAGTCCAATAACTAAAAGCATTTAGCCTAGGGAAGGCGACATCACGGGCTCCTATTTGCAGCGGTATAACGAAGTTAAAGAAGGCTGCGGAGAGTGGCATAACGGCGAGGAATATCATTGTAGTACCGTGCATTGTGAACAGCTGGTTATAGACAGCTGCACTCACTATATCCAGTTCAGGGCCGGCTAATTGCACCCTCATTAAAATCGCCTCTACGCCACCAGAGAGGAACATGAGGAAAGCGGTTACTCCATACAAGATACCGATTCGTTTATGATCGATCGTCGTAACCCAATTCCATATGCCAGTCGGATGAACCGGCCTCGGTATTGATATAGGAAATGTACTCACTTAGCGGCCTCCAGCTCGATTCGTGATAATTCCAAAACTACTTCAATGAAGACAGATAATGTACCAATTGTGATATCTGCTCTTCACTTAATTTCTTGTCGGGATCGGTGTATACCTGAGCGCCACTAGACATTAAGTTCCCTGGTTTCACTTCATTTGGGTCTTGCAACCAAGTTCGCAGGTTTTCTTGAAGTAGAGCATCGTTAACAATTCCATTTTCGTTGGCATTGCTCAACATACCCGCTGCAAGATCTCTGCGAGAAGCCACATGGGCCAGGTTGGGGCCCACCCTTCCTGTGGAACCTTTGTTTACAACAGTCTTTGTAGCGTGGCATCCGGTGCATCCTGCACTCTTAAAAACCCCAGCACCTTCTTGCACTAGTGCGTCAGATGATTCAAATGCCGAGGCAGCCTGTGTCTGCAGCCATGCATTAAATTCATTTTCCGGAACTGCGATGACCTTGAATTTCATGTTGGCGTGTGATGTTCCGCAGTACTCGGCGCATTGACCGTAATATTCTCCGGGCACGTCAGCCTCAAACCACATGTAATTCTCTTCACCTGGAACCATGTCAGTTTTACCTGCCAGCTTAGGTACCCAGAAGCTATGAATCACGTCGACGGAACCCAGATTTATTGGCACAGGATATCCCACAGGTATATAGACTTCATTTGCAGTAACTATTTCTTTCTCTGGGTTATTCGGATCCGGGTATCTGAATTCAAACCACCATTGATGTCCTATAACTTCAAGGGTGTGATTAGGTTGATGGAGCTTCGGAGCTTCATACATATAGAAAAGGGTGTCGATGGTTGGCACCATGATGATTAATAAGAGTATGGCAGGGATAGCTGTCCATATAATTTCTAATCTGTTGTTGCCGTGCGTCTGAGCTGGGTTGTCGAACTCACTCCTTGCCCGGAATTTAATCATTGCGTAGATAAGGGCGGCTTCCACTAGGACGAAAACTATCATGCCCCCGATAAATATCCACCAAAAAATACCTAATTGCCGGCTTGCAACGGGTCCTTGAGGGTCGAAGGTCGACTGGTTATGGTCGGGATAGCATGCTGTAATTAATAAGGTTAAAAGGGTTGCAGCTAAGAGAAAAGAAGTCTTTGAAGTCTTCTGCAGTCGCATAGATTTTAAGCACCTAACCTGTATTGTCTTAAGTTAATCTCTACCCAAACCAAGAGTATTGTCTTAAGTTAATCTCTACCCAAACCAAGATCGAAATTTATCAAAATACGGGCATGTTCGTCAAGCTGATTCGGGCACATAAATATTGTTTATTAGCCTTTGTGATATTAAGTGCTATATCAAGATGAAACTTTCCGCAACCATTACCACGAAAAGCAACGCAAGGAAGGCCATGGAATAGAGGTAAATAGGCATAGCCAATTCGATGTTGTCCCTTCGCTTCAACAGCCAGGTTGACCATATGAATCCTGCACATAACAATACTGAAGAAATTCCAAAAATGATTGAGAGCTCTTCCACAAAATACGTTGCTGCCAGCAATAAAACTAGCAATATCCAAGTGTAAATAAATATTTGAGTTTTTGTCGCTGCAATGCCAGAAACTACTGGCAACATGGGAATACCCGCATTTTCGTAATCATCTTTCAATATTAAGGAAAGGGCCCAAAAATGGGGTGGTGTCCAGAAAAACACGATTAGGAATAGAAAAATGGGAGCCGGGTCCATAATGCTATTGGTAACGGCTACCCAGCCAACGGTAGGTGGAATGGAGCCAGCGGCCCCACCGATTACTATGTTTTGGGGGGTCGTTCTTTTCAGTACCATTGTGTAAACAAATATATAAAACAAGGTGGCGGATAACGTCAGTAATGCGCTCAGTAGGTTGGTGTATCTGTAGAGAACCGCAAAGGCCACCAAGTTCAGTAGAATCCCAAAAATCAAAGCGTTAGTAGGGGGGACTGCACCTGATGCCACAGGTCTGGTGGTAGTTCTCTTCATCTTTATGTCTATATCGCGGTCCCAGAAATGATTTAGTGAATTGGCGCCACCGGCTGCTAAGGTGCCACCTATTAAAACGGCTGCAGCGATAGTCAGGTCAGGAAACCCGTCTGAAGCGAGAAATAGCCCACCTACCGTGGTTATCAATAGCAGGACGATTATTTTCGGTTTTGTTAATGCTATATAGGACGAAATCATACATCAGCCTTTTGAATATCTGGAATGATTTTCCAATATGCAAGCCACCATGTAAATGACTGCCATCCAGATTATTGTTGCCAAGGCCAGGTGGATAGTTTTCAGTATAGGGTCAAAACCAATCCATACTAAAATTGCGCCAATAACGATTTGCAACAGGATACTATGAACTAAAATCATGGAGGCCTGTTTCACACCGGGGATATTCCCATCTTCTTTTATGAAAGAGAGACCAATATATCCAGCAGCTATTAGAATCAGACCAGCTAGATACCTGTGGCCCATGTGTATGGCATAGGCGGTGCCGGAAGGGAATAGTTCCCCTCTGCACAATGGCCAGGTTGAACATGCGGAACCCGCTCCTGCTCCAACCATATAGGAACCAGAGATGATGAGTATGAAGATACCTACAGAAATCACCCACAATTTCCCTGCCCAATTCGGAGTAGATATTTGCTGAGGAGGAGCGTTCCACAATATGTTGCAAGTAAATGACAACCAGACAATTGCAGTAACAGATCCTATCAATAATTCAGCGAGCGAAAGATGAATTAATCTTATCCACCAGGCTAATTCAGTTAGGACTGTTATTCCTCCAAGTACGGCAACACATATGACGAGTCCCAATGCAGTTGCAGCAAGGAAAGTAACGATTTTTTCTTCTCTAAACCGAAGCCAGCATAATAGGAAAAGTGTTCCTACAAGAACCATTAACAAAGATGCATTTAGGCGGTGGGAATATTCAACAAGAGTATGAAATTCAAAGGGAGGTATAATTTGCCCATGACATAGGGGCCAATCAGGGCATCCTAATCCCGACTCACTGGATCTGACATATCCCCCCAGAGTTACCTGACTGAAAGCAGATATCAACGTGATAATTGATAGCCATTTGAGGGTGTTTCTAGGGTTAGGTCGGGGTGTAGTTGTCCTGTTCAATAAGGAGGTCAACCTCTCTTAATTCGCGGCTATGGTAACCGGATTAACACTATGTGCTTTTTTTCACTTATTAACCGTAGCACATCAATTTTGAGGGGTCAAAAAAATCCAACCATCCTAATACTATTTGTTAATTACTATATCCAATGTATATTGCCCTATTTTGTAAAAAGTCTCTAAAATTGATTTGAATATCGGGGCGTAGCGCAGTTGGTAGCGCGCCACGTTCGGGACGTGGAGGTCGCTGGTTCGAGTCCAGTCGCCCCGACCAATTCCTTAGAAATCCTATAAACTTGGAAGTTATGAGTAACTTCTATAATGTCAAAAAATGAACTGTCTCGATCCAAACTGGGTATTGCTTCATGGGTCGTTTATGACATGGGGAATACGTTGTTTTCGGCTGGTATTGTTGGTCTGGTTTTTCCGTTATGGTTGACCAGAGATATGGCAGGAAATGACGGCACATTTGGATTTTCACTTTCTATATCGATGGTCATTGTGTTTATACTTTCACCGGTTGCCGGCACAATTTCTGATGTCACCAAACGTAAAATGCCATTTTTACTTTTCACTACTTTGGTCGCTATTTTTGCCACAGCGTTAATTGGTGTATTCAACTATGAAGCTTCCATAGTTCTTTTTTGTGCTGCCGTCATTTTGATTCATTTAGCCAATATCTTTTACAACGCGCTGTTGGCAGACATGACTACCGAATCAAATGTCGGATATATTGGAGGGTTAGGGGTTGGGATTGGTTATATCGGTGCTATATTAGCTGTAGTTTGTGGATTGTTGTTTTATGATTCTGAAGGGCCTGTTTTTTTATTCAAATTAATGGCCCTATTGATGTTTCTTTTAGTTTTACCGCTGTTTTTATCTGGGCACTATTTTATAGGAAATACCGAAATTACTGAGCTCCGATCAGTTTTGTTAAGGGCTTTAAGACAGGCTTTCCTGTCTCTATGGCATGCCAGAAAGAAAAAAGTTTGGGCAATGTTCCTCTTTGCGCGTTTTTGGTATTTTTCCAGCATATATGCCGGTTCAGTATTTGCTGTTCTGTATGGAGTCGAAACCGTCGATTTGTCAGAGAAAGAAGTTCAATTGATATTAGCCGTGGGGATTATTTTTGGTATCCCGAGTGGTGCCGTCTGGGGATTCTTGGTGGATAAGTACGGTTCTTTTTTGAATTTGAAAATTAATGTTATGGCTTGGTTTTTGATATTGGGATTGGCTGCGCTTCTGCCAGTACTTGATCTCCCGGGAGAGCTATGGTGGGCTGTAGGGGTGATGAGTGGGGTATTTATGGCTGGACTATATGTTTCAGAGCGACCATTCGTTCTTTCTATGTCCGAGCCCGGTACGGTCTCAGAATATTTCGCGGTATATAACATGGTCGGTAGACTCGCGGCTATTACAGGGCCTTTTGCATGGGGTTACATATCATCAACTTTAGGATTGGGACAAGTGGCCTCAATTACGTGGTTAAGTATATGCTCACTTATAGGATTCCTAGTATTGATCTGTACCAAGCTGGAGTGAATTTAGGGGGATATTACAAGCTCGCTCAAAAGTTTCTTTGTAGACACAATATGCTTATTCAAGCGCATTTTTTCCGGGGAGATACCCAGTGCTAAACCCAATAATTGAGGCAGGTGGATTATAGGTAAATCTATTTCACGTTTTCTTGCGGATGCTGCATTTGGCTGGTACCCATCCAAATTGAGATGACATAGAGGGCATGGGGTAACCATGGCATCGGCACCCCGGTCTTTGGCATCTATGGTGTGGTTTGCAACCATATTGACCGAATTTTCTGGGTTTATAGTTAAAATAGGGAAACCACAGCACAGAGTCTTGCCTGGAAAATCTACTACTTCAGCCCCCACACTTTCTATAACCATTTCCAATGCTTGTTTGCGACCAGAGTTTTCAGCGAACCCTAATGCTTTTGTAGGCCTAACGATATAGCAACCGTAAAACGGAGCCAATTTCAACCCGTTAAGTTTGTTTACTATTTTTGATTCCAGGAAATCTATTCCTAAATCTTCTACAATTACCCACAACAAATGCTTAGGGTCTGCCGTTCCTTTGTATTCAAGGCCTTCTTCTTTCAAGTCCTCATTAATTGATGCCAAATATTCAGGGTCTGCCAGAAGTCGTTCGTTAGCCTGAGACATAACTCCCTGGCATGTGCTGCATATAGTCATCAAAGGATTCCCGGACTTTTCTGCCATAGCAAAGGTTCGAGCATTAAGGGTATCGCCAAGCCTCAGGTTTTTTTCCTGTAAAACGCCTGCACCAGTACAAGAAGCACCCTTCAGCGCCTCTTCATTAAGTTCAATGTCTAGTATCCTACATACCTCGATAGTGGCGGAATATAATTCTGGGCATGCGCCTCTTGATACGCATCCTGGGTAAAAAGCATATTTCATTTCTTTGTCTCTACCTTTTCAAAGATTCTTCTAACGTTTTCTACTCCCGGAATATTTTTATGGAATATAGGTGGAACCTTGCCGGCACGCTGAGATCTAATCGCTAACGGAATTAGTCCTATCATTGCCTTTATATTAAATATACCGAAACTTTTTATCACCAATTTTTTTTCATCAAGCCACCCACTGTGCTTTATAGAGTTTGTGAACTCATTGGCGTGCCTAGCACCGTTGGTATTTTTGTATCCTGATTCCATCACCTGTTCACGCAATGCCATTATTCTGTCCATTGGGGCTACCCCTTTTGGACAAACTTCGACACATTTCATACACCTAGTGCAATCCCACACCCCTCCATACCCATTAAGAGTCTTAAATCGTTGTTGGGATGAATCATCTCTTGGATCCCCCACAAATCTGTATGACTTGGCGAGCGCTGCTGGGCCTAGAAAGTTGGAATCTACTTCCATAACTGTACAGTCTGAGACACAGGCTCCACAGAGTATGCAAGATACAACTCCTGCCAGATGAAGCATATCTTCATCTGGGGCTAGATATTCTGCCTCGGGCTCCTCTCCTTCTGGTTGTAACCATGGGTCCACTGACTTAATTTTTTCCCAAAATGGCTGAAAATCTACTACAAGATCTTTTATTACTGGCAGGTTACCAGCAGGTTCTATGGTTACCGTTTTCCCATCCAAAGACAATACATCTATGATTTTTGTGTTACACGCAAGACCAGCTTCACCATTAACCCTCACCGCACAGGATCCACATATGGCACTCCTGCAGGAGCATCTCAAACTCAATGTTCCATCAACTTCTTCTCGGATGCGGATTAAACCGTCAAGAACTGTGGATGAGTCATCCATATCCACTAGGTATTCTTGGAAATGGTCTACTGCATCAGTCGATTCTGGATCATATCGTCTAACGTTAAATTTAACTTCCATTAACAAAAATCCTTTTGGTTATTAGTATTGTCTTACTACTGGTTCCCAATCGGTGATAACAACGTCTTTATAGGATAGTTCATGTCCGCCGCCATCATTTTGAGAAACCAAGATGTGCTTTAACCACTTCACATCATCCCTATCTGGCAGATCAGTTCGGGTATGAGCCCCTCTGCTCTCTGTTCGATCTGCAGCACTCACGGCTATTGATTCCGCACATTCCAACATAAAACCCAATTCTAAGGTGAAAAGAAGATTGGTGTTAAAGATGTTGCCTTTATCGGCTATATATACATCTTCAGCTCTTTTCTTCACTGATTCAATTTTTTCTATTCCTTCTCGCATACCGTTTTCATCCCTGAACACCCCGAAGTGTTCTTTCATGGCAGTTCCCATATCTAAACGGATTTGACCAAATGACTCATTTTTATCGTTTGCCAATAATTGTTGGATGTTGCTTTTGTCATCGTCGGCCGCTGAATCATCTACATTCACGTGTTGTGTGGATTTGACCATTTCAGCCGCGTGTATCCCGGATCTCCTACCGAAAACAAGTGTGTCTAGTAGCGAATTGGCTCCTAGCCTATTGCCCCCGTGCACACTAACACACGCTACCTCACCAGCTGCGTACAACCCAGGTACTCCAGTTTCACCGTCAACGTTCGCTTTCACCCCTCCCATTTGGTAATGCATACCAGGCATTATGGGCACTGGTTCCTTAACCATGTCTACGTTGGCGAAATCCATTGCTAATTCACGTATTTGGGATAATCGCTCGCTTATGTATTTCTCTCCAAGATGTCTCACGTCAAGCAGCACACATCCGTCTAGTCCTCGACCTTCGTTGATTTCAGTTTGTTCACATCTTGACACAACATCACGGGAAGCTAATTCCTTGAATTCTGGTGCGTATTTGAGCATGAATCTATCATTTTCAGAATTCAGTAGATATGCACCTTCGCCACGAGCGGCCTCACTTATTAAAACCCCACTACCTTTTAAGGTTGTTGGATGGTACTGCACCATTTCCATATCCATTAATGAAGCACCAGCTCTGTATCCCAGGCTCATTCCATCACCGGTACATATCAATGCGTTTGTACTTGGTTCAAATACTCTACCCAAGCCTCCAGCTGCAAGAATCACTGCTTTGGCACGAACAACCTCAATTCTTCCAGTACGAATATCCATCATTACTGCCCCGCCGCATTTGCCATCCCTTACGATTAAGGAAAGTACAAACCATTCCTCATATACCAAGGCACCTGCTTTCAAAATCTGTTCGTATAATACGTGTAAAAGAGCTTGGCCAGTGAAATCTGCTACGAAGAAGGTTCTTGCTTCTCGCTGGCCACCAAAAGCTCTAGTGCCAAGCCTTCCTTCTTCATCCCTGTTGAATATAGCGCCCATGTGTTCCATTGCGATTACTTCGCTACCTGCCTCTTGACACATTAGTGCAATCGCGTCTTGATCTCCCAAAAAATCGCTTCCCTTTATGGTGTCGTAAGCATGATCTCGCCAGTCGTCCCCTCTATCTGTCAAAGCGGCATTTATTCCGCCTTGTGCAGCATTAGAATGGCTTCTGACGGGATGCACTTTGGATACCACAGCAACGTCGGCCCCAAGTTCTTTAGCCGACAGAGCGGCTCTCATACCAGCTAGGCCGGCACCGATTATCAAAATATCGTGGTCAAGCATATTACCTGAATTAACCCCCGGATTATTAATAAAGACTCAAAGACAAAAGATAGCATAGGACCTCTGAAGGGACAACAAATGGTTCAATTCCATCAGTTCTGTACTCTCTTTTTACATCAAGCATAAGGTCAGTTAGAATGTAAACTTTTTGTTTGACCCCTATTGCCATGAGGTGTTAGAATGCAACGTCTTGGAAAAAGGTAAATAAATTTGCTGTGACGGGGAGTAGTAACAGAGGGGTTGTGAGAGAGAGAGTCGGACATTACAGCTGGAAGTCTGATACACAACGACTGTGAACTCGCCCTTGAGCATCTGTCTTGAAAATTAGGAGTCAGTAATGCAGTTAGTGATGAGAAAACTCAACGCTTCTGCATGCTATATTGTGGCTCACTAACATAAAGTAGGGACAGGCGGTAGCCACGTTATAGCTCAACGAGTGGTCCTGTTGAAGTGATTTACAGGGCAATTTGGGTGGTACCACGGGAGTGGTTTTTGTTATCCCGTCCCAGCTTAAGGGCGGGATTTATTTTTTTCGAGACCCCAGCCCTTTTAATCGAAATAAGAATTCGCCAATTATTTATATGTAGATTAATTAAGGAAGTTGAATGATAAAGAAAGGATCACAGATTGTCTGTGAAAGTTTGCTCAGGGAAGGCTGTGACGTAGTTTTCGGGATACCTGGTGGAGCGATTTTGCCTTTATACCAGGCCTTACCAGAATACCCAGAACTCCGTCATATATTGACACGACACGAACAAGGTGCTTCTTTAGCAGCTGACGGATACGCTCGAGTTACGGGTAAACCTGGAGTGGCTTTTGCGACATCGGGTCCAGGGGCTACAAACCTTGTGACAGGAATAGCTTCAGCCCAAATGGATTCTGTACCAGTGGTAATTGTAACTGGACAGGTAAATAGTTGGACTATAGGGTCAGATGCCTTTCAGGAAACTGATATCACAGGGATAACCTTACCTGTCACAAAACACAACTTTTTAGTTATGGATGCCTCAGAGATAGCTTCTTCGATTAAAGAAGCATTTCATATAGCAAACTCAGGCCGACCAGGACCAGTATTGGTAGATATACCTAGGAACGTATTTATACAGGAAATTGAATACGAAGAACCAGGAGAATTGAATTTACCTGGATATAGTCCTAACTTCTCCGGGCATTCTGGTCAAATACGAAAGGCAGCTCATTTGATTAATGAATCAGAGAGACCGGTTATTGTTGCGGGTCACGGAATCATAATATCAAAGGCATACGATGAGTTAAAGGAATTGGCTGAGAGGGCTCAAATACCTGTCATTACCACGCTGCTCGGAATTAGCTGTTTTCCAGAAGACCATGTTCTATGGACTGGCTGGCCTGGCATGCATGGAATGGCATATTCTAGTTTCGCAATTGAGGAAGCGGATCTCATTATTGCGTTAGGTATGCGTTTTGATGACCGAATAACTGGGGATCCATCTAAGTTTGCCTTAAATTCGAAAAAGATACATATAGATGTTGATCCTTCAGAAATAGGAAAAAACATTGCAGTTGATGTGCCTATAGTGGGAGATGTAAAAGAAGTTCTGACTCGGATGAATACTCAGATTGTGGCTGCGACCCACCCGGCATGGTTGAAAAGAATAGACGTTTTGAAGAAGGATCATCCTTCATTGGATATACCTGAGACTTCTAAGTTATTGGCCCGACAGGTAGTTAAAGACCTTTCTGAGGAAACCAAAGGAGGAGCCACGATAGTGACAGGTGTTGGCCAACATCAGATGTGGGCTGCACAACATTATCGATTCAAAAAACCCTGCACGTTTCTTACCTCAGGTGGTTCAGGAACGATGGGGTATGAAGTACCTGCTGCTATGGGTGCACAGGTTGCTGACCCTGATTCTACCGTTTGGTCTATCGCTGGTGACGGTGGTTTCCAGATGACACTTTGCGAATTAGCAACCATCGCAGAAAACAGGCTACCAATTAAATTTGCAATATTGAACAATGGGTTTTTGGGAATGGTTAGGCAGTGGCAAGAAATATTCTTCGATAGTTCATATGTCTCAACAGCCTACACAGGTAATCCTGACTTCGTTCGTTTGGCCGAGGCATATGGCATAAAAGGTATCAAAGTAACGGATAAAACACAGGTAAAAACGGCAATTACTGAAGCTATGGAACATGATGGTCCGGTGTTGATTGACTTCATAGTTGAGCAAGAGGAAAACGTATACCCCATGATTC
This sequence comes from Dehalococcoidia bacterium UBA7891, assembly GCA_002500485.1. Taxonomy (GTDB): domain Bacteria; phylum Chloroflexota; class Dehalococcoidia; order Lucifugimonadales; family UBA826; genus UBA11996. The sequence goes on from DLRJ01000009.1 coordinate 24,052, forward strand.
CATCAGGCATGACAGTTTATGACATGATAGAGGAACCAGTTTCAGAGAAGGTGACAACTTGAAATCGTCAGAAAAACACACCATAACGGCATTGGTTGAGGATCGTGCTGGTGTCCTAAACCGCATATCTAGTATGTTCAGGAGGCGTGGTTACAACATATCAAGTCTGGCAGTAGGGAAGAGCGAATCCGCTGGTTTATCCAGAATGACATTCGTAGTTGATGGGGATGCCAAAACAGTCGAAATGGTCGTTAAGAACCTCCATAAGTTGGTTGAAGTCATTAAAGTAGCTGATATATCTGAAGAGAATGCGGTGTCGAGAGAGTTAGCCCTAATAAGGGTCAAATGCGATGTTGCGACTCGTAGCGAAATCATGCAGATCGTTGATATATTTAGGGCCAAGATAGTAGATGTCTCGCAGGATACCTTGATTGTCGAGGTAACGGGTAATGAGGACAAAGTTAATTCCCTTGTAGATTTACTGGATACTTTTGGGGTTTTTGAGGTGATGAGAACTGGCACAGTGGCTATGAGTAGAGGGGCCTCCTTTGAGCAAGATAAGGCCGTGACTAGCCCAAGGATTTTAGAGAATGCATCTTAAAAAAAGAATATTGTATTAGGAGAATTTATATGGCGAAAATGTATTATGAATCCGATGCAGACATGAGTCTGTTAGAGGGTAAAGTCGTAGGTATTATTGGCTACGGTAGTCAGGGCCATGCTCATGCGTTAAATCTGAAGGATTCTGGGGTAGATGTATGCGTAGGGTTGTATGAAGGTAGTAAGAGTTGGTCTAAGGCAGAATCGGAAGGCCTAAAGGTAGCCACAGTGGCAGAGGTTGCTGCCCAATCAGACGTTATTATGGTATTGATTCCTGATCATCTTCAGGCTTCGGTTTACAATGAATCCATATTACCCCACCTTTTGCCGGGCAAGACTTTAATGTTTGCTCATGGGTTCAATATTCATTATGACGCGATAAATCCACCTGATAATGTCGACGTATCCATGGTCGCACCTAAAGCACCTGGGCATAGGATGAGGGAAGTTTATACGAAAGACTCTGGGGTGCCTGGGTTACTTGCGGTTCATCAAGATTCAACTGGGAATGCCCATGCGTTGGGCTTGGCTTATTCAAGAGGCGTAGGTTGCACTCGGGCAGGGGTACTTGACACCACTTTTAAAGAAGAGACTGAGACAGACCTTTTCGGGGAACAAGCTGTTTTGTGTGGTGGGGTTGCAGCCTTGGTAAAAGCTGCATTTGAGACTTTGATTGAAGCGGGGTATCAACCAGAGTCCGCTTATTTCGAATGTATGCATGAGTTGAAACTTATAGTGGATTTATTCTATCAAGGTGGTATGGAATACATGAGGTATTCAGTGAGTGATACCGCTGAATACGGAGATTACACGAGGGGACCGGTAGTAGTAGACGAAAACGTGAAAAAGAATATGCGAAAGGTACTGGACCAAATTCAAGATGGTACGTTTGCTAAAGAATGGATCACGGAAAATGATGAGGGAAGGCCAACATTTAATAGGCTGCGGGAGGAAAATGCGGATCATCAGATAGAAGAGGTGGGTAAAGAGCTTAGAGGTATGATGTCCTTTCTCTCTGACTCAGACTAGGATTGGTTCTATATATGAATAATATGAAATGTAAGTCGATAGACGAGGTATCCTGCGTAGTCCGCCATGTTGATTTGGTCTTGGCAAGGCTGAATCAGGCGGACTACGGAATCCTGCGAATTTGCAAAGGCAATTAAGGCAGATAAACCTTTAGTAATACTTGACTAATAAAAGGAGACCGAAATGTCCCAAGAGAAAGTCACAATTTTTGATACTACCCTGAGAGATGGTGAGCAGTCAGCGGGCATAGGACTTACAACCCAAGAGAAACTAGAAATTGCCAAGCAATTGGAGAGATTGGGAGTTGATGTAATAGAGGCTGGATTTGCGGCGGCATCCCCAGGAGACTTAGAGGCGGTTCAGAAAATAGCCTCAGAAGTTCGAACTCCAAAGATAGCTTCCCTTGCTAGGTGCTATATAGACGATGTAGATAAGGCTTGGGAAGGTGTCAAATACGCAGCTAGACCTCGTCTTCATGTTTTTATTAGCAGTTCTGACATACAGATAATGAATCAATTGCGAAAGAACCCAGAGGAAGTTCTTGATATTGCTGTGGCTTCTGTTGAGAGGGCGAAAACTTATTGCGATGACGTGGAATTTTCTCCCATGGATGCAACTCGTACTGAACCCGAGTATTTGTATCAAATGCTCGAAGCAGTCATAAATGCCGGTGCCACCACAGTTAACATAGCAGATACTGTCGGGTACATTATTCCGTCAGAATTTGCAGAAAGAATAGAAGACATTAAAAGAAATGTACCCAACATAGATAAAGCAGTATTGAGTGTTCACTGCCACAATGATCTTGGGCTTTCTGTAGCTAATAGTCTGGCTGCAGTGAGAGCAGGGGTTAGGCAGGTTGAAGGCTGCATCAACGGTCTTGGCGAACGGGCAGGAAATGCATCGCTTGAAGAGATAATTATGGCCATTGAGACGAGAAATGATTTTTTTGATGTCTCGACCAATATAGACACTACTCAGATATATAGGACGAGTAGGTTGGTAAGTGATATCACCGGTTTCCCAGTACAACCAAACAAAGCGATTGTGGGAGCTAATGCATTTCGACACGCTTCCGGTATACATCAGGATGGTGTCTTGAAGGATAGTAGCACATTCGAAATTATGGATCCTAAATCCATAGGATGGCCTAGTAACTCATTTGTTTTAGGGAAACTGAGTGGACGGGCTGGTCTCAGAGCTCGGTTAGAAGAACTTGGCTTTCATCTGCAGCAAGAGGAACTCAACGAGGTTTTTGAATCATTTAAGGAGCTAGCAGATCGTAAAAGGGAGGTCACAGATCAAGATCTTGAGACTTTACTATCAAACAGTCGTAGAACAGCAGATATTCCAACCATATATGATCTTCAGCATGTTCAAGTATCCACTGGTGACCATGGTGTACCAACAGCAACAGTGAAAATCAGAAATGCAGAAGGGGAAGAAATCACAGATGCTGCTACTGGTACAGGACCTGTTGACGCAGTTTATATGGCTATAAATAGGGTAATAGGGATAGAGAATAGACTCACTGAATTTCGAGTAGATTCAGTTACAGAAGGAATAGATGCCATCGGAGATGTGACCATCAGGATAGAACTCCAGGGGGATGCCTTCGTAGGAAGAGGCAGTGACACAGACATTATAGTTGCAAGTGCTAAGGCCTACATGAACGCTTTAAACCGTGCTTTGGCGGCCAATCCCAACGTCGGTTAATACAAAACTTGTTGTGTTTTGATGATAAGAGAAATCAAATTTCTAAAATCCAATATGGAGTATTAAATGGCAGCTAGGACCATGTTTGATAAGATATGGGAAGCTCATCTAGTGAAGGAAGTAGAAGGTCAACCCTCGCTTTTATATGTAGATCTTCATCTTGTTCACGAAGTTACTTCTCCACAAGCTTTTGACGGGCTTAGGATGGCTGAGAGACCTGTAAGGCGACCAGATTTGACGGTCGCGGTGGCTGACCACAACACTCCGACGTGGGATCTGTCCCTACCAATAACTGATCCGATTGCTAAACAACAATTGGATGCTCTGACTCAAAATTGTGAAGAATTTGGAGTGACTCTTCACGATAGGTTTAGTCCTTTACAGGGCATTGTTCATGTTATAGGGCCGGAACAAGGCCATACTCAACCTGGCAAGACAATCGTTTGTGGAGACAGCCACACTTCGACGCATGGTGCTTTTGGAGCGTTTGCTATAGGAATAGGTACATCCGAAGTTGAACACGTGTTGGCGACTCAGACACTTAGGCAGTTCAAACCGAAAACCATGGAAGTTAGAGTTGAGGGACCTTTACTATCAGGTATTTCTGCAAAGGATGTTGTGTTAAGCATAATTGGAGAAATTGGCACAGCAGGAGCCACAGGTCATGTAATCGAATATACGGGAGAAGGCATAACCTCTTTGTCCATGGAAGGCCGGATGACTGTGTGTAATATGAGCATCGAAGCTGGTGCCAGGGCGGGTATGATAGCACCCGACCAAACCACATTCGATTATATGAGAGGACGGGATAATGTCCCTCAAGGTAAAGATTTTGAAAAGGCAGTAAGCGAGTGGGGGAAACTTTCCACTGATGTCGGTGCAGAATATGACAGGGTGGTTATTGTTAAGTCGGAGGACCTAGAGCCCCATGTCAGTTGGGGGACCAACCCAGGTATGGTAGGTTCAATATCATCCCGCATACCAAATCCCGATGACTATTCTGATGAAGGGGAAAGAGAATCTATAGAAAGAGCCTTAGCTTACATGGATTTGGAACCAGGGACTAGAATACAAGATATACCAGTGGATCGTATCTTCATCGGTTCTTGTACCAATTCAAGGATAGAAGACTTACGGGCTGCTGCGCGAGTAGTCGAAGGGAAAAAAGTTAGAGAGAATATTTATGCCATGGTCGTGCCTGGTTCTAATGCCATAAAACGGCAGGCGGAAGAGGAAGGACTTGACATAATACTCACGGAGGCAGGGTTTGATTGGAGAGAGGCTGGTTGTTCTATGTGTCTGGGGATGAATCCTGACATATTACAACCGGGGGAAAGATGTGCTTCTACTTCAAACAGAAATTTTGAAGGAAGACAAGGTAGAGGAGGAAGGACCCATTTAGTCAGCCCAGAAATGGCAGCAGCAGCAGCGATAGCAGGACATTTCGTCGATATACGTGAATGGTAAAAAACCAAGGAAGAATCAAAATGGAACCTTTCGTTTCCCTAAATGCAAAACTAGCTCCTCTTAACAGGGTTAATGTAGATACCGATCAAATCATCCCGAAACAATTTTTAAAACGTGTTGAGAGAACAGGCTTCGGTCAATTTTTGTTCAACGATTGGAGACTCATGCCAGATGGCTCTGAGAACAAAGATTTTATTCTGAATCGAAAAGGATATCGCGATGCTGAGATACTGGTGAGTGGAAGGAATTTCGGATCGGGTTCATCTCGAGAGCATGCTCCATGGGCCCTGCAAGACTACGGATTTAAATGTATTATCGCTCCTAGCTTTGGAGATATATTTTTTAGTAACTGTTTTCAAAATGGTGTTTTACCAGTGGTTTTGCCTGAAGACACAGTGGCCCAAATAATTGAAAATTCAGAAAATGATCCAGAATATAGAATTAATATAGATTTGGAGTCACAACGGGTATGGGATGAGAATGAGGAAGTGGTGGCTGAGTTTTCTATTGAACCATTTAGACGCCATTGCATGTTGAACGGACTAGATGACATAGGCCTCACCTTAGAAGACGAGACAGATATATCTGTCTTTGAGTCTGGGCGTTCGAAGGAGGGTGGGGTTTTAAGTTTCTAGACTCATTATGTTAACAAATTCCTAGGCCCGTCTAAGGCCTTTAATTCGCTCTGTGATTGAATGTTGGAGAAGGTTCAATTCTCTGGTTACAGTACTTCGGAAATATGAACTATATTCACCAATATCTTTAAACTTTTTGTAGCGTTCTCTCAACCTTTTTCTGGCTGAGTTGTTTTGAACTTCAAACAGTTGTTGTAACAATGCTCTTTTGAGCAGTCTGGCTGATTCATGATGATCGGTATGTGCACCGCCGCCAGGTTCTGAAACAATCACATCGACTATTCCTAGGGATTTACAATCTGCAGCCGTGAGTTTCAGTGTTTCAGCTGCTTCATTAGCCCTGTTTTCATCTCTATATATTAGATTTGCGGCTTCCTCCGGGGATATGGCTGAAAAAATAGCATTTTCCAGCATGATTACTCTGTCCGCTATTCCTAATGAAAGAGCCCCTCCGCTTCCTCCTTCTCCAATCACAACTGCAATAGTAGGTGCTTTTTGATCAGCAAAGAGAGACATTGTCGTTGCGATTGAATGAGCGAGTCCCCGATTTTCGGCTTCGATGGAAGTATCTGCTCCAGGAGTATCTATTAATGATACTATCGGTAAATTGAATTTCCTGGCAATTTTTATAGCTCTTTGGCATTTCCGAAACCCTTCTGGCAATATTCTTAATACATTTCCTGATACTTGGTCTTTTGAACGGTTCTGTCCAATAACAACAATGGTTTGGCCTCCCAATTGTCCGATTCCACAGCTTATTGCCGGGTCATCAGAATATTGTTTATCCCCATGTATCTCCACAAAATTATCCAACATACGTGCCATATAATCCAAAGATGTGGGCCGAGATGAATGACGAGCTAATTGAACAGAATGCCAGGCTAAATTTTTTGGAGTGTCAACAGAAATTTCACCTCTTCTATTTGTCCTGTTTAAAGTAAATTCTTTTTGAAGTAGATCTAATATGACAGAAACCACTTCTCTTAATTCTGTTCGGGAGGCAATGGAATCAATCAACCCGTGTTCGAGATGTGACTCAGACGTTTGTCGGTCAAAGGGGGTTGAACTGTTTTCAGTTCGAGTTGTACCTATAGGGTTATATCCTAGAATGGCTCCAGGTTCAGCGATCGTTATATCGGCTAGATTGGCAAAACTGGCGAAAGCCTGTCCTGTAGATGGATTTGAAAAAATAGATATAAACGGGAGTCCTTTGGCGTTATGCCTATTGACTGCGATTGTGGTTTTGGCCATCTGCATCAATGACAAAACCCCTTCTTGGATTCGAGATCCACCTCCAGATATGATGGTTAGTAGAGGCAATTTCTTCTTTTCAGCTGTTTCGATGGCATTGGATATCTTCTGTCCGACTGCACACCCCATAGACCCTCCCATAAATCCAAAGTCAAATGAGATGATCATACAAAGAATGCCATCAATACTGCAGGTGCCACTCAAAACAGCCTCTGTGAGTCCAGTTCGCTTTTGATCCTTATGGAGAGTTTCTTTGTAAGAAGTTGAAGATGTAAAAGAAATAGGGTCAACAGATACCAAATTCCTGTCAATTTCTTTAAATGATCCAAAATCAACAATAGAATTAACTCTGTCTCTGGCACTCATGCTGTAATGAAATCCGCAGGTATCACATATTTTATACCTTTGATAAACATTTGATTTGTTTAGGTCAGTACTGCACATCAAACAGAATTTATTCTCGTCCTGAACTGCCAGGTCGGATTCATTCCTATTCAATAATCGGGACATCATACTTGAAAAATTACTAACCATAATGCCCTAATATTACTTTAGTGGGAAGGTAATATCTATTTTTAGGTGGAAGAAATCACATCTCGGGATTTTGAACCATCACTAGGACCCACAACACCCATATCTTCTAATTCATCCATGAGACGTGCAGCCCTAGGATATCCGATCCTAAGCCTCCGTTGAAGCAAGGAGGTGGACATTTTGGTATATTTTTGGGCAAGGGCCATTGCTTTTTCAAACAACTCGTCCTGATTGTTTGCCCCACCGGTATCAGACATGCCAGCAATGTCTGAGTTTTCATCATTAACGATGTTTAGGTTAATTTCTGGTTTATATCCCCGCGGCGTACTTGACCAATGTTGAACTATATCTCCAATCTCATCGTCCCCTATAAAAACATTTTGTACTCTCGCAGGTCTTGTGGCATCTATCGGCTGGTAAAGCATGTCACCTCGCCCCAATAATCGTTCCGCTCCCATCGTGTCAAGAATGGTCCGAGAATCTATTTGGGAAGTTACAGCGAAGCTAATGCGGCTTGGGAAATTGGCCTTTATCAGTCCAGTGATCACATCCACAGAGGGCCGTTGTGTTGCGACTATCAAATGAATTCCTGTGGCCCTACCTAATTGTGCTAATCTGCATATAGATTGCTCTATATCGAAGGCAGCCGTCATCATCAAATCAGCCAACTCGTCTATGGCGACTACGATGTAAGGCATTTTTGCACCGCCTTTACTGTTAAAGGAAGCTATATTCCGTACCCCTGTTTCCTCCATACGCCGATACCTATTCATCATTTCTTGGATCAATCCCTTTAGGATGCCTACAACCTTATCGGTTTCGACTATGACAGGAGTCATTAAATGTGGGATACCGTTGTACGGAGTCAGTTCTACTCTTTTCGGGTCTATGAGAAGCATCTGCATTTCCGAAGGAGTTTTTTCCATAATTAGGCCGCTTATTATTGCGTTGATACAAACACTTTTGCCACTTCCTGTGGCTCCTGCGATCAACAAATGAGGCATCTTGGATAGATCAAAGGAAACTTCCTCTCCATCAGAACCTTTTCCAAGAGCTACCGGTAATTGACTTTTCTTGGCCAATGAGGTGTAGGGTGGGCTTTCCATCACATTTTTTAATGCGACAAGACTCGGGGTATGATTGGGCACTTCGATACCTAAAAGAGATTCCCCCATCACAGGAGTTTCGATTCTAAGACTAGGGGTTTTTAGAGCTAATGATAAATCCTTCTCCCGACGCAGAATGTTATCCACACTAACCCTGGTTTTTTCTTCCTGTTGCACCATGACAGGTTTCCCATTTGTGTCTATTTCAAGGTTGCCATCCTTGTCTCTAGATTTAACTCTCTTTACTTTTCTGACCCATCCCGGTTGAATCCCGTACATGGTTACAGTTGGGCCAGGCCTGACTTTTTCTACCGCTATTTCTATTTTGTAGTCTGCGAATGTGTTTTTGATGATGTCTGCAGTGTCGCGTATTTCTTCCTTGCTGATACCTCCTTCTGATATACCAGAAAGCAGTTTCATATCTGGAAGCTTCCAAGAGGTTGAGACACTGGCCGGATTTGGGAGAGGGGTTTTTAAATCTTGGTCAATCTCCCCATCAAGGTTTTGCTCAGGGTTGGTTAAATTCGTAGTTTGGGAGTTTATTTCTACCGATTGGGTCTCTCTCGGGTCCGATTTAGACCAGTATTTATTGAATTTGTTGGATTCAGACGTGGTATTCCCATTATTTATAAGATCTGGCTCCGATTGAATGGATTCTAAGACCGTTTCGTTTACAGTGGCAGTAGATTCTTCTTCAGTTTCATTTAGTTGATATACAGTTACATTGGATGAAGAAATATAGCTAGAAAGGAGATCAGTGGTAGTGGGAGAGGAATCAGCTAGGATTGGCTCTTTATTGGCTATTTCAATGAGAGAATTTTCTGTGCTAGGTTTTTTCGCGGCAGACGCGTTTTTGATAATGTGGCTCTCCTTCATATGAGGAGTCAGAACTTCAGGCGGGATAGGTACAAAGGGCTTGGATCCTATTTCCTGAGGAATATTCTCTGTCGACTTTTTACGGAAAATGTTCAAATATACGAATTTCGAAGCCAATCCTAATGACCAAATGGTCAGTATTATGATCTGCCAAGATTTGACTGAAATAGGCGGTTTGATTATTACTAACCCTGCGTAGAACAATAAAAATATTCTTAACCAACCCATTAATGCGTTTCCACCAATTATATGAAGTCCAACGTCTCCACCGATCGAGCCTCTTCCGATATTTGAAATGGTTTCAACATCAGTAAAATGGATAAAGCTTATCGCCCCCCACAAAGATCCAGTTATTACTAAGGACCCAACAATCTCTTTAGGGTAACTCGAGCCTACATGCTTTAATTTGTGTAAACCAGACACTATACCAAGGGCAATTAACCAGAGGCATGGGAGAATAATTCCAAGTCCAGTCCATGCGACGAAAGAACTTATGTAACCAGTAAGGAACCCGGGAATTAGCGATTCAAAAAAGGCAGTTGCAATTATCGAGCTGGCACATACGGCTGCAATTGCAACCCAAAATAAAATAATCGAGGGGTTAAATGGGATGATGTTAGGTTGAGTACCGTCAATGTTTTCGTTCATAATATGCCTATGCTGTGTGCCTAAACAGGAATAGGAGCAAATAAATCATTTAGTTTAGTCTAGTAAAACATAGGCAACTTAGGCTAGCGGAGTTTGCACTAAATTATTGGGGTTTTGGTGTGCCTGAACTGTTGATATATATGGTCCCAGAATGAACTTTGCTCCCCAATATTGCTTCGGAGCCTGTAAATTCGACAGTCTCTCCATCTTCAATCATAAAAATATTTTTACGGTTCACTCCATTTTTTTCTGCGATATCGGCGTGAGCCACAAGATGTCTTGTTTCCCCGTGGATGGGTATAAAATATCTTGGTTTAACAAGCTCTATCATGCGTTTTAAATCTTCTCTACTGCCATGTCCGTGGACGTGAACAAGGGAAATGGTTTGATATATTACCTGGCCTCCCTGTCGGAACAGATTATTTATCATATGGGAATATTTAATTTCATTACCGGGGATCGGAGACGATGATATAACTATGGTATCCCCGTTTTTTATTGATACATCACTATGCTCCCCGCGGGAAATCAATCCCATCGCAGAATTGGTTTCACCTTGTGCACCGGTTGTTATAAGCAGAACTTTGTGATTTGGTAATTTCTTTGAGTCCCTGAGCGGTATAACGGTGCTTTGAGGGTCAGTTACATATCCTAGATCCAAAGCGACTTTGAGATTCCTATTCATGCTTCTACCTACAACCGATACTTTACGACCGATTGCCGAGGAAATAGTGATGATTTGTTGGATTCTAGAAAGTAAGGAGGAAAATGTTGCAATTAATACTCTACCTTCAGATTGCGAGATTATTTTGTTTAATTCCTCCTCCAATGTAGCTTCAGAATCCGTAAAACCTGCCTTTTCGGCGTAAGTCGAGTCCGAACACAAAATCAGATTAGTATTTGAGGATAAATTTGATAGATATTCGAGATCAACAGGATTCCCAAGTGTCGGGTTATCATCGAACTTAAAATCCCCGGTATGTACCAATGAACCAACAGGGCTTTTTATCGTTATACCTGCAGCGTCAGGAATCGAATGGCATACGGGAAAGAATTCAAATTCGAAGCACCCTAAAGAATATGACTCATAAAAATTTATAGTACGTAAGTCAACTTTATTTTTATTACCAAGTTTGAACTTGATGAATTCTCTAGTTAATCTACTTGAATATACGGGCACATTATATTCATTTAGAAAGTGTGGTAACCCACCGATGTGATCGTCATGCCCATGAGTGATTAGTACACCCAAAATCATATTTTTCCTGTCGTTTAAATAGCTTGTATCTGATACCCCGAAACTGGATACTGGCTTGATTTCAGAGGGAAAAGCTATTCCGGCATCAATTATTAGGATCTGGCCATCATATTCGATGGCCATCATGTTTTTGCCTATTTCGCCAAGGCCTCCGAGAGGTATTATCTTCAAATTTTTGTTATTCGAAGTGATCATCAAACAAACTTAGTTGAGTGGCAGGAATTATTTGTGATTGCTCAAAAACGACCGGCTCATCCATACTGATTAAGGAAGTGATTTTTTGAAAATCTTGTAGCAATTTGGGTTTCAGACTTGGATTATAAAGAGCGGCTGCCGGATGATAGATTGGTAATATCTTAATACCGTTCCATTCGCTAACAACTCCTCTGGCCTTACTTAATGGTATGTTAGGAAGGAATTTTGAAAAGGAAAATCTTCCAAGCGTGATTATCACTGAAGGTTTGATTAAGGATATCTGCAGGTCTAAATATGGGTTACATGAATCAATCTCGCTTTGTTGCGGGTCCCTATTGCTTGGTGGTCGGCATTTGAGCATATTTGTTATGTATATCTGAGGTCTTTTTATACCGACTGAATCAAGGAGTTCATTTAGTAAGTTTCCAGCCCTACCGGCGAAAGGTCTACCTGTTTTGTCTTCGTTAGAACCAGGGGCTTCTCCTATCACCATAACTTGTGCATCATAATTACCTTCGCCGGGTACAGTACAGTTTCTTGATTTTGATAAGCTACATCTGTTGCATTGAGAGACTGTATGCTCTAAGTCAGTAATTGTGATTGGTTCTAGGTTACTCAATTTGGAGATTTCACCTTGTTTTGTTGAAGTGCTTCTTATATTAACTTATATTTCTTTCATCTAGACTTGGTTTGCCGTATATCAGAATTGATCTTAACTCTTTTATGGATTTAGTTTATGTTAAGAAAAACTGGAATCTTAGGATATCCATTGGGACACTCAATATCACCGCATTTTCAAAATGCAGCTTTTGAATTTTCAGGCATCAGGGCATCCTACAGTGCTTGGCCGACCGAGCCAAAAAATTTGTCTGACAAGGTGGACACTTTGAGGGAGACCTCTTTTATGGGCGCTAATGTAACGATTCCCTACAAAGAAGCGGTTATAGAACTGCTGGATGAAATAGATGATTGGGCGGAGAAGATAGGTTCAGTCAACACCATAGTTAATGATTGCGGGACTCTTGTTGGATACAACACTGACGCGGTGGGATTTATTCAAGCCATTTCAAAATACGGAAATTATGATCCTGCGGGAGAATCAGTGTTGTTAATAGGAGCAGGAGGGGCCTCCAGGGCTGCAGCTCATGCGTTGGTAGGAAATAATGTAGGGACTTTGGTGATAGCCAATAGGACATACGATAGGGCTGAGAAATTAGCGGCTGAATTTTCTAATAAAGACAAAGTTAGTCCAATATCATTGAATGGGCCCAGTTTTTTAAAGGCTGTAGATTCGGCATCTCTGATCATCAATTCAACGTCTATGGGTATGAAACATACCTCACTTGAAGACGGTAACCCCCTAGAAGGTATTAGCGTCAAAAGGGGTGTTTTAGTAAACGATATGGTTTATAACCCACTTAGAACCCCTATGTTGATACATGCAGCCGAAAGGGGAGCCAAAATATTGACAGGTCTACCTATGCTTGTTCTACAAGGAGCAGCTTCTTTTAACCTTTGGACAGGTGCAGAAGCACCAGTTGATGTAATGTTTTCGGCGGCCCAAGGAGCAATGGCAGATTAATTAAAGTTTTTGGTTTGATCCTTCAGTGACTGCAATTTAATCAATGCCTCCAGTGGGGTCATAGCATCTATGTCAGTGTTTGACAGTTCTTCTTCTAGCCAATTACGGTGAGCGAACATTTGGGTTTGGAAGGGTTTTCCGGCACCTTCATTCAATGTAGATGCAATTGAACTTTTATTATTTTCCAGCATCGCTAAGATTTCCCATGCCCTTCCTATGATTTTAGGCGGGAGTCCTGCCAGTTTGGCTACATGGACGCCGTAACTTTTATCTGCTCCCCCAGTCAGAAGTTGTCTCAAGAATATTATTTCACCATTTATATCTGAGACGGCTACGTGCAAGTTAGTTATTCTTTCAAGACGCTTAGATAACTCGGTCATTTCGTGGTAATGGGTGGCGAATAAAGTTTTACATCCCAGTGTTTTTTCCTCATGAATAAATTCTGTTACTGCCTGAGCTATTGCAAGTCCATCATACGTGCTAGTGCCTCTACCAATTTCGTCAAGGATGAGCAAGGACTTTCCGGTCGCTTGATTCAATATGGATGCTGTCTCTAACATTTCCACCATGAAAGTTGATTGGCCCTTTGTAAGGTCATCTTGTAACCCCACCCTTGTGAATATCCTGTCTACAATTCCTATCGTGGCGGATTCAGCTGGTATGAAACTGCCGATTTGAGCCATCAATGTGAGAATACCAACTTGACGAAGGTAGGTAGATTTACCAGACATGTTTGGGCCGGTTATCAGTAATATTTGGTTAAGTGTATTCGATAAGTTTGTGTCGTTAGGCACAAACCCTCCTGGGCCCACTATTTGTTCAATTACTGGATGTCTTCCTGATTTGATATTGATCGTGTCTGAGTTATTAAGGATCGGTTTGATGTAATTACGTTCCGTGGCAATTCTTGATAGGGAATAGAATGCATCCATGAGTGAAATCGCATGTGATGTCTGAAGTAGCGCTTCCAAATGCATAGATATATCGGAACAAATCTTTTCAAATAATCTTTTCTCGACTTCTTCTATTTTTGAACTTGCGTTGAGTATGATTGATTCATAGTCTTTCATTTCTGACGTGATGTATCTTTCGCCTCCTACTAGGGTTTGGCGCCGCACGTAATTTGAAGGGACTTGAGATATGTACGATTTGCTCACTTCCAGGTAATAACCGAAAACCTTGTTATATCCAATTTTCAACGATTTAATGCCCGTCTTTTCCTTTTCGCGAGATTCGATGCTAGCCATGTTAACTTTGGCTTCGGTAGATTCCTGTTTTAATAAATCAAGAGTTTCGGAGAAACCCGGCTTAATTGTGCTTCCTTCCCCTACAGTTGGAGGAGTATCCGATTCAATAGACTTTTTTATTAATTCATATGGGATTGAATTATCACTAAATTCCTTAAGGACCCAAAAAGCTTCTTCATTTTTGGTTTGTTTGCCTGCTATGGCGATAAGTTCAGGTATAACTTCCAAACTGTTGCCGAGACCGGTTAAATCCCTTGGTCCGGCTGTGCCCATTTTTACTTTTGTTGTAAGGCGCTCAATATCCGATACGGAAGTCAAAATTTTGGCAATTTGCTCTCTTCGGATTGGGTCCTTAATAAACCATTCCACTGCTTTTTGTCTTTTCTCAAGTAAATCCAATTCTAGTAGAGGTTGTCCGAGCCATTTTCGGAGTAGTCTTCCTCCCATTGGTGTTTGTGTTTTATCCAATATTGAGTACAAGGAGGATTCTTGAGAACCTTCCCTACCACTCGAAAAAATTTCCAAATTACGGCTCGTTTGTTGATCAAGAGACATGAATGCTTGCGTGGAATATGTCTTTAAGGTGGGGATAGTTTTTAAAGCAGACCGTTGGTGTGTTTTTAAATATTCAATGATTTGAGCAGCAGCTTCAATTCCTAGGATCAGTTTGTCACAGCCAAATGACTCTAACGAAGCCACTTTGAAGTTTTGTTCAATAATTCTGCGAGATTTATTAGCAATATCACTTTCAGCATCTACTAAAGTGATGTAAGTATTTAGGTTCTCTGCTACGTGATTGGGCAAGGGTTTAGATGTTATTACTTCTTTGGGGTTTATTCTATTTATTTCAGTAGTTATATCTTCAATTTGAATCTCAGTTGTCAAGAATTCCGTTGTTGTAATGTCTACATAGGCAATCCCAACGGTATCGTCTTTAATAACTATTGAGGCAAGATAATTATTGGTATTTTTTTTTAAAAGTTGATCTTCTGTAATGGTGCCTGGCGTCACAATACGAACTACTTCTCTGTCAACGATGCCTTTTGAGGAACTTGGATCGCTAGTCTGTTCACAGATCGCGATTCTGTGACCTTTGGAGATTAGCTTGGATAGATATCCATCAAGAGAATGATATGGGATGCCGGCTAGAGGAATTTTTTCACCTTTCCCCATTTCTCTAGAGGTTAAAGCGATTTCAAGGTCCTTCGCCACGACTTTGGCGTCATCATCAAAAGTTTCGTAGAAATCACCCATCCTGAAAAGCAGAATATCGTTTGGATGATTCGATTTAATGTCCAAATATTGCTGTCGAGCCGGGGTCGCCATAGAAAATACGTCCAGATGATTATGAACAGTATTTTAACCAAAAAATGCTAGTAAAGATATTTAAATTACTGAGAGAGCAACTAAAAAGCCGACTTTAACTCTGGTCTAATCATCTTTCCAGAATCTTTCTTCTAAGAATTCATATCCGTCGCCGGTTACTTTTTCCTTTACATCTTCAATCATTCCTGGGTGCCCACAGGCATAAATCATTGTATCGGTAATTGTAAGATTGAATTGATCAAGTTTATCTTTCACGATATTGTTTACTCTTCCTGTGTCGCCAGACCAAGTGGAATTTCTGTCTTCATCAGGCCGGCTGATGGTGGGAACAAAAGTGACCAAGGAAGGATTTATATCACTTAAATTTTCGAACTCTTTGTCGTATACAAACTCATCTATATAACTGGCCCCTTCTAGGACGTAAAAGTGATGTCCGCTTCGGTTTTGCTTAAGGTAGTCTCGTATGAAGCTAACGTAGGGAACCACACCAGTAACCGTAGAAACTAGAAACTGATTTTCCATCTCTTCTTTGAATGTAAATATACCTTTAGCTCTTGGGCGTATAGTCACTTTGTCACCTACGTCCAGATCCCAAAGCATCGGGGTCAGTACGCCCCCCTCTTCCACAGGGACTAACTCTATAAATAATTCTATGAACTCTTCATGTGGCGCAGAAGCTATAGAATATGCTCTCTCAATTCCATCATGCCCGATTGTGCAGTATTGGCCGGGCTTGAAGGTGTACCCCTCTGGTTTTTCAAGCCACATGAGTGCCAAATCTTTGGTATGATCTTCTCTCCGCACTATGCTAATTTCTTGTAATGGTGCCTTTTTGGGGAATTTTCTTGTTGTCATAAATACTCCTGTGATACTCTGCTACCGTTGTGGTCAGACTTTTTCTATGCGTACTTTGCAGAGTTTCAAGCCCTCAATTTTAGACATTGGATCTGGTTTGGAACTATTATTCAACGATTCGATTAAAGCGCCGAATAACGTGGTAGTTGCAACCATTCCTGAATGTAGGCCATTTAAGTGTGCATTGCCGGTTAATTCAAATTCCTCGCCCAATATCTTGATTGCATCACCTTCAGAGATACCAGCCTTCTTTGCATCTTCTTCATTCATTTCGATAATTTCACGCCTGGTGATGGTATTTAGGTCATTCTCCGTTATAATTCCCGCATCTCGGTCCGCATCAAAAAGTACTCTACCTGGTGCAAAAACCATAGGATATTGATCATTGACCAAGGTTTCCTCGCTTTGTGTGAATTCGATAGGAGAGAAAAGGTAGCTTGAATTCAAGGCTGGTTTTCTGATGTGTCCTCTGGAATCTAGATTGTCAATCTGAAGGGTTTTGTAAGTTTCTACCTCGTTTGTTATTTCAGTTAACACATCGTCTGAGGAGGAATAAGACAGATTACCTGATCCTAATCTTGCGGCTATCTGAGATAGTATTCTCCAGTCTTCATCCTCATCGCCTTTCGGCCCTGTTGCAGGTCTAAGCCGGTGTATTCTGCCTTCCATATTAGTGTAGGTACCATTTTTTTCAGTAAAAAGGGTCGATGGCAATACAACATCTGCTATGTTGGTTACTTCATTGGCGAAACTTTCATGGACTATCAGTAAATCTGTGGCTTTGATTTTGTCCAGAAAATCTGATCGACTTGCAGTGTTATGAAACAACTCATCCCCGATGAGGTGCAAAGCCTTTATAGTTCCGGAGTCGCAGGCCTCGGATATTTCTGTTAGATCTATACCTAGTGAGGCTGTTGGTCTGTGCCCAGGCAACAAGTTAGGTACGCACCCAACATCTCTAGACCCTTGCTGGTTGGCTCCTGAAAATAGAGGGTATATGCCGCCTGACTTTTTATCCAAATTTCCAGTTATTAGAGATAAATTGACTAGAGATTTAACTGTGTCATCTATGTGGGTGTCAGAAATTGTCTCAAGTCCATACAGGATTGAAGAAGCCTCAGTATTAGCAAATATTTGAGACATTTCTCGGATTTCTTCTTGACTTATTCCTGTCTGGGCACTTACTTTCACTAGATCAAAATCCCAAAGGGAGTTTCGGAATTCGACATAGCCTTCACATTTTTCCGTGGCAAAGTCATGATCTTCTAAGGATTGATCTATTATGCTTCGCAAAATCCCACCTATCAAAACAGGTTCTGAATTTGTTAGAGGTCGAATCCATTTTGTGGCATATCTTGTTAATTCAGTCTCCCGTTGGTCTATTACTATCAGTTTGGCCCCTTTGGCCACTGCCTGTTTTATGGGGACTGAAGCAACGTTTTGTTCTTCTGTTATGTTCGCAGAAACTAGTAGTATTACCTGTGAATCCAATAGGTCCCATATTTTGTTTGTGGCACAATCATCGCCTATTAAACCCTGCAGAGAATCTACCAATTTTGGCCGAGAGTTTGAGGAGACGTTTACATTGTTGGATTTCATCACCCTTCGGGCAAATTTCTGAGCCACAAAATTGTCCTCATTGGTGCCTCTTGCCGAAGCGACCAAGGCATAATCACCATTCCTGTGATTCTCTAATTTGCTGGCCACAAAATCTAGTGCCTCTGGCCACGTGGCTTCCTCGAGTACTGAATCCTTGCGCACCATAGGTTTTCTCAATCTATTCTTGTTATTAACAAAATCCAATCCGAACTTGCCTTTAAAGCAGGCCATACCCATATTGGCCTCTGCCTGTCGGTTGGGAATAGACCTCACTACTTTATTTCGTTTATTGACATCAAGATCTAACTGGCAACCAACAGGGCAATGAGGGCAGGTCGTAGAAACTTTTTGTACCGCTTTATCCCATTTGTAATCCCTCTCAACGATTGCTCCGGTAGGGCAGACATCAATACATGCCCCACAAAATTCGCACCCGGACTCAAGCAAGGAAGTACCAGCTGCGGTCCCAATTATGCTCCTGCCGGACTTGTCCATTAAGGTAATCGCTCGGTCGCCCCTTACTTCATCACACGCCCTTACACATCTGGAGCACACGATGCATAAATTCATGTCCATATCCCAATACGGGTCTTTCACTTCCAAAGGAAGATGTCTGTTGTTGTATGTCAGCGGAGTGGTCAACTCCATTTCCATGTATCTAACAGTGTCTTTTAGCTCACATCTTTCATTTTTTGGGCATGTGACACATCTGTCGTTCACTGAAACATGTCTAAGGCATACATCAGTAGGACCGCAAAGTTCAATTCTGTGGCAATTTAAACAACCATGAGGATGTTCCGATATTAGCAATTCCATGATTCCTTTACGAAGACCAACTAAATCTCCTGTATTTGTTTCAACTCGCATTCCTTCAGAGACAGGGGTTGTGCAAGAAGCTGGGCTTCCGGGCAGTGCTCTATAACTACCATCTGGAGTAGGGGCTTCTGCTTTAACCACGCACATTCGGCAGGCTCCGTAGGGCTTCATCCCTGGGTAGTAACACAGGTATGGTATGTACATTTCGTTATCCATGGCAGCTTGAATTATCATGCTACCTGGCTCAGCTTGTATTTCCACTCCGTCTATTGTGAGATTAACTTTATCTGACATATCACTCTCCGGCTATGTGGTCAGTAGCGTAGGGTCTGGTATTTTTCGGTACTATTTTCAATCGGTCACAGCTGCCTGTTGGACACCTATTTTCTTCTATGTGCAGTCGAAAATCTTCTTCAAAATGGGTGATAGCAGACCTTATAGGACCGAAACCAAGTTGGCCATGTCCACAAAGAGATCCGGCTTCCATCGTGCCGCCAATACTTTTCATCAAGTCCATATCGCCAGGTTTACTATCACAGTTTGATATTCTTTCTACGATTTCCAGTAGGTGTTCCATACCTAACCGACAAGGGAAACATTTACCGCAGGATTCAAATTGGCAGAAAGCCACCAGAATTCTAGTTAAATCAACAGCACAAACCTTGTCACTTCCGACAATTATTCCCCCGGATCCGAAAATAGCTCCGGCACTTCTCATTTCGTCAAAATCTATATGAATATCCTTACTGTCTGGCCCTAACACTCCTCCAAGAGGTCCGCCTGTCTGCAAGAGCTTAAGTTGAGCGTTGTCGGTGACGCCTCCACCCAGATCATCTATCACTTCACCAAGGGTCAATCCCATCGGTACCTCATATAATCCAGGGCGATTCACATCGCCACTGAGGCATACAATAGCAGTTCCGGTGCTCTGATTGACACCAATGGAGGAGAACCAGTCAGCTCCTTTTGAGATAATCTCAGGAGCATACGAAAGTGATTTAACATTATTAATGTTGCTTGGCTTTCCCCAAACCCCGAAAGCTGCGGGGAACGGTGGTCTGAATCTAGGCATCGCCCTTTTTCCTTCCACTGCTTCCATAAGGGCAGTTTCCTCACCCGCTACATAAGATTCGCCGGTTAAGGCAACTTCGATATCAAAACTAAAATCTGTACCTAATATATTGTTCCCAATTAGCCCTAGATCGTAGGCCTGTTCAATAGCTTTCTCAGTTCTTTCAATGGGGCCATCATGGCCGTGCCGAATGAAGACGATTCCATTGGATGCCCCAGTAGCATAACCGGCTATCGCAAGGCCTTCTAGCAAGGTGTGAGGATCGCTTTCTAAGATGCCTTTGTCATTATAGGCACCGGGGTCTCCCTCTTCACAGTTGCACAATATGTATTTTGTAGGTCCGGGTGATCCAACCAAAAAACTCCATTTCACCCCTGTAGGGAACGCGGCCCCTCCCCTCCCTCTAAGGCCAGAATTCTTAACTTCGTCTATAACCTCTGATGGAGACATTTCAGTAAGAGCCTTGTAAAGACCGGAGTATCCTCCATTGGCTATGTACTGGTTTATATCGTATGGAGAAGTGTGTCCTGCATTTCTGAGGGCTATTCTGTGTTGAAGTTTCAGCCCCGGGAGCATCTCTAGTGAATCTTCACCACTCACTGGCCCTTCTTCGCCAATATACCCAAAAACTTTTTCTTTTGGGTATCCTTCCTTTAGCAAATACTCATCTACTATATATTCAACTTCTTCCGGGGTTACATTGTTGAAGAAAAGCCTTGATTTACCTTCCTTTTTTATATCCAACAAAGGCTCAGCGTAACAAAGTCCCAAGCACCCAACCTCTTGTATATTGGCTTCTATGCCTTTTGATTCTAAACATTTTCGCAATGCCTTTACCACCCTGAAAGCACCAGCGGCGTGACCACACATAGCCGTTCCTATCCTGATCAAAGGAACTCTGCCGCTAGTCATGTCAGCCCATTCTGCTGTTGCTTGAGATGTTATTTCTTCGTATTTCATTGGACTATCAAGGCCTACTGATGGTGGTTTTCTTTTTCATGGAGACTACCCAGCAAATTCGGAATAATATCGGGTTTAGCATTACCGTATAGTTCGTGATCTACACTTATTACAGGGGCTTGTGAGCAGGCCCCAAGGCATGTATTAAACCGAAAAGACACTTTACCATCGTCAGTGTCACCTTCTGAATCTAACCCTAATTTTTCCAGGACCGACTCCAAAACTTCGGTCGCTCCTTTTAAGTGACAAGTAGGGCCCCAACAGACCTCTACAGAGTGTTCACCAGGAGGTGTAAATCTAAAATTAGGGTAGAAGGAGGCTACACCAAATACTGAATTAATTGAGGTATTAGAATTAACCGCTACCTCTTCTATTGCTTCTTCAGGAATGTATCCAATCGAATCCTGGATCGCCAGCAAGGAAGATAGTACAGTGACAGTAGGCCTTTTTTGGGACTGAATGGCCGCTTGAATCTTAGTCCTGAGGTTGTCTTTATCTGTTGTCACAGATGGTTACCCTCATCTTTGTAAAAATTGTCACAAGCATATCATAGGGACCTTTCTCGGACAATTCATTCGTTTTTGAGATTTAATAAGGCCAAATGGGCCATTTTTCGACCCATTGCAACGCTGTAATTGGTACCTCTGTCTTGTGGATAAACCTGTGAGGTATTTGCCAAATACAAGTTTTGGATCCCAGTCTCGTGAGCAGGAATATTTTTGCCGTAATTTGTGTCAACTACTGGTTGGGCGTTAGGTATTTTATGGTGATGATACTCTTTGACCCAGTCGGCTGTGAAATCGGGGTTAATTTTTTTTAAGTGAGGTAGATAGGTATCAAACAATTCACTTCCAGTCATCTTATATAACTCGTGATCCTCGGATAAATAATTGGATAAATACACTATATTCCTGCCCTTATATCTCTCTGATCCCACCAAGTTCGTGTGTTCGATTATGCCAATGAAAGGAACAGATCGGTCAGCTATGTTAAGCCAGTAAACATCAGATAGAGGGTGCTTTAATACCAGAACAATAAGAACTGCCGCCATGTATTTTATATTTAAAAGTTTAGAGCGGTATTCTTTTGATAGACCTTCCGTCAAGCAGTTAAAAATGTGAGATGGCGTGGATGCAATGACAGCATCAAAAGCCTCCTCTTCCCCTTGCTGCCCAATAGTCATGAAAACCTCTCCAGAATTCGACCCACGGATCCTTTTTATTTGGGTCGATAAAAAAATTTCTGCGGAATTTGATTCACAGGTTTTAGCCAGTAGTTGAAAAAGATGAGAGAAACTCCCGTTTGGATATCCTAGGACCTCTTTAGCAAGAATGTTTTTCCTTGATGCAAACCGAGTGGTCATTTTTCCCCATATCCATGCCATACTGACCTTTTCGTAGTTTTCTTCCCCAAATTTTCCCCTTAGCATTGGCTCCCAAAATGCATGGTAGATCTCTCTATTTGTGTTCCTAATCAGCCATTCTTTCGCTGATATAGATTCGAGTTTGTGCCAGTCTTTTATATACCTTATCTGTAATGACGATAATCCCATTCTTATCCGATCTATGAACCCTAAAGGCTTATATTTCATCAAGTCAAAAGGGCTCAGGAACTTATATATCTTCCCATCTTGATATGTTCCGACACTGGACGGAAACCACTCAATAATTTCTTTTAAACCTACTTCACCCATTAAAGAAATTATATCTGTGTCATTTGTAAACCAGTGATGGTAGCCCTTCTCAAGCTCACTCCCAGCTACTTGGAATGTGGAAGCGTGCCCTCCTATAAAATCACTGGCTTCATATATTTTGACCTCGTGACCTTTTGAGGAAAGATCGTAAGCCGCTGCCAAGCCTGTCGCTCCAGCTCCTATAATCCCAAATTTCATGTAACACCTTTATTAGTTTCGATCTTCGTGATGTTTATATTCTGTGACGAAGTTTTCTCAATGAAAGACCTTCTACCCATAAAAATAATTGGCCCAAAAGTACTATCGGCACTATTAGGCACAAATGGGTAAGGGCAGCGAATGCTGCGGCTTCCGATCGGCTAATACTTGTGGGTTCGATTACCATAAGTGTTTCACGGGCTATCATCTCGAATAAGCCGATTCCGCCTGGCATCGATGGTATAGATGCTCCAATGTTTGTTATAGCTGTAATACTGGCCGCTGAGGCAAAAATGTGCCATACACCTGAATCGGTAGGTAGGATTCCTAAACTGACCAAAACAGAATGAAATAATACTGCTTCAAGGATCCAAATAGGTAAGGATAGTAACAAGGCTTTACAGGTAATTTTCCAATTTCTTAGGGAATATAGACCCGCTACTACATCTTCAGTAAGTTTATTTATAGCACGGGCCAAATTTCTTGGAAGCCGAGAGGTTAAATGGCCAAAAATTCTCATAGACTGAGGTCCGTTAAGTGCAATAGCTACTAATAAACCAAATAGGATTGCGAATGGGAAAGTAAAAATGACCAGTAAGAAAGTTTCATCTAGTCTGGTGATTTGAGATAGTCTTGAAAAAATCTCATCAAACGGTACAGACGTATATGACGCTGCGAGGATAAGTATAAGGGCTAGACCATCCATAATACGTTCTACAAAGATCGTGCTTAATGCCGTTGCAGTCGGAACCCCTTCTTTGTTTTTTAGGTAATACCCTCTTATCAATTCCCCTAGCCTAAAAGGGAGAATGTTGTTCGCCATATAACCAATCACAACTATAGGAAACAGAGTTCGGATCTTAATTTCATCTATTCCAGTGAGAAGCACTTGCCATCTCAATGTTCGGAACCACACACCCAAAAAATAAGCAAGAAGTCCGGGTACTATAACTATATAGTTTGCCTTTTTTAAAGTGTTCCACATTTCACCAACATCAATGGTGAGGGCGAATATTATTAATAATAATACTCCTGTGAATACCCACAATGAAGACTTCTTCAAATCCTGTCCTTATAGCTGGTGATTCTCTTTAAGTGGAAGCTTATTCTCTGTAAGCGTCTCCCACGAAATCTAAATTTGGAAAAGCATTGCTAGTATAGATGTATGCGTCTTCACTTCCGATGCTTTTACCTACTCCTTTCCGGAATAACCAATATTCCAGAAATGTATTCCAATGCTTAATATCCGTGAGTTTGGAGGCTAAACTGATAGCGTTAAGGTTCCTGTAAGTATGTTCTGGAAACCACCACCTATGAGGTATTCTGCCAGCTTTTTTGTAATTTTTAGATAAAGCCTTGTCCGCAGCTAAATGGTTAGAGGAATGAACTACAACCATTGTAGCCGGTTCGTGAGGTTCATATGATTCTGCGTGCATTTTAGGATATTTGACGTTGGAATAATTTCTTAGATACCAAGACCAAGGCCATGTGAAACCGTTCGTTTGATCTATGATGATTAATGGCTCGTTGTGCATTTCAGACTTTGCATACAGTGTCTTCATTTTGTTGTTGACTTTGAGTAAATCTGGGGAAGTTTGAGTGTATACCAGCATTTCAATGGGAATATCAGGATTTATAAAACTTGAGTAAATAGTTGTGCGGATGGTCAGTATAAGAAGTACCGTGGCAAAGCCAGCATAGAAATATTTTGTTAAGGTGTGCGTCTCGTGACGTCGAATAAACCTCACCATAAACACAAAGCTTGAAAGGATTAATGAAAGCATAATTATTGCAGTAAACATCCTTGGTATTGGATGTAGGTTGGAAGAATATTTCGTAACACCGAAAAACACTATTAGCGCTATTGTTGGAATGATATAAATCATACAATGGTTCAAATTAGGTTTTGACTTAATGTTCCATTTGCTGAATAAGTCTCCTAAAAATTTTCCAGAAAGCACAATCATGGGTAAAGAAATATTTACGAGTAGCCATGGCATTTTTTCGCTTGCTACCGTGTAGAGGAATAGAGTTACTGCGGTCCAATAAATCAGGAATAGATTAAATTTACTGCGATGCTTCAGAAAATATAGAGATGCCAGTACTGAAAAAACTGCTGGTAGGTATTCGTATATTGGGATGAGAGTTAGATAATAATAGGTCGGCTGGCCTCCCCGAGCTTCCCCTTGTTGTACTATCCAATAGCCTAATGACTGCCATATTCCAGACTGTACACCGTTGAAAATGTTGGTGAAGAAAGTGGTGTAACTGAACACCCATATTAAATAAAATATAGTGGCACATTTCCACCAGGTCTTCCATTGCCATTTGTACCCGATGTATATAGATGAGGCTATTAAAGAGAAAACTATTAGAAAGGCTAGTAATTTACCCCCGTGTGTCGGCATTCCGATATTGGAGGCACCTTCCCCGGAAACTAGAATGATATTGGACCATCTCAGTAATATAGTTTCCTGAAAAATACCAGCGAAGGCTGACCACTGGGGTAGTGTTAATGAAATCAGAAGTATTAGTACTGTGAATGTTCGGCTGCGCGGATAGATATATATGCAATTCTTGCCGGCCTTAAGTATCATCATGGCATAAACGAAAATTAAGCGGGGATAGGATATGCTTTGAAGTTGGTATCCGTAAGTTTTTTTTGGCCATGATTCGTGGATGGAAGCCATTGTTAAATACAATCCCAAAGTACCGACAATCAAATAAGCATTTTCCTTGGTTGAAAAACTTAAAGCTAGAAGCCCAGACATCAAATAAAGATTTTTTTTGTTGCCGGAAATAAGGTAATTCCACATAGTAATGACCATGCCAAAAGTAAAAAGCGCCATAAGTATGTCATTTCGAGCAA
>DLRJ01000015.1 GCA_002500485.1 Dehalococcoidia bacterium UBA7891
GTTGGTGCAGTATCGTCGTTGCATACTGAATGAACTTCCCCGGCAGGTACCATAAATGTATCTCCCGCTTTGTTGTTCTTCCATACTCCATTACACAGAACCCTCACATTGCCTTGTGTAATATGAATCACTTCAGACACATCATGATAATGCGGTAGAATCGAGCCCCCCACATCAATCTTCTCCAAAAGCACCGAACTTAAACGAATTCCCATTGCGTCTGCATCAGCAGCAGTGACAATTTCCTTTAAGTACGAGTGTTCATGCTCTGAGAAAGGAGTCCAAATCATTTTCTCACCTACACGCACCTTCGTCTCTTTTGCCACATTCATTGCTATATTCCCCCTTCGATTTTTTCACTGTTTTCTTTATTTTCAGCAGTCCATGCTTCCAATACCGCAATTACTTTGTCTGACGAGGATACGCTGCCAAAAATACCACCCTGCATCGCAACCATTTTTAATGCAGCCAAGTGATTATCAAAGTCTGTCGCCCCAGTGCAATCTTCTAGTATAAGACACTCATAGCCCCGATCATTTGCTTCCCTCATGGTCGTATGAACACAAACATCTGTCGTGATTCCTGTTAATATAAGATGGGTAATTCCACGCATCCGGAGAATACAATCCAAGTCTGTTGCATAAAAACTTCCTTTTCCTGGTTTATCAATCACGATTTCAGATGAGATGGGAGTCAAATCTTTAACGATTTGCCATCCCGGCTCCCCCCTCACCAATATGCGCCCTGCAGGCCCAGGTGAACCGATCTCTGCACCAACCTTTTTACTACGCCATCGTTTGTTAGCTGGCAAATCGGACAGGTCAGGACGATGGCCTTCACGTGTATGAATTACGGTAAACCCAGGAATGGACCGCACTGTCTTCAATAAGTACTTAATAGGTGTGATCGCTTTTCTGGTTAACGATAAGTCATAACCCATTTGATCAACGTAGCCCCCTTCTCCACAGAAGTCGACTTGCATATCAATAATCATTAAAGCTGTTCTTTCGGGAATCATACGTCCGTCATATGGCCAATTGTAGGGGGCAGCATTTATTATCATATGTAATTCTCCTCTCTGTCTGAATATCATTTTACTTGGGTATATTTCCTATGCTACCCTCAACCAAATAATCTGTGGTTTCCAGTTCTGTGACGGTTGGAACTACACCCGGTTCTATCCTTACTGTCCCCGATTGATCCCTCACCGGTCCCGTAAATGGATAAAATTTGTAATCCAAAATCTCCTTCTGCTTTTCCTTAACAAGTTTCTTAACGTCATCAGGAACATTTTTACCAAATCTTGCTAACTTAGCTACACCTTCATGAATACCTGTGCGAAATCTGCCGTCATACGGACTTCCCTTGAACTCACCATTAAGTATCACATCGCACATGTTAACATATAAATCATCCCAGTTCCAATAAGCTCCAGTAATCCAACCTTCAGGGGCAATTTCTAATGCATCGCAATGATAACCTGAGGACATTACACCACGGCGCTCTGCTGTTTCAATGATAGTTTTGGTACAATCTTGATGCTGTGTAAGAACGTCACATCCTTGATCTATTAACGTGTTGGCAGCACTAGCCTGCTTACCCGGATCACACCAGCTTCCATTAAAAACTGCAATTACATTGGCATCTGGATTAACTGATCTTACTCCAAGGGTATATGCATTTATATTTAACAGAACCTGTGGAATTGGAAATGAAGCAATGAATCCTAGCTTGTTTGTCTTTGTCATCTTACCTGCTGCCACTCCGGACAAATAAATAACTTCAAAGATATTTGAGAAATATGTACCCAGATTCTCAGCTGTTTTCAGTCCTCCTTGATGCAGGAAGACCACGTCTCTATGGCGCTTGGCAACCTCCAATGCAGGATCTAAATGCCCGTAAGAAGTCGGGAAGATAACTTTAGCCCCAGAGCGAATCATTTCCTCCATTACGCGCTCCGCTTCTGCCGTCTCAGGTACATTTTCAACCCGCAGCAGTTTCATGAAGGGAAAAGCTTCTTTTACCGCTTCGCTGCCATTATAAGCCGCCTGGTTGTATCCATAATCATCTCTTGGGCCGACAAAAAGAAATCCGATAGCATCGCCGCCCACTCCCATATTTGACTTCACCTCTCCCGCAGATATACTGCTTGAATTGTTAAAATAAGCTATTGCAATGACTAAAAATGTGATTATTATGCCGAACAGAGTTCTTTTTCTCATTGTTATATTACCCCTCTCCTCATAAAAGGTTAAAAATTAAGAAAAATGAAAATCTTTACTTCAAGTCCTTTGCCTAAATTACAACCTTACCTTTAAACATCACCCCCTTCCAAATACCTTTTTGAGTGCTTCTGGCATGGGATTCCATCCCGTACGCTCAACCATAACCAATACAACTATTGTCAAAATATAGGGAATCATAAAGAGCAGGAAAGACGAAAAATTATATCCTCTGCCTTGTAGTGAAACTATCAATGCTTGAGAGCCGCCAAAAAGATAAGCACCTAGCATTGCTCTCTCTGGACGCCAAGAAGCAAAGATTACTAGTATAACACCAATAAGTCCTCTACCTTGTGTTATGTTCTCCATCCACGAGTGACTAAAAGCAATTGAAAGCTGTGCGCCACCGACTCCTGCAAAAAATCCCCCTACAACCACAGCCATATAGCGAATGCAATTAGGGGATTTACCGTGAGCGTACACCACTTCATCTCGTTCCCCAGTGGCTCTTAAGATAACTCCCCACTTTGTTGAAAACAAAAATACCCATACCAAAGGAACCATCAGCATGCTAAGATAAGTCAGTATGTCATGGTGGAAAAATATAGAACCAATGATTGGTATATCGGAAAGAAACGGAAGCGCTATAGGTTCGAAGCCGCTAATCTGGAGGTTTACATAGCTACTGCCGAAATAGGCGGTAATACCTTGACCAAAGAACATGATTGCGAGGCCAGTGGCAAGCTGATTTGCATTTCGTGTAATTACCACAAATGCATGTATGAGTGACATAAGAGCTCCAGAGATCCCTCCGCACATCACCCCATACCAAGGATTTCC
This sequence comes from Dehalococcoidia bacterium UBA7891, assembly GCA_002500485.1. Lineage (GTDB taxonomy): Bacteria > Chloroflexota > Dehalococcoidia > Lucifugimonadales > UBA826 > UBA11996. The sequence continues at coordinate 3,063 of DLRJ01000015.1, forward strand.
AGTCCAGGCGGTTAACGCGAAAGCAGTTAAGGCTCCAGCGAGCATAGATCCCTCAGCGCCCAAGTTAATCACTCCCGATCGCTGTCCAATCACCTCACCTACTGAAACATACCCTACTGCAGTTCCCGCTCGAATCGCATTCGTAAGAACTTCAGTAACAAAAATCACTTGCCACCCCTCTTTCCTATAGCAAGAATTACTATAAGAATAAAGCCCATCAATATTAATACAATTGAAGAATTTAGTCCGCTATGCATTTCCAGTGCGTTACCCCCAACGCTTATTGCTGCAAGAAGTATAGCGAAAGGAATGATCAAAAGAGGGTGATTACCTGCCATCCATGCAACAAGAAAGCCTATATATCCATAGCCAACCCCAGTCATGGGACGAAGATGCCCTTCAATTCCAGACACTTCTATAATACCAGCCAACCCACCAACTGCGCCTCCGACAATCAAAGTCACAAATTGCATTCGCTCGACAATAATCCCACTGTGTTTGGCGGCTTTGACGTTACCGCCTACAACCCGCATACGAAATCCGAGGTGCGTATACATTGTTACATACCAGACGATAATAGCAACTGCAACAGCAATTAGAATGCCTATATGAATTCGCGTCCCTTCGAGAGTTGGGAGTCTTAGTGAGTCTGAAAAGCGAGGCGAGAAGGGCCAGCCATAGGCATCCGGACTTTTAAGTATGCCGTATATAAAATAACCAACCAAAAAGAACGCAACATAGTTCAACAAAAGAGTAGTTATCGTCTCGTTCACTCTAGCCACAATTTTTAATATACCGGGAACAACGGCCCACAGAGCCCCTCCTAATGCGCCTGCCAACAAAAGCATAGGGATACCTATAAAAGAGGGCATGTCTTTGAAGATATAAACAGCTGCGAAAGTCGAGGAAAGGGCACCACATGCAAGCTGTCCTTCGCCGCCCACACTAATCAACCCTACTCTGGCTGGTATGGCAACAGCTAATGCTGTTAAAATGAAAGGGGTTGCTTTGATAGCAACCTCTCCAATACCATATACATTTCCAAAAGTTGCTTGAAACATTTCATAATATATCAAAAAAGGATTAGCACCCTGGGTGTACAAAAAAACTCCATAGACAATACAAATACCAAGCGCCATGGTGATTTTCGTCCCAATGGAATACTTGTTAAAAAAGACCCTCTTCGCAAGCATTATTCCTCCCCTCCCTTGAGCATAATTTGACCGATTGCGTGAGGATGTGTCTCGTCAGGGTCATGAGGACCATGCACTCTTTGGTTGGCCAAAACAATAAGAGTATCGCTCAGACTAAAAAGTTCCGTAAGGTCTTCCGAAATCACAAGAATCGCTACACCCTTTTCCTTCAAGGAAAAAAGCATGCCATGAACAGTACGTACCGTGAAGATGTCCAATCCTTTGCTGGGGTAACTCACTAATAGAACCTTTGGTATACGAGCCATTGCCCGAGCTAACACCATTCGTTGCACATTCCCCCCGGAAAGCTGATCCACCCTTCGTTCCGGAGAAGCAACACCAAGGCGCTGTACTTCTTCCAAACCAACCATATCAAAGTGCGCCTTACGCCAATCAACATTAAATCTCTTACTAGTCACAGGAATTCCTCCAAGAATCATATGCTCAAGAATAGATAAGCCGGGAACTACTTGTTCATCGATCAGATCTTCTGGAACATAAACAATACCACTCTCAAGAAACTTTTTTGGGTGGGAACCAACAAGATTTATATTTTCCAGGAATATATTACCGGAAACCGGAGTCCGAAGCCCGAAAAGAGCCTCAACCAGTTCCCGCTGTCCATTTCCAGAAATACCAGCGATTCCGGTAATTTCACCTGATTTTAGCGTGAAGTTAATTTCTTGTAATATCTTCCGTCCTTTATCACACTTAACAGTAAAATTTTCCACTCGCAACACAATTTTTTTGGAATCTCTACCTTTTGTTTTATTTACAGTAGATATTTCCTTTTCGCCTATCATTTGTTTTACTAATTCGTTTTCTTTGAAACCATTTTTGCGACCAGCATGGTAGGTAACACGACCTTCCCTAAGTACGGTTACATAATCCGCACAATTAATTACCTCTCCGATCTTGTGTGTAATAAGCAATATTCCATAACCACCGGTGCGAAGCTTTTTCAGCATGGCAAGAAAAGACTCAACTTCTTGAGGAGTAAGCACACTCGTCGGTTCGTCAAAAATAATAACCCTTGTATCGCATGCAATAAGAACCTTTATAATTTCAACACGCTGGCGCTGGCCAAGATCAAGCTGCCATATATAAGCATCTGGATCCACCATAATATGATATCGCGCCGCAGTCTCCAATATTTGATCATGCAGGTTTTTCCTATTTAACCAAAACCCTAACCTTGGCATAGCTAAAACAATATTTTCGAGTACCGTTAAAGCAGGAACAAGACGGAAATCCTGAAAAACCATGCCAATGCCATATGATTTTGCTCTAGCCGGTGGATGAAGTGTTGCCGGTTCTCCTGCAACAAACGTAGTTCCTTCATCCTGTTTATAAACACCGTAAAGAATTTTCATTAGTGTGCTTTTGCCGGCACCATTCTCCCCGAGAATGGCATGAATTTGTCCTGCCTTGACACTTATATTCACCTTATCGTTGGCTACCAGATCACCAAATCTAATAGTTATTCCCCTAGCTTCCAGAAGAGGTGTAGTCATAGATTCATTTTTAACCGTGTCCCCAACTGTGGTATTTAATTTCAGCGCATTCCTCAAACTATTTCTCACAATTATTTTCTACCCTTTTCAATTAAACTTATATGCTTTACCTGGACTTGCTTCTAAAATTCAAAATAAATTTAGTTTAGTTTAAAACAATGGCAGATTACGTCGCTAAGAACATCCATAACATAAAAAAAGCCCTTGCCATCCTCACTATGGACAGTACAAGGGCTTATATATACTTCATTTTTAAACTTATTATAATGTAGTGGCTTAACCATAACAGACCAATATATTACAACTATTCAATATTGTAACTACGGTATATAACTCTCTCTGCCACACCAACCACCTCCACCGTAGAGAATAGTAGCATTATAGATTATTGCTGTCAATATGCTATTTATACTTATATATACTTCCAGATCGTAGGAAAAAGAATGTCAGGCAAAAGGTTTTTTTGGGTATGTTACCACCTAATTACGCTTGATATGTGA
>DLRJ01000062.1 GCA_002500485.1 Dehalococcoidia bacterium UBA7891
GGTTGCTTTATCTCCAATAATAGGACACGCCTATTCCCCTTTGCTGCGCTTTAGAGGCGGGAAAGCTCTCGCTCCAAGCTGGGGATCATGGATTGCCCTTACTTCTGGTATGGCGTTTCCTGTGGCAGTTCTCATTCTGGGGGTAATGCATCTGATGCAGAGAAATCATGCAATAACCGTGACGACTTGCCTGATCGGATTCACAGTTATTTTCAGTATAATTGACAGTCAGGCTTTAATAATTTTTGGGATCTTGAATCTGATGTTGGTGACGTTCAAGCACAGATCCGAATATCAACAGGGAATAGTTTTTAGAGGGCGGGAAAGGACATAAGGTAAATGGAACTTAGTACCCTAATTACATTCACCTCGGGTTTTTTTGCCTTTACCTCGTTTTTAATCACGATATGGAATTGGCAATACCTCGATAGGCTCAGACTATGCCCTAGTAATGAGCTTTTTGGTGATACTGATGTATCAATAACGGTATTGATTCCAGCGAGAAATGAAGGGAAAAATATCGGAGAAGTCCTTACTGCTCTAAGCTGTCAGACTCACATTAATTATGACGTTATTGTTTTAAACGACGGTTCTGAAGACGATACTGCTGAAATAGTTAGTCAATTCCTTGCATCGGATCTTGAAATTCAATTGATTGATGGAGAACCAATCCCAAAGGGTTGGTTAGGGAAGAACTGGGCTTGTCATCAATTGATGTTGAAAGCCGACGGCAACTATATTTTGTTTATCGATGCGGATACCGTTTTGCACGAAGACACCATCAAAGCAGCCCTTAATGAAGCGATACTTGAAAAATCGGATTTATTGACAATGATCCCCGCCAGATGTGCAAACAATTTTATTGAAAGAAACCTCTACGGGTTTATAGATTGGGCCATTTATGCCTGGTTGCCATTACAGTTGGCACACTTGTCGAAAAACTCATATCTTTCAGCTAGCTACGGGCAGTTTATGTTATTCAAGCGAGAATCTTATATTTTGAGTGGAGGACATAGGAAAATTAAAGACATCGCCGTTGATGATTTCGGGCTTGGGCGTTTAATTAAAAGTTCTGGTCTGAAGTGGGCATTGAAAGACGGGACCAATATGGTCACTTCGCTACCTTACGATGACATATTGGAGACTGTGAATGGTGTTTCTCGAAGCTTGGCTCCTGCGCTGAATTATCGTATCAGTTTGATTTTATTGATATCAATTTTCTTAATGGGATTATTTTTCGCACCAGTTCTTAATCTATATTTCTACGTTGCCAATGGTGGTCAGTTCGAATTTTTCGAGCTCTTGTCTTTGGTAACAATATTTCTGTTACTTGGATCATATCTCTTATCTTGCAAGAGATTTTCTCATAGTCTTTTTATTGTTGTTTTCATTCATATCACAGTCATATTTATGATACTTATTGCATATCATTCATTGTTATCAAATTTATTACGAGTTGCTACTTGGAAAGATAGAAATATGGTGATTAAAAAGTTAAAAATTTAACAAAATATTCACAAAATATGAGCTCAATAACACATAAATCCCCAGGTATTTATGTATAGTGGTACCTAGTATGTTTAATAATGGAAAATATCACCACGCGATAGATAGATATCGAACAGTGACTCAAGTTTATTTTACTGTTAATAACTGTTCTTGTATGAAGTAACAAGGGGTATTTGCCTAGTCGCTTTTTGGCGAAATTTAACCCCCGCCCTGATCCATAGGACGGGGGTTTTTTATTGAATGCAAAGGAGAATTGGATATGGCTATCAATGGGCTGGCTCATGCCCCAGATGTGCTCAAGAGAGTGAGAAAAGAAAAGGGACTTACCCAAAAAGCTGTGGCTGCTCTTGTGGGAGTTAATCAAAGCGTAATATCAAGGATTGAGGCCGGTGAAATAGGCGCAAGCAATCGAATAGCTGAAGGGTTAGAAGAAGCATATGGTATGCCTATTATAGATGCCCTTTTATATAGAAAAAGCTGGACGGGTGAACCAGAAGACGTAACAGAAATTAAACAGCTTATTGATCGATACCAAACTGTCTTAAGTGATTCTGGTATAAAAGCTATAAAAGCTTATGTGGAGCATATGATAGGTTTGTCTAATGGCCCTGATTTTTTGCCAGGAGGGTCAGCTATACCAATAAAAAGTCTGTGGGGTGGCGACTGGACCTGGGGTCCGCGGGAGTTGGAAAGACATATCACTGTTGAATGTGCACCTGTAATGACATGGAACAGAATATCGATTCATCGTTCCCACCCTATTAAAGTAAAGGGGGAACTAGTTTTTAAAGGAGAGATTTATGTCGAAGGGCATGGAGCTTCTGGCACCCCGTTATTTTCCTTCTTCCTAGACCAAATGAAAGAGGGTGGAGTATTTACAGGAGAAGATTTCGAATCAGTCGATGTCTTTACTTCTTACTTCCAGAATGTCATTGCTGTTCGAGTTGCTCTGCCAGGCATTGTGGAGAGAAGTGTTTCGGTTTTAATGAGCGGTGATCTTAAGTACGATGAGTACGGTTTGAAGGATTATTATTATTTAGATGCAGTGGTAAGAAGCTATCTTCAGACGAAAGGAGAGCTCGACCACTCAAGCTTTCACCCCGACGGGTTAGGACAGTAATCTAATCCAACTCACCCCGGTATGCTTTGTATGCCATTTCCACTACTTGAGGTATTCTGTCTTGGTTGGCAAAAACTGAGAATTTTCCGACATTTACATCTTTGGATGCCTGTTCTTCATTTTTCCCATCATCAAAGGCTTTTTTTATTTCATTATGCAACAATTTCAAAAGGTCACGGGCTTCTCCAAACTCCTCTTTTCCTCCTACTGGTCCATGTCCGGGAATGAAAGTGGTAGCATCAACAGTTTCCACCTTGTTTAATACATCCACCCATTTAGAAATATGGCCGTCTGGGAAGGCAGGAATGGTTTTATTTACAGCCAGGTCTCCCACAAACAACACTTTTTCCTCAGGTAAATATAATAAAATATCACTGTCTGAATGTGCCCGCCCGTGGTAGGACATTCTTATTTCTCGATCCCCTAACCAAATAGACATTTGATCTTTGAATGTTACATCGGGGAGTGTTTTGTTAATCCGTTCCAACTCTGGTCTTAATGCCTCTCTTGTCCAATACCTAGAAAAATTAGCATCCCATTTTGTGTCGAGCTCAATTCTGCAATTTTCATGTCCTAGGATTGGAGCGGGTAGAAAATATTGGTTACCATATACGTGGTCTCCATGAAAATGTGTGTTCACAACAAATCTAATTGGTTTAGAAGTAACATCTTTCACAACAGTTAGAAGCTTAGACGCTAGCGTGGGTGTCATTAAAGTGTCTATAAGTATTACACCGTCATCGCCAACGATGAATCCAGCATTAGTTGCACAGTTTTCGTTTATCCATGCGTACACCCCGTCTGCTACCTCTATTACACCTGATTCGTAATCCATACTCTCTCCCTAAATTATGGTTCCTTGATCTTGGAAATTTGCAATATCTTCCCATGTATACCCGAGTGTTTCAGTTAATATTTCTTCAGTATGTTGCCCCAATTCCGGGGCAGGCAATTTTGTCTCTATTGGAGTCTCGCTATACTGAAACGGAGTTTGAAGATATTTTACTGGACCTAAGGCTGGATGTTCAAAATTTATGATGTAATTATTCTGTACGACTTGGGGATCTTCTGGAAGATCCCATATTGACTGAACTTTTTCCCATATTATTCCTTCAGTTGAATCCATCCTTTGAATCCAATATGCCCTTGGTTTGGATATGAACACATCGTCTAGCTTCGCAATTAATTCGACCCTATTTTCAGTTCTAACTCCCATATTGCGGTATCGTTCATCTTCGTTCAAATCGGGTCTTTCAATTGCTTCACAAAATGATGGCCAGTATCTATCACTTTGGTTCATAGCAAATGCGATCCAGTCATCATCGGCACATTTGTAACAGTTCCACAGAGGGTTTCTAGCACTCTTTCGTTCTTGGCCTCCTGGTTCGTTCCCAGTTAGTAAGGCCATCCCATAACGGTTGCCTCCCAACCACATCATACTTCCGAGATGAGAAACATCAACTTTTTGCCCTTTACCTGTCTCTTTTTGATTAACTAACGCACCCAAAATCCCATTACATAACATGATCCCTGAAATTTGGTCAGCGATACTTTGTAAATTATATGGGTTACCATCATTTGGACCGGCCCACCACAAGGAGCCCGATCTGGCCTCACCCGTATAAGCGAATGCGGGTTTATCAGAGTCAGGCCCGTTTGGACCATATCCAGTGGCTGCACCATATATTAATTTAGGGTTGATCTTAATTAGATCGTCATAACCTAACCCCAATCTTTCAGCTACTCCTTTTCTGAAATTTTGAACGAATATGTCCGATTCACCTACTAGTTTCCGCATAATCTCTTGACCAGAGGGACTTTTTAAATCTAATGAAAGACTTTTCTTTTGACGGTTGAGGGATTCGAAATATGCATTCAAGCCTCCAGGGAGTGAGGAGGAGGACCCGCTGACTGTGTGAAATTGTCGTGCATGGTCACCGTCAAGAGATTCAACTTTAATAACCTCTGCACCTAGGTCCGCCAACATCATCGAACATACCGGCCCAAACTGCCACATTGTCCAGTCAATTACACGCGTTCCTGATAAAGGGCCGTGAGGTTTGTTTGAATTTGCCATATCCATTTGTACCTATGTTTATTCAGGGTTTGGAATATTTAAGCAGTAGTATGCCTGGCGGAGTCTATTGGGTATGTGTTTCGCAGTCAAATTGTATTTCCTGATGGAGCAGAAAAAATTATTACTTTCTATTAAAATGGTCAATATAGTTGGAGGAATTAATGGTTAAATCGGTTTTAACGGTCATTGGGGAAAATATTCATACAACCCGTGTCTTACGCACCAACGGTAAAAGGGTCATCAGAAAAGAAAATGGAGATGAATATGTCATTTATAAGAACATAGATGGCATCACTTCCTTTATGCCGATACCTGATTCTTTCAGAGACACTCAAGTTTACAAGCAAGGAAACGTAAAGCATTTCATGATAGCCGTAACTCTTGGTATGTCTAATTCAGATGAAGATAGGATTCATGGCGAGAGCTACATCTCAGCAGAAATAAAACGTCAAGAAGATAGAGGTAGTAATTTTCTAGATTTAAATGTTGACGAGATCTCTTACAAAATTGATATTCAAAAAAGGGCGATGGCATGGTTAATTGGCCACTATTCGTCAGTCGCAAAATTACCGCCATGTATAGATTCTTCTAGTGTCGAAATAATTCAGCACGGCTTAGAATGTTATCGGAGTGTTGGTTCACCGCAAGGTCCCCCTATGATAAATTCAGCTTCATTAGAAAGGATTTCAGTTTTAGATCTTGTTACTGAAAATAATGCGACAGCGATTGTAACGGCGAGTGGTATCGATTCTATGCCTAGTGAAATCTCAGACCGCATATCCAATGTGTCCCAGATGATAAAACAATGTTTGGAAAGAGAAATCCCCCTATCACGAATCTACTTGGATGCTCTGGTATTCCCTATAGCCGTAGATCAGAACTTCGGCAATCATTATCTTGGAGCAGTTGGCCAAATCCGCGAACGATTTGGAGAGAAAATTCATATAACTGGAGGATTGAGTAACGTCTCTTTTGGGCTTCCATCGAGAAAATTAATTAATGACACTTTCATTAGACTTTCGATTGAGTCGGGGGTAGATGCAGCTATATTGAATCCTGTTGAAAGTGATGTGGAAAGAATATTCGCCCTAGATATGGAATCTGAACGGGTACAAACCACAATTAATATGCTTTTAGGCAAAGATGAATATTGCACGAATTTTCTTAGTAAGTATAGGTCGGGTAAACTCACCGAGATTTAGTATTGGTTCAAGTCGTTTTTGCGTGCCTGCATATAAAAATATATATGGCTTTTGACATGCGCAACCCGCTTGGTATACTCATGCCAATAAAAAACTCACATTTCAAGAAAACACACTGAGATCGGGGGAGGCAAAAATATGACAACAGTTCATTCTAGGCAAGAGGCATTGTTAATGGCTCACCTTCTGAGAAGGGCTGGATTTGGAGCAACTCCATATGAAATGGATCGGGCTCTTAGCATGGGATATCAAGCTGTTCTTGATGATTTGTTGAACCCGGACCACCCCGATGTCATACCGGATGATTTGATAAGGAGATACCACGTTGACCAGTCTGACTTACGCAGTGGCGGAGGTGCGCATTGGGTATATAGGCTAGTCATGACTGATACTCCATTGCGAGAAAAAATTTGTCTTTTTTGGCATAGGGTGTTTGCCACTGGTACAACCAAACTCATTCAAAACAGAGTCGTTACAAATCAGATAGATATGTTTAGAGAACATGGAATGGGGCGGTTCGATGATCTTCTTGTAGAACTGTCTAGAGACCCAGCAATGATTATGTGGTTGGACAATCAGGACAACCACGGGTCCAATATTAATGAAAACTACGGTAGGGAAATTTTAGAATTATTCTCAATGGGAGTTGGCAACTACTCTGAAGATGATATAAAAGAGACTGCGAGAGCCTTCACAGGATGGAGAGTTGTTAACCCCGATTATATGTCCATCAGAATGCGAAATAATACAGCTAGACCCTACGGATACATGTCCTGGCAATTTGAATACGATGACGATGATCATGACGATGGAGAAAAGATAATTCTGGGTCAAAAAGGAAAATGGAACGGGGAAGATGCTGTCAGAATAATTTGCGAACAGGATGCGACGGCTAGATTTGTAGCTCGGCATCTATATCATTTTTTCGTTGCTGACGAATTGCCTGTGCCACAGTGGCCGCATGAAGAGCCAAGAGATCCAGAAGCTATCGATGTTTTATGTAAATCTTATTTTGAAAACAACCATGATATCGGAGCAATGCTGAGAACCTTATTTGAATCTGATTTTTTCAAAGATGCTGGGTCAAGATACGCTCGAATAAAGAGCCCTTCGGAGATGGTCATAGGCACAATGCGTTTGGCTGGTCCAATTGATCTTCCTTCTGAGGAAACTTACATGGCGGATGCTGCATGCGCCAACATGGGACAGGCATTGATGCGTCCACCAAGTGTGGAGGGATGGCAAGGGGGAACTGAATGGATTAATACCGGTGCCTATGTCGAAAGGGTCAATTTCGCTGGGCGTATTTTGAATGATTCTGACAAGCAAGGTGTTCGCGATATCATAGATCGAATAAAGGCATTGTCGGACCGACAAACCATTACATCAGATGAACTAGTTGATAATTGCCTAGAGGTTTTAGGGCCTTTGGAGGTACTTGATACAACTCGTCACGGTTTAAAAAACTACGCTTCTAAATTTGGTGATTTGAAATGGTCAGATCAGTCTCTAAGTAGTGAATTTGATCGTGCGGCTGTTGCTATTATTCAACTCGTTGTATCAAGTCAAGAATATCAAACTATTTAAGGTATTGAGAGGAAAAACATGACTACAACTACCTTTGGATTGAAATATGTGACTAATGTTGGATTCGCTGCCGATTTCGGAGGCAGAGGTTTTCAACTACCTTCATCAATGGCGATAAGAGCCGATGGGGTCATATTTGTTGTCAGTCGAGGAAAATCCTCTACCAAAAACTCCAATGGTATACAGATGGTTACTAAGAACCACGACTTCCTAGGCCAGATCGGTACTTATGGAGCTGGCCTAGGAGGAATGATGTGGCCAACTTCTGTGGTTCTCGATAGTGATGAAAATCTGTATCTTGCGGACGAATATTTTAATAAAGTGACCAAATATGATCGTGAAGGTAACCCACTCACAGAATGGGGAACTAAAGGTTCTGGTAACGGACAATTTAATCAACCGAGTGGGTTATTGATTCAGGATCAACTGATATATTTGGTTGATTCAAGAAACAACAGAATTCAAATGTACAGCTTGGATGGAGACTTCCAAGGTCAGTGGGGCTCAGAAGGTGATGGGGAAGGAGAATTCAATATACCCTGGGGTATATCTGACGACTCTGAGGGTAATATTTATGTCGCTGACTGGCGTAACGACCGAATTCAAAAATTCGATTCAAATGGGAATTACATATCTGCTATTGGGGAGGGGGATACCTCTGTTCTAGATCGACCTTCTGATGTTGCCGTGGATCCAGATGGGAATATTTATGTCACAGATTGGGGCAGTCAGCGTCTATTGGTTTTAGACCAATCGGGCAGCATTTTGGAAACTAAAAGAGGTGAAGCTGATTTAAATCCGTGGTCAATGGAATATTTGTCCTCCCAAGACGATGAAAGGAAAGCAAGAGAATCATTTATTCCAGTCTACAAAGCTGATACCGAGGATCCTTCTGAGGTGTCTGCCAGAATGGAACCCTATTTCTGGGATCCTGTTGCAGTAGAACTGGACCAAGATGGAACGGTGTATGTACTTGAGACCGGTAGGCACCGATTTCAAATTTTCGAAAGAATTTAATAGAATGGTCAACATACATATAGGGAAGAGGAGAACAATATGGGTGAAAAAAAAATAGTCGTTGTCCAGTTATCGGGAGGTAACGATTACCTTAATTGTGTGATTCCATATGACAATCCACATTATGTGGACAATCGTCCCAATGTGCGGATAACAGAGGATAGGGTGATACCAATAGGAGATGGCTTAGGCTTTAACCCGGTTATGAGCCTTATTAAGGATTTGTATGATCAAGGTAAAGTTGCGGTGATTCACGGGGTGGGATATCCCGAGCCAAACAGATCTCACTTTAGGTCTATGGATATTTGGCACACCGCAGAACCAACCAAAGTTGGTAATGAAGGCTGGTTAGGGAATGCTATAAACCAAATGTATCCAAAGCATGACAATGTGGTTGCAGCCGTTAATTTCGGTGCTGGACTACCACGGGCACTGGTATCCCATGGAGCCCCTGTGGCATCGGTGACAGATTTGAACACTTATGGCCTTATGAACCATGTCAGTGAGCTAGACCAACGAAATGAGGCCCTTCAGGCATTTAAAGACATGTACTCGCAAGCAATTGGGAGTGGTCCGGTTATGGACTACCTAAGCCAGACGGGCCTTGATGCTTTGAAAGGTGCAGAGATAATAGGTGGTGTGACCGATAAGTACTCCTCAGATGTTGAATACGCTGAAAATTCGTTTGCAAAATCAATGAAAGGAGCAGCCCAAATTTTACAGGCTGATATTGGCACTAGGATTTGCTATACCCAGCATGGTAGCTTCGACGCCCACACGAATGGGATTGCCCTTCAAGAAGGTTTATTGACCGATGTGTCTGGTGGAATATACGATTTTTATGACGATATGAAGAGGGCAAATAAAAGTGACGATGTAATTATGTTTGTTTTCACAGAATTTGGAAGAAGGGTCAAAGACAATGGCAATGGTACAGATCATGGGTCTGGAGGTGTTGCGTTTGTCATTGGGGATCAGGTAGACGGAGGTCAGTACAGTGAATACCCTTCCCTCGCCGCTGACCAACTCCTGGAAGGCGATTTGAGATTTAATTTGGACTTTCGGAGCGTATATACGGAGATTTTAGAAGATTGGTTGGAAATTGATGCTAGTTCAGTGGTTAAAGGCGAATATGAGAAGGTCGGATTTCTAAAAAACTAGATAATCCCACATCAGGCAAAAAGCCCGCAGGTTAATTTATTAACCTGCGGGCTTCTTGCTATAGAGCTCTCTCTTCTATCCAGGCGATATCCACTTCTATACCAAACCCAGGTGCATCAGAAGGTTTTACTCGACCATTCTTTATAACTGGTGTTCCCGGTAATGCGACCATTTCCTCTAATGGAACTCCAGGCGCTGATACTCCTTCTGACCTTTCGCCCCACGGAATCACAGGCATTGAATATGCTAAATGCTGACCATATGGATAATTCATTCCTGCGTGACCTATGACTGTTAGGCCATGAGCTTCGGCTATATGGCATATTCGAACACTTGCTGTGATGCCTCCTACCCATTGGACATCGGGTTGCAATATATCTACTAGTCCCCGACCTGCTGCATCGGCGAATGGGTGAATTGTGTACCAATGCTCTCCCGTGGCTAAAATTTGACTAGGTACTCTTTGCCTTAATTTGGAATAACTGTCCATATCCTCTGGAAGCATATAGTCCTCCAGCCATTTGATATTGTATGGTTTGAGTGCTTCTGACACACGCACTGCATACTCGATATTAGAAGACATCCAGGAATCGACTGCCAATTCAATATCCGGTCCAATCTGTTCTCTAGTATTTGCGATTATTTCCACATTTTTGTTTAATCCGGCTAGGCCTTCGTCAGGTCCGTGTCTCAGAAATACCTTAACGGCCTTGAAACCTAATTCCAGGAACCAATCCATATAGTCACTGGTTTTGTACCTCAACATGGTGTTGGAGGCATAGCAAAATATATCGTCTTTCACCGGTCCTCCTAGAAGTTCATAAACCGGCGTTTCTAAAAGTTTCCCTTTGAGGTCCCATATAGCATTGTCTAAAGCACTAATGGCGTAACTTACTACGCCTGCGGTCCCATATGGTGAAGATGCTCTACGCATCATGTCCCATATTTTTTCAGTGGCCATTGGATTTTGACCTACTAGGAGCTCAGAAAAATGATCATTTATTATGGAAACCACTGGACCAGAGTGTATTGTTGTTCCCAAGCCCCATGTGCCGTCTTCGGCTGTTACCACGCATGCGACGCGATTCCAATTTGAGCCCGACCTGTATTTCGAATCATATTTGTACCTATCCATAGGGTTTACAAAATATCCACCATTTGGATCTAACTCTACTCTCGGCTGAGTTTTGGGATTGGGGCTTAGATTTACTGCTATTGCCTTAATACTTTTGATTTTCATGTTGACTATTCTCCTAAAGCGGAAATTTTTCTTTTCCCTTGGTTATGGCGTTACGGAATGGGGACTTATTTATTTCCCCTTTATAACCTCTGATGAAATTAATTCTTGGATTTCTTGTGCATCCATTCCCAAGACATTTTTCATCACCTCTTCCGTATGTTCTCCCAATAGAGGAGGGTGATTTGTTGGCTGGGCCGGAGTTCTGCTTAGATGTTGAAGGGCACTTCCTAACAAATCAATTGTTCCTAGAGTCGGATGATCAATTTGCCATAGTGATTTGCGAGCTTTGGCTTGGGGGTCCTTAAAGACTTCATCCAAGGTGTTTATTGAGGAGACTGTTAATCCTGCTTCTTGGAGCGTAGGTATCCAATGAGATTTGGATTTCTGAACGAATTGGGTATTCAATAGTCTTTCAAGTTCTTTTCGATTTTTCACGCGGTCGGCGTTAGTTAAAAACCTGCTATCTTCTGCTAAGTCGGGGGCTTCTACTGTTTCGCACATTCGCCTAAACTGGTCGTCATTATTGGCGGCAGCCATAAAGTCACCGTCAGAGGCTGTAAAATCTTGGTAAGGAGCCACTTGAGGATGTGCGTTTCCTATTCGTCCCGGTGCTTCACCACTAGCTAAATAGCTTTGGGCTATATTGGCCATACCCGCGATTCCGACATCAAACAATGAGACGTCAACGTGCTGGCCTTTACCACTCAAAGAACGTTCATGAAGAGCTGATAAAATTCCAATAGTAGATGTGAGACCCGTCATGATATCGATCCATGCAGCACCCACTTTAGTAGGGCCTCCTTCAGTTTCACCAGTAACACTCATTACCCCCGTCATCCCCTGCAAGGCTGCATCATATCCTGGTTCTGGAGCTCTGGGGCCGGTTTGCCCGAACCCTGTAACTGAAGCATAAATTATTTTAGGGTTTAAGGAAGAAATGGACTCGTAATCTAGGCCAAATCGAGCTAAATTGCCTACCTTAAAATTCTCTACGAAAATATCAGCCTTTTTGGCTAGTTCCTTGATTATTTTTTGACCCTTTTCATCTCTTAGGTTCACTATAATACTTTTTTTCCCCCTGTTAGCGGAAAGGTAATATGCGCTTTGATCACCCACAAAAGGAGGGCCCCATCCACGGGTGTCGTCACCCCACGGGGATTCCACTTTCCAGACCTCAGCTCCAAGGTCAGCCAGTATCTGGGTTCCAAGCGGCCCCGCAAGGATTCTCGACAAATCTAATACTTTTAAGTCTTTTAAGGCAGTCATAGCATCTCCATCATTCTGAAATAATAATGAATGGTATTAGAACGAATGGTAATAGTTTGTTATATCCTCTACAACTCTAGTGGAAGGTGCGTTTAGTAGGGCATCTGGTATGTTGGGGAAAATATTATGTTCTTGGTTCCCAGGAAAAAAATTTTAAAGAGGCGATAACACCTACTACCAGCCAGGCGAATAATATTGCAAAATTTTCTGGGTTGCTAGTGAGGCCAGATGAAAATGGGCTGTAGGTTTCCTGCAATGATAGTGAAAATGGTCTTACAGGGAATACTTGGGCTATTCCATTTAACCAATTTGGTGCACTATCCATTGGGATGAATACATCAGATATGAACATCAGAGGTATTACAGATGCGTTTACCATTGGCGCAGCAGCATCTGAATTGGGGATTACACTCGTAAAGGCAATTCCCAGACTAGTAAAAGTAGCTGCTCCTAGAATCATCGTCAGTAAAAATGCCACTATTGAATTGGTTGGTAGACCAACATCGAATACTACAAAAGCTATTATCGCAATAATGACAGCTAAGGCAAAAGACACTATTGTGTTATGCGCTATTTTCCCTAGGAGGAATAGGATTAATGGCAAAGGGGTCCCTTTGTAACGTTTAAGTACTCCTATATCCCTGTTCACAGTCAAAGTCATAGCGATTCCCGTGTATGAGGAGCCTATTACTGAAAAGGCGGTTATCATCGGTATATATTTAGTGGCTCTGGATACAATGCCACCGTCTATCTCCACTGAATCATTCCCAAAAATTCTAAGCATAAATAGAAAAAGAAGAGGAAAAACAAGAGTAAAAAAAGCAGCCGCCGGATTTCTTCGGTACGATTTACTTTCATAGATTATTTGTTTTAGGAAAAGAGGCAAATGCTTTCTAAAATTCATTTGAGAATTCCTAAATAAATATCTTCAAGATTTTGTCTGGATACCTCTAGATTACTGAGTTCGATTCCTTGTGATATTGCCCATCCTGTTAATTCTGAAAGAACGGCAGTTGGATTTTCAGTGCTTATTGAAACAGCCCCTTCAGACATGACTGCTATTTCTTTTATGTCCTTTGGTAGTTGAAGCTGTGGCTCATCTGTTTTAAAAGTGATAAATGTTTTATTGTGCGAAATTCTGAGATCGCTTAATGATCCCTGGGTAATTAATTCACCATGGTTCATAAGAGCAACGGTGTCTGCTAGATATTCAGCTTCTTCCATGTAATGAGTTGTGAGTACAACAGTAGTACCATCAGTCTTTAATTTTTTTATCATGTCCCAAAAAGTGCGCCGGGCGGAAGGGTCAAAACCTGTAGTGGGTTCGTCGAGGAACAAAAGATCAGGATTGCCACAAAGTCCGATTGCTACATCCAGGCGACGTTTTTGACCACCTGAAAGTTTCTTGACTCGCTTGTCTTTTTCTTCTGTCAGGCCAGTCATTTCTAGTAAGTCGGAGATTTTTCTAGGAGTTTTGTAAAAATTTGTGAATTGTTCCAAAATTTCGTATGCTGTTAGGTATTGTTCTATTCCAGTTTCCTGTAAGACGATCCCTACCCTTGAGCGAAATTCGGTGGAACCGTTGGAAGGATCCATGCCTAGCACTTTTACTTCTCCAGATGTTTTAGTTCTGTGACCTTCCAGTATTTCTACAGTTGTAGTTTTACCTGCCCCATTGGGCCCCAGTAATGCAAACACTTCACCCACATTGACTGTCAAAGAAACTCCGTTTACTGCGAGAGAGTTCCCGTATTTTTTTGTCAGTTTATTGGTTTTGATTGCGATCAATTTAATTTCACTAATGAGTACACAAATTGGATCATTACATTCAATTGTATAATCCATCCTGTGATCGGAGAAGTATCTAGAATTGGAGTGTGATAATGGCTTATACGGATCTAGGACTAAAGCAGGACGGTGCAGTCCTTAAGATAACAGTTGATCGACCTGAAGTTTTGAATGCTCAGAGTAGGATAATGCGAGAAGAACTTGATGATGCATTTGATAAAGCAGCAGATGATGAATCAGTTAAGGTGGTGATCATTGCAGGGGCAGGGTCTAATTTCTCTGCAGGTCATGACTTGGGTAGCCCTCAAGAAATGGCTGATCGAGAAAAACGCCCTTATCAACCGGGTACAGCAGGAGAGTACGAAAGGAGTTGGCAACAAAATGTGGCGAACACATTCAGGTGGAGAGATTTTCCCAAACCAACAATAGCTCAGGTTCAAGGGGTATGTATTATGGGAGGAATAATTTTGGCTTCATCTTGTGATCTAATTGTTGCCTCGGAGGATGCTCGCTTTAGTGATAGAACGGTGAGGTGGGGAGGCCCGCACGTCCAATATCTAAGTCTTCCCTACGAAATTGGAGTACGAAAGGCAAAGGAATACCTTTTCACAGGGGATTGGATGACTGCTTCTGAAGCCGAAAAAATGGGACTTGTTAATAAAGTTGTGCCTATTGAGCAACTCGAGGAAGAGACTATGAAACTGGCTCAAAGAATAGCTTTGCAAGATGCCTTTGCTTTGAGATTATCCAAAGCGTCCCTGAATCAAGTACAGGATCAGATGGGCTATCGGAATAGCATTATGTCTGGGTTTCATAATCACGCCTTAGGACTGTCATACAGGCGTGAGATTTATGATGGTGAAAGAGTCACCTCGATTGATCGCGCCAGAGAGCGTGATAAAAAGTTTGGTGATTGAATCAAATGGCGCCATTTTCTAATTTGAAGGTCTTGGATTTGTCGGCTGATTTTGCTGGTAGTTACTGCAGCAAATTGCTTAGTGATTTTGGTGCTTCCGTCAAAAAGATCATATATGAGGGACGAGAAGATCGTTCTGCTTTATATGGACCGTTCATCAACGAAATTCGAGATCCAAAGTCAAGCGCGATGTTCCATTATATGAATTACAACAAACAGGTTATTCCAGTATCCAAAGAGACACAGACAATTGAGGAATTGGCACTTTCAGCGGATCTATTAATTGAGGATTTTTCAAGTGAGGACTTTAATTTAACTGGGTTAGATTTAGAAAATATACGTAAATTAAACCCGGATATTCTAATTTGCTCTTTGACCCCCTTTGGGAGAAATACTAAATGGACAGGAAAACCTTGGAGCGACCTAACTATTCAGGCTTTAACAGGTATGTGCAGTGTAAACGGAGAGCAGGGTAAAGCTCCTTTAAAGGAACCAGGTACGG
Organism: Dehalococcoidia bacterium UBA7891; assembly: GCA_002500485.1. Classification (GTDB taxonomy): domain Bacteria; phylum Chloroflexota; class Dehalococcoidia; order Lucifugimonadales; family UBA826; genus UBA11996. Next base: position 15,386 of record DLRJ01000062.1, read on the forward strand.
AAAGTGAGTTTATAACTGGAGCAAACGCATTCGTAGCTTCTGTAGCTTCCTTAATCAACCGAGATGTAACAGGGATTGGGCAAGAAGTGAATGTATCTATTCTGAAATCTGTTTTACATAGTTATAGTCCATATTTGTTAGGGGCACTTCATACCAGAAACCCTCGGGGACAGCAGCCACAAGGACTCCATTTTGGCCTGATACCTTGCAAAGATGGGTATGTATCCCTCAGTGTGCGTCATGAACCTACATGGGAACATATGTGGCTATTTTTTGGGGACCCTGAATTCTCAGAAAACCCGAAGTTCGATACAGCCGCTAAAAGACGTAATAATGAAGATGAGCTTTCGGAAATTCTTTTGCCAATACTTGCGCAATACTCTCGTAAGGATCTCCTTCACGGTTTGAGTCCTCTTCGGATATTGGTTGGCATCGCCAATTCAGTATCAGATTTACTGGAAGATGAGCACCTTAAAACAAGGAATGCTTTTGTAAGATATGGTAGCGAAGGCAAATCATGGGAAATGCCGGGACCTCCTTTCCAGATGTCTTTAACACCATGGAAATTTGAACCCTTACCTACTTCGGAAGATTTTCAAATTTGGGATAACCCAATGAAAGTCACACATAATACCTCTAAAAGTTTAGATACGGGCAATAAAACAAAAGGACCCCTTTCTGGGATGAGAGGGATTGTGTTAACACAGGCCTGGGCTGGAGCCTACAGCACCCAACTGCTCTCAGATCTAGGCATGGAAATTATTCAGGTTGAATCTATTACCCGGATAGATCCTTGGAGAGGAGGGGTTCCTCCAAGGTTGGCAGGCTTGTATCCAGATACTAACCCTGGAGATAATCCTTGGGATAGAAATGCTCTTTACAATGGTGTAAATAGAGGTAAGAAAGCTATAACTCTTGACCTAGCCCAGTCAGAAGCAAAAGACGTATTTATGGAACTTGTTTCAATAAGTGATGTCGTAGTAGAGAACTTTTCCGGTAGAGTAATAAGTAATCTGGGACTGAATTACGAATCTCTTAGGTCGGTTAATCCCTCAATTGTCATGGTTAGAATGCCAACTTATGGGACAAGCGGACCTTACTCAAATTACCCTGGTAATGGAGGAACTACAGAACCTGTCTCCGGCATGTCATTCCTCATGGGATACCATGATGGACCTCCTATAAATTCTGGCATAATGCATACTGATGCTTATAGCGGTGTATTAGCATGCGGTGCCGCAATAACTGCCTTGAGGGAAAGGTTAATGTCTGGAGTGGGTCAAGAAGTAGATATTTCCCAACAAGAGGTGAGCATGACATTATTGGCCGAATATATTATGGAGGGGTCAATATCAGGGGAATCTCCTGGAAGACAGGGCAATACCAACAGGGACTACGCTCCTCAAGGATGTTATCTTTCAAAGGATTCTTATTGGATAGCCATTTCTGTGAAAACAGACCGTCAATGGGAATCTTTTTGTAATTCGCTAATGCTGGATGATTTGATCACCGATGAAGATTATTCCACCAAAGATGTTAGGAAAATAAATTCGGTTCGGTTGGATCAAGAAATATCAAAGAATATGGCTAATTTGGTAGCAAGTGAAGTCGTGGAAAATTTACAGGCTGAGTCAGTGCCATGTGAATTTATTTCCACTTTATTGGAAGCCGCTGAAAATGATGACTTTCATCAAATGGAATTATTTGAACAGATATTTCATTTGAAGTCAGGGAATTTCTATTACCCAGTGCCTCCTTGGGATTTTGAAAATAATTCTCGAAAACCTCAAGAACCAGCCCCAACATTAGGGGAGCATTCTGACGAAATTTTCAGTAGCCTCAATGGATGGTCTGAGAGTGAAATAGCCCGATTTCAGAGCCTTGGATTAACTGGTACAGATCCTTTGATTTAAAATACTTAAGTGAAATGATGACTCAACATAAAATAAATACACATCTGACTGACGTAATTGCTAAGGCTTCAGAGATTTCTGAAATTACTGATGAAGAGGCACTTTTACTTTCTCGCTACTCAGAAGATCATCTGGGTGATTTGTGTGGTGCTGCAGCAAAGATTAGAAATCATGGAAAAGGGACAACGGTTACTTTTTCCCCAAAAGTTTTTATCCCTCTGACCAGGTTATGCCGCGATTACTGCGGATACTGCACGTTTAGAATAGACCCAGACCAAGCGCAAAGTCTTTACATGAGTGCAGTAGAGGTGCTTGATGTGGCCAAACAAGGGGAAAATCTAGGCTGTACCGAAGCATTATTTACCCTCGGAGAAAGGCCAGAACAGAAGTACCCGGAAGCGAAGGAATGGCTTTCAAATAATGGTTATGACAGTACTCTTGATTATCTGGGTGCCATGACTGAACTTGTAGTTAAAGAGACCAGGCTTTTGCCTCACGCGAATCCCGGTACCATGACTCACAGAGAGCTAAATGTTTTAAAAGACTCTAATCCCTCTACTGGCATAATGCTGGAAAGTACCAGCGAACTTTTATATCAAAAAGGCGGACCTCATGAATTTGCCCCTAGTAAAAGACCTATTGTTAGATTGAAGACAATTTCAATAGCAGGTGAATTAAGAATTCCATTCACTACCGGCCTTCTTATTGGGATAGGTGAAACGATGTTGGACAGAATAGAATCCCTACTGGAAATCAGAAGCCTACACCGAAAATATAATCATATACAGGAAACAATAATTCAGAACTTCAGGGCAAAACCTGAGACCCCCATGGCAGAATCTCCAGATGCTGAAACACAAGAAATGCTCTGGACGGTCGCTGCGGCTCGTATTATTTTGGGGCCTCAAGCTAATATACAAGTGCCGCCAAACCTCAGTTCCGAGAATTACGAGATGTATTTGGCTGCAGGTATAAATGATTGGGGTGGTGTTTCTCCTTTGACAATCGATTATGTTAATCCCGAAGCACCCTGGCCTCTCATAACCAATTTGAAATCAAAAACAGAGTCAGCGGGATTTGAATTGCGACCAAGGTTAGCTGTATACCCAGAGTACTTTCTTGATACTACTGAATACTTACCGGTAGACTTGTTGACGAAGGTACGAGAATTGGCTGATGATGAAGGATATGTAAAGGAAGGTATTAACAGATATGTCTGATATTGAGGCACATGACATGGACATGGATTTTTCGGGCCTGCTGGGGTCAATAGATCCAGATATTTCCCGCGTCTTACGTGCGGCTATTTCTGGTGAAGATATTTCAGCATCGGACGCCTGCCTGCTTCTGGATTCTAATGGGTTAGAGTACAACGCTACCGTGTTGGTTGCCGATGTTTTGCGTAGAAGGACTGTGGGAGATGTCGTCACATATGTTGTAAATAGAAACATTAATTTTACTAATGTATGTATAAAGAGATGTGGATTTTGCGCATTTAGCAGAGATTTCAGAGAAGAACAAGGTTATCTATTACCAGTGGAGGAAATAGTCCGTCGCTCGAAAGAAGCGTGGGATTATGGGGCTACTGAGGTATGTGTACAGGCAGGCCTACCACCTCAAATGGAAGGCGATTTATACATTCGACTATGTGAGGCGATAAAAGCTGAACTTCCTGATATTCACATCCATGGATTTTCCCCAGAAGAGGTTCTTTATGGATCAATCCGATCCAAGACATCTATAAGGCAACACCTTAGTGATTTGAAAGACGCAGGTGTTGGAAGTTTACCCGGCACCTCAGCAGAGATATTGGATCAGGCCTTGAGGGATAAAATATCACCGGGTCGTATAACTAAAGATCAATGGATCGAGGTCATAACCACAGCCCATGATCTGGGCATACAAACTACATCTACTGTGATGTTTGGGCACGTCGAGACAAATCTGCAAATTGCTGAACATATCGATATTATTCGGAACATACAGATGGAAACGGGTGGGTTCACAGAATTCGTACCATTGAGTTTTGTGAATTCTGAGGCCCCTATGTTTCTTAAAGGGCTAATCCCTAATGTTAGGACTGGACCCACCGGTATGGATGTGGTGAAGGTTCATGCTGTTGCGAGGATTATGTTGAATAATTGGATACCAAACATTCAGGCCTCTTGGGTTAAAGAGGGAGACAGAATCTCTCAATTACTTCTTACCGCAGGGGTAAATGATTTAGGTGGCACTTTGATTAACGAAAGTATTTCTACATCCGCAGGGGCGCAACATGGCCAGCTGATGAAGCCTTCACAGTTCAGAGATATGATACGGGATGCAGGAAGGTTGCCGGCAGAAAGATTCACAAATTATAGTTTGAGAAAGGTATATGATAAATCGGATAACGAGAAAGACCCATTAGATCTATTGGAAGATAACGTAGAGGAAATATTTGGCTCGTACAATAAACTTATTGGGATGGAAAATTTCCGATTCGAACACCCACGTAAGGCCGCAGAAAGGACTGCTAGTGTATGACGAAAGGCTAATTTGAATTAATGTGGTTGGGCAATTTTCAATAGATGTGCGTGCTTCTCTCTTAACTTCGTTACCTTCGGTGCGATTATGAACTGGCAGTAAGGTTGGTAAGGATTGTTTTTAAAGAATGATTGATGATAGTCCTCACCTTCATAGAATTTCGAGGCATGCGTCACTTCTGTAACGATTGGATCGGGAAATACCTTCTCCTCATTTAGATATTTTATTGCCTGTTCAGCGAATTGTTTCTGGGTTTCGTTGTGAAAGAAGATGGCAGATCTGTATTGAGTCCCCACATCAGCCCCTTGCCTGTTTAGTGTCGTCGGATCATGGTAACTGAAGAATATTTCTAGGACAGTCTGATAATCAATTAAAGTTTGATCATAATAAACTTCAATTGCCTCTGCATGGTCTGTAGTACCTGTGCAAATTTCTTCATAGGATGGGTTCTCAACTGTTCCCCCTATGTAACCTGATACTACCTGATTTACTCCTTCAACTAACTCGAAAACAGCCTCTATACACCAAAAGCATCCTGCTGCCAGTGTAGCTTTTTCTATTTGGCTCATGCTTTTTACCACCTTACGTCTATTTCGGACTAATTCACGTTTCTTCGATTGGGATTATACCCTTATGGTAAATGATATGTATTAGGTTAGAGATTCGTGTAGGATTCTCTGATGTTCAGTAACTGTGGAGTAGGTTCAATGGTTCTGTGAGGAAAATTTTAGAAAGGGCTTTTGATTCTCTAAACGTTCGAGGATTTCGCTTTATGTGGCTAGGAGACTTGGCTCTCTCAACTGCAGAATTTATGGAAATCCTGATCTTGTCTTGGTATATATTAGCGCAAACTGAGTCTCCTCTTGTTCTGGGGATTTTTGCCGCGCTTAGGTTTACTGGCACAGTGGTAGCGCCTTTTTTTGGGGTCATAGTTGATCGCATAGGAAGGCGCAGGATATACCTGTTTGCCCGAATTTCATTTGTCATATTATCTTCGTCAATATTTTTATTAACCGTGTTTAATTTTCTAAGCGTAGCAGCGGTTTTAATCATCGCAGCCCTTGTCGGGCTTTCCCGTTCCTTGGATATGATTGTCAGACAGTCTGTGCTTCCAGTTATCGTTTCTCCGCCTCAATTGCAAAACGGTGTCGCTCTCTTAAGGACCGGAAGGGATATGACACAAATCGTTGGCCCGGTTTTCGGAGGGTTTTTGTTGGAGTCTGTAGGTGTAGGTAGAAGCTATCTTTTTATTATTGTTTTGCACTTATTATCTTTGCTCTTTGTGTTCTTGATCCCTGGAGTACCCAATACTGCTATAAAAACTGCCCAATCTATGTTTGAAAACTTAAAAGGGGGATTTTCTTATGTCAAAATAAACCCGTTTTTGTTTGGTCTGCTTGCTGTTGCGTTTACTGTTAACTTAACGGCATTTCCATTAAACAACACACTCCTGGCAGTGATAGCCAGGCAGGTGATGAATATCGATGCAGCGGGCTTAGGGTGGTTGATGGGTACATACTCTGCTGGAGCCTTACTTGGTTCATTGCTTATTGGTTATTTTTCTAATATGGATAGAGCAGGATGGGCAATGATAGTCGGTTCAATATTATGGCATATAGGTATTCTAATCATGGCTTATATGCAATGGTTCTACGTATCTTTGCCAGTTTTATTTTTTGTCGGCATATCACAGTCTTTTGCAATGGTCACGATGGCTATGATGTTGTTGAAATACACTTCAGCAGAAATGCGGGGTCGGGTTCTCGGCCTTCGCCAATTAGCTGTTTACGGTTTGCCTGTAGGGGTGTTGATTTCTGGATTTATTGCGGAAAATAGCAATGCATCACTTGCCTTAATTTTCAATGGGTTACTTGGTTTGTTTATACTGGTACTCGCCATTTTTAAATGGCCTGAGATGTTGCATAGAAGGTAGTCGCTTAGAGGATTAAAGATAATGACCCCAGAAGAACAAAGAGTCAGAGAGTATCTAATTTCGCAAGGAGAAAAATATCCCTTTAAACAGTTATGGACCAGAGTTATAGCGGCTCGCTTGGAATTGATAAAGGAAGTGTCAGATGTGACTCAAAGTCAGGCAGACTTTTCTTTTCATAAAGATGAATGGGCTATTTCAGAGATATTGGAACACGTAATTAATAGTACAAGTAGAGTGACAGATCTTATTTCAGATCTCACGAGTGGAGGTATAGGGGATTCCTCGGGTATAGATCCCCCAAGAGAGCTTTCTCACTCCAACATTGATGAATTGCGCGGACAAATTCTGGAAGGGGCATTTAAATGGACTGCTATGACAGATAATCTGCCAGATACTCCCAATATGGAAAACAATTCAGATCACGGTTTTTTTGGCGATTTGCATGCTGGAGGTTGGTACATGTTTCAAAGAGTTCATGATTTAGATCATTTGAACCAAATAAGAAACAATAAATCTCACGCTGATTATCCAAATAATTAGTGAATAAAGGTGATAGACAGATAACATGAAAATAGCAGTACGATCATTTAGTGGTGTTAGGTCTGACTTATCTTGGTCTGATCCTTCGGATTGGAATCAAATAGCAGATTTTGCAAAGGAAGCTGAATCTTTAGGGGCTGATTCGATATGGACCTCCGAAGCTTGGGGGACCGACGCGATCACCCCTCTGGCTTATTTGGCTGCTTCCACAACAAAGATACGGTTGGGTACGGGGATTGTTCAGGTCGGTAGTCGGACCCCAGGTAATTTGGTAATGACTAGCTTGACTTTGCAATCTATGTCGGGTGGTAGATTTATTCTTGGGCTGGGTACTAGTGGGCCACAAGTTATAGAAGGATTTCACGGCGTGACTTTTGGCAATCCTGTACTAAGAACGAAGGAACTATTGGAAATTATCAAAATGGGTGTGTCCGGGGAAAAGCTCCAGTATCAAGGAAAATACTATCAATTACCCTTGGATGGCGGAGAAGGTAAGTCCATAAGAACCAGCGCTAAAACTTGGCATGTTCCAGTATATGTGGCTTCTCTTGGTCCTAGCAATTTAGAAATGACTGGTGAAAAGGCCGATGGATGGATAGGAGGTTGTTTTATCCCAGAAACAGGAAACGTTTTTCTGGATAAAATCAAAGAAGGGCTCTTTCGTTCTGGTAGAAGTATTGAAGACATAGATATATTGATACCAGTTTCCTTAGATTTCACCGATGACGTTGAAGAAACAGCAAAAAGACATGCTCGTGGATATGGATTTACCTTTGGGGCAATGGGGTCAGTGAAGAACAATTTTTACAAGAATGCGTATGCAAGACAAGGTTATGGCGAGATTGTAGATGTTGTCCAAAAATTGTGGGTTGAAGGGAGAAGAGAAGAGGCTCGAGATATGGTACCTAATGAGCTTGCTTTGAAATCCAATTTAATTGGAACAGATAAAATGATTAAGGAAAGACTTTTACTCTATAAGAATCTGGGTGTTAGTACTCTTAAAGTTGATTTACCTGGTGACGATATTGCTAGTAAAAGCGATGCTTTAGGAAGGCTAATGGATCTTGTTTCTGATTTGGATTAACAGATATGAGGCTAGCACTTTTCACACATATGTCGTGGCCAGAGGGAGTGAATCAGACTTCGGTGTTTCATGATTCAGTTGAACAGGTTAAGTTAGCTGAATCTATGGGATACCACGGAGCATGGTTCGCAGAACATCACTTCACTAGATACAGTATGGGTTCTTCTGTGTTGCTAATGCTTGGGCATTTGGCGGCAGTGACAGAGAAAATACGTTTGGGGACCGCAGTAATTGTTCCAAACTTGCATAATCCTATCAGGATTGCTGAGGACTCAGCCCTTGTAGATCTCCTAAGCCGAGGACGTCTAGATGTTGGGTTCGGAAGAGGTACATATGGTTATGAATATGGTGGTTTTGGAGTTCCCGCGGAAGATAGCCAATCTAGGTTTAGAGAAACCGTCCTAGCAGTACGGGATTTATGGTGTGATAAAGATGTAAGTGTCGACAGCCCTTTTTTTTCTGTTCGCAATGTGGATTTGGTTCCATCTGTTGTTCAGTCACCTCATCCTCCTATATATATAGCTGCAACGAGGTCTGAAGAGACCTTGGATTTTATGATTTCAAACCAGTTTCTTTTATGTATAGCGGTTGTTCAAGATACAGATGCTGCGCTTGCTTTGGTAGAAAAATATAGAAGATTATGTCACCTGAAGGATCAATCGGATCATATGGATGAAGTGCCGTTTTTTCGGTATGTTCATGTGGCTGATACGGAGAGAAAGGCTCTTGATAACACCAAAAAACATGTAGATTGGATACAGGATATTATGCAATGGCGTAGGAACTTAGTGGGTACTACTGAGGTTCATTTACCCATAAAAAAATGGAGGAATGAGCGAGATGAGTTACCACCAGATAACCGCTATATCTCTGGGAAAAGAGCATTTATAGGAACACCTGAGGCTGTCGCTGAAAAAATCATTTCTCTAAAAGATCACGGAATTTCGTATTTCGGATGCAATTTTGCGATGGGAGGACTCCCTCAGGAAGAGGTAATTAAGTCAATGAAATTGTTCGAAAAGAAAGTGATACCTTTAATTTCATGAATAATGATTAGGATAGGAACTCTTTAAACCAGTCTTTAAATTGTTGGTCTTTAGTCACTTTGTCTATTAACTCACTATCTAGCGCTGTTGTGCTGACTTCTGAAGGTTGTTTGCCTTCAATAAGAGCTTTCATTGTGTCTCTAGTTGCCTTTACAGCTGCCATAAAAGGTAGGTGTCCTTGGAGCGCTATCTTCACTCCCATTGATGAAAGATACTGGTCGTCGTTTATGTCCTTTGGTGTACCTCCCAGCATTATAGGTATCGCAATGGAATTCTTGACGGCTTCTAGTTGAGATCTGGTAGTTAACCCGGCAAAGAAAATCGCATCAACTCCGATGCTTTCATATGCCTTGGCCCTTTCAATAGCATCTTCCGTACCTGTTACTTGGAATGCACTGGTTCTGCCAGCTATTACTAGACTTTGATCTTTTCTACCGGACAATGCCGCTTTCATTTTACCTATACCTTCTGGTAAAGATATTAACTCTGGCTCAGATTTCCCAAACTGCTTTGGGAGGACAGTATCTTCAATCGTGAGTGCAGCCACCCCCGCGTTTTCTAGTTCTTCCACTGTTCTTTTGACGTTAAGTGCGTTTCCGTACCCGTGGTCTGCATCTACCATTATTGGAAGGTCTGAGGCACGACATATTCTTCGTGCTTGCTCTGCAAATTCAGTAAGAGTTATTAGAATGTGGTCAGGGTCACCTAACACTACAGCCGAGGCGATCGAGCCGGCGAACATACCCACCTGATACTCTAAGTCTTCAGCAATCCGAGAAGATATGGCGTCAAACACTGATCCTGGATGCACGCATCGATTACCCGAGAGTATCTGTCTGAAGTGGTGCCGTTTTTGGCTATCAGTCATTTCTTCCTCGTATGAACAGTATGAGTGCGATCGATTGTAGCAGACCTTGATTTTGATAGGTTAGTGATTGGATATGTTGACGACAAGAGGGGTCAAGGCTGGGTATAGTGGGAATAACATAGGGAGTGACAGGCGACCGATTTTAGGAGATCATCTGATGGGCTCAAGATAATAATTTCAAGGTTTTCTGATTAGCCGGAATTTTTAGAGGGAGAAATATGACTAAGATAATATTAGCTGTCTTCGATGGTTTGCAGCCCGCTCAAATAAATAGTGTGGATACACCTAACTTGTTCCGAGTATCCCAGAATGGTGCTTTTTTTGAAAACCATCATCCTGTTTTTCCGTCAGTTACTAGAGTAAACGCTGCATCAATGGTCACAGGCGTGAATCCTGGTAAACATTGGTTGGCTGGTAACTCTTTTGTAGCAAGAGATTATGATGATTCGAAGGTGATACTGGCCCTCAACGTTCAATTATCTGAGATTCGAAATGCTGGCTTGGAGGTGCTAGGTGTACCAACTTTGCAAGAAATCATTTCGGAAAAAAGTATGGAGTATGTCGCGATTGGTGTAGGCACCAGTGGAAATGCTTATGTGCATAACCCTCTTGCTGATGTTTATGGTGGAGCTACCATTCATCCTGAATTCACAATACCTCACAGATTGCATAAGGAACTTGAAGGCTTATTCGGTGGATGGCCAGAAGAACAATTACCTAACACTCCAAGATACAAAAAGGCAGTCGATATATTTATTGAGTATGTGTTGGGTAAAATCAATCCTGAAGTTGCCTTAATATGGTCTTCAGAGCCAGATAAATCACAGCATGCATCTGGTGTTGGAAGTGATGCTGCCCAGGCAGCACTGAGGCAGGCTGACGCAGAATTCGGCAGAATTATGGAGTACATCAGTACTTCGAGCCAACATCAGAATTCGGATTTAATGATTCTGTCCGATCATGGGTATTCAACTATTACGGAAGTGATAGATATTGAAACACTTCTGGAGTCTTCTAATTTGGCAGGTTCCGATGGTTGGCTCTTGGCACAAAATGGTGGTTGTGTGCTTTTTTATTTGAAAAATCAAGAAGATGTTTATTTGATTCCCGAGTTGGTTGAATGGCTTTCTGGTCAGGTATGGTGTGGAACCTTATGCGCTTCGGAACGTTTAGGAGAAGTAAAAGGTACTATTCCTTTGTCTTCTATTATGAATGAAGGAAAAAGGTCTGCAGATATAATAATGTCTTTCCACTGGGACTCCTCTGATAACGTTGATGGATACGCAGGGCATGTGTTTTCAACTGGTGGTGCAAAAAATCTTGGACAGCACGGTTCCATCAGCCTACATGAGATGAACAATACTCTCATATGCAGTGGGCCTACATTTCTGGAAGGTGAAAAAATATTGTCACCTACTGGTAACACAGATATTCTGCCGACCATACTGTCAATATTGGGAGAAGAGCTCCCTGCTCATGTAGAAGGGAGAATATTAGAAGAAAGCTTCAAAGGATCTGATAACGAGATCATATCAGAAATGAAAATACATGAAGCTTCCTTAAGTACAGAATTCGGGACCTATTCGCAGGAAATCACAATATCAGCTGTTGGTCAGACTCAATATATCGAAGAAGGAAGATCTTGGTTAAAAAAGTGAGAAAAAATTATGCTTTTTGATGATTCGGTTATTTTGGAGCAATTCATTTGGGAATCAAATGTTTCTGATAAGGATAATAATTTCAAAAATGATGTTGCTCTATATACTCAGGAAGATCCTCTCCCAACAGTAAGACGGTTAAGTCGAAATCTGGATATACCTATTGGATCAGTAGTTAGGTACATTCTTTGTAAATGGGCTATGTCAGGAAGTGAGTCTTTGTTGGATTTGGGTCCTGATATGGTAAGAAAAATATCGGATATTTTTGAAGATGCCGAATCGGACGGAACTGATGAAGCTAGGTTGGAAGCTTACAACTCAGTCAAGGCCATTATGAGCTGGATGAAGGTACCGCTAGATAACCCCAATTACAGGAGTTAGATTCTCAGCACCTTCTTTTTATAGGGTTCAATTAGTCCCAACTCATCAGTATTTACAAGGGCAAACGCTGATGAAGCACTTAACTAATTACAGGTAAACTCAAGGGCATAGCTGCATGTTTGCTGCACGCTAGGCCTGGCAGGTCAAAGTACGCCTACACCTTTCTTCAACCATGGGAGAGCATTCGACCATATTTCACTGTGATCACGGGCACTAGGTCGGATGTTGTCGATCCTGATCCCTGTTTTATGGGATAGCTCTTGTCTAGGGGAGTGATAAATGGAAGGAGGCATGTACTCCAAAACATGCTCCGATTTTAACCAGATCTTCAATCACGAGGCTTGCTTCGCGGTCCGAACGGTTCCGGTAGGAATGGTTCATCCCGCGCCTTAAGGAATGCACCAAAGCTACCTTCTGCCTGCGCGCGATCAAGGTGTTCAACATCCGGACCGTCGTTCGCAGCCTCAACAATTGTGGAGAGCGCACCATTCATATTTAGAGCAGAACGTAGACCCATTGCATCGAGTCCGTATGTGGTGATCGCCTTGTTGAATCGGATCGATTCAGACGGCACTTTTGCAAGTCGCAATGCTAGTGCTCGAGCTTTTTCTAACAGTTGGTCATGCGGTACCACTTCGTTGATCGCTCCAATGCGCAGTGCCTCTTGCGCGTCGAAATGATCTCCTGTTAGCGCGTATCGATGCGCATTTTTCCATCCACAGAGCAGTGCAAACAAAACAGTTGTATTTGACGTCATTCGAATCTCCGGCTGACCGAAAGTCGCCTGATCCGAAGCAATCGTGATGTCGCAAGCAAGTGAGTACCAGAAGCCTCCTCCAATACACCAGCCGTTAACTGCAGCGATGATGGGCTTTGGATGCTCCATTAGATGCATGATGTGCGTAGGTCCGCCCGTGCTGAGCATCGATGAACCCCATTGCCGCTTTAAATGAGTGCTTGTTGGAAGACGAGGTCGTTTGCTTCTGTCACCCGAGATGTCGTAGCCAGCTGAGAAAGCACGTCCACTGCCGGTAACGATAATGGATCGGATTGCTTCGTTTTCTGCAGCAATATCAAGCGCATGATGAAATTCGCGCTCGAGATTCTGAGAAATAGCATTGAGTGCGTCTGGTCGGTTCCAAGTAATAGTTAAGACTGGTCCGTCTATTTCATAAAGTATGTTCTTGAATTCGGGCATTGGTACCTCGTTACATCGCGTACGATTCAAATTTTTTGTTTTCAGGCGGCCATTGTACTGTGCGATTGCTGCCTCTGGGCGAAGAATAAATCGTCCAAACCCCCTAATAAATAGGTACATAATTAGGGAATTGGCAGAGTTATAGCCTATTTAGCCAATGTTCCAAATGCTACGCTATTACTGGGGTTTAGAGGAATGGGAACCTTCTTTAAACTTTGTACCCACCCTCACCATTATTAGGGCCTGTTTAACTTATTCCTAGTTCCGATCTCAAATCAGATATCGTTTGCCCTCTGTTCCTTGATACCCTTCTTTCTCGCATTCCTATAGGAAGATTTTCAACTTCAGCCGGAACTTTAATGGCTACAAAGACCGGGCCATCTTGGTTCATAATTTCGTCTAGGCTGGTGGAGAGTTCCTCTAGGTCGTCGAAATTATATGTGGCAGCGTAGCCTGATCCAGCAGCTATTACTGAATAGTCGATATCTTCGGAGTTAGGCACCGGTTGACCACCAGTAGTGGCGTAACATCCATTGTCCAAAAGGAAATGAACAAAATTCGCAGGTTTTTTACCGGCTATTGAGGCTAAAACACCGAGGTTCATTAGCAATGCTCCTTCGGTATCAAAATGAACCACCTTTTCGTTTGGAAGGCCCAAGGCCAAACCAAATATCGCTGCGGTGGACTGGCCCATGGCCCCACCCAGAGAGATGTCCCTATTTTGGTTGGTCGTTACATCGGCCCAATGTTTTCCAGACGTACCCTGGACCGACACAATTGCATTGCCCCTGTGTTCTTGAAATGCTTCAAATACTTCTTTTGATTCGATCATTTTATACTCCTGACGATTTAAAACCCGATTATCTATTAAACCCGTGATATTCATCTCCAATTAGTACGACCACTGGTCTTTTTGTCTTAACAGCTTCGTTATAGGCATCAGTTATTCGAGCTCCATCGTCGTCAGTTTCAACCAAATAATAATTTAGGTGGAAAGCGTTGAGAAATGGTTCTGTATAAACGGCAGCTGAGTCTGGCGTGTGTCCTTTCCGAGTCCACCCACGATACCCAACAACCATTAGAAGAGGAAAACCGGCATCCAACGCCATTCCCCTGATCGAATCTCCAGATTCCATCATGCCTGTATTTTGGATAAGAACCACCGGTACCTTGCCTGCAACATTGAGTCCCAAGGCGACAGCCATTGATTCTCCTTCTCTGGATACAGGTACTACATCCAACCAATCTTCTTTTTCCATTAATTCATATAAATAATTTGTTTCACTATCAGGGATCGTAATGATATGCGTAACACCGATACTCTTGAACTCCGCTACGAGAGTCTCAGGTCGTAGTATCTGTAACTGTTGTTCCACCATGGCCTCTATACCTCCATTTTGTGTTATTAGCCTCTTTTATCGAGCGATAGTATAACTGACTAAAACTAACATGTCTTCTCACAATGTATATTTATTTGAGTTATTATTTACGCGGTTTTTTTTATTAATTCAATTAAGAGGTACATATGTTTTACGATACTCATTCATATAGAGAACCCTTGGAGCCAATGAGGGATGACAGGACACACGCTTTGGTAAATATTCTTCCCAGAGAATCTAAGCGCCTTATTGCTAAAGGGGTCTTGGCAATGCCCGAAGTGGAGAGAGTTCTAAAACAAGGATGGTTTGTAATCTCCAGGGGTATAACACCTTCATATATATTGGAGGAGTTGACAGGTCAGGAATTTGATACCGCCAATTGTACCGCTGGGATTATTACTGAAGGCCGAATGGCGAGTGTTTTGGAAGAAGACCGGCTCGGACCGTGGGTTTTCAAAGATGGCCAACTAGATGAAACACCCGCTCCTCAAGCATTAAGCGAATTTACTGCATATGACGTGTCAATAAAAGGTGCCAATGCCGTTGATTCCGAGGGGAATATAGGCGTTTTTGCTGCCGACAAGGCCGGTGGTACTGTGGGGGGTATTTGGCCAACTCTCACCGCCAGGGGTGCCCATTGGGTGGCGCCTGTTAGTTTGGAAAGGTTGATACCATCGGTGATCGAGGCTGCCAAACACTGTGGAAATCATTTATGGGATTATACGATGGGGCAATCGGCTGGGTTTATGCCTGTTGTGAACGCTCAGGTGATCACGGAAATACAAGCTTTGGAGTTATTGACCGGAGTGACTGCTACTCATGTTGGTTCTGGTGGCGTTGCAGGTTCTGAAGGTGCAGTCATGTTGGCTCTAGAAGGTGACCACGATACCGTTTTAAAGGCTTTTGAATTAGTGGAATCTATAAAAGGCGAACCCCAATTTGATTCTCCTCGGTTGGTACCATATGTTCGTGAGCCAGAGGCAACCCCGCCTGCAAGGTAGTTTAAATATACTTGACCCAATCGGCGCTTTATTACATTATTTAAATTCATGAATTCCGATTAACTTACCACCAATATTTCTGAGTTTGGATATATTGGGTTTGTAATTGTCGGGATCTGAATTGGAGTCTATGAAATTAACTGAATCGCCTACCTTATTTTCACCGTTTAAATGGCGCCACGCTGTCTTTTATGGGTGGTGGTTGGTTGTTATAACCATTTTTTTGAATGCTGCGACAGGGTCCCCTGTTTTTGGTGGAGTGGGTGTATGGATCGATGCTTTGGAACAGCATTTCGGCTGGAGTAGGGCGGAGCTTTCTTTGGCATTTTCCTTTGGTCAGCTAGAAAGTGGCCTGGCTGGCCCAGTGGTAGGAATTCTAGTTGACCGCTATGGTCCTAAAAAGATTGTGTTCTCTGGTGTGACAATTATTGGTTTGGGATTCCTCATATTCAGTCAAACCAATAACCTTTGGACGTTTTATTGTGCATATATTGTCATCATGTTAGGAGCCTCAGCTGGAGGCTGGCTACCGATGATGTCTGTTATCAACAACTGGTTTGATAAGAAAAGAACAATGGCAATGGGACTAGGCGGTATTGGTTTTTCAGTGGGCAGCTTTTTTTTGGTACCACTATTGGCTTGGCTGGTTCAGCCAGAGGGTGTTGGCTGGAGAACTACTTCATTGTCTTTGGGGATATTTTTCATTCTCATAGCCTTTCCCATTAGTAGGCTTATACGAAATTCTCCTGAGGAATTAGGCGAAATTCCAGACGGAAGGGTTTTTGAGGTAAAAGATTCAGATAGAAGTGTAACTACAAGAATCGACAATGACTTTCCTATGATGACGATTATAAAGATGCCGGTGTTTTGGGTTTTGGCAATTTGTAATGGCACATCTGCGATGCTTATTGGAACGATGACTGTACATCTGATTTTGGCATTAAAGGATCAGGGAATATCAGTTCAAACCGGAGCCTGGATATGGGGAGCCACTATGCTTTTTTCTGGAGCGGCCCAAGTTCTCGGAGGCTATCTAGGGGATAGAGTTCCTAAGAACTTATCTCTTTGTGTTTTTGGGATAATACAGGCGCTTGGTGTCATATATGCAACATTTATTACTAGTGTATACATGGCTTCTATATTTGTTTTTATATATGGATTAGGTTTTGGAGCCAGAATTCCACTTGGAACAGCGATAAGGGGAGAATATTTCGGACGAAAAGCATTTGGGAGAGTTTTAGGCGTGTCCATGCTACCGATGATGACATTGATGATGATAGGGCCATGGGTGGCAGGATTTATGTTTGATCACTACGGCAGCTACGATCGGGCTTTTTATATTCTAGCCTCGGTAGCGTTAGTTGGTAGTGTGGGCTTCCTTTTTTGCAAAAATCCCAATCAAAGTAGATCCTGATGTCCTGTATCTAATTACTTGACTGGGTTTTGGCCCAACTATCCCTAAGGGAAACTGTTCTGTTGAACACAAGGTTGCCTTCGTTTTTGGAATCCTCAGAATCCAAGCAAAAATAACCCAGTCTTTCGAATTGCATTGGGTTTCCCGGGGTTGATTCTTTAAGGCTTGGCTCCACTTTCGCAGACCGAATAATTTCGAGAGAATTTGGATTCAGAACCGTTTCCAAATTTTCCCCATCCGATATATCTGGCTCCGAGTCTAGGCAAAGTCTTTCGTAAAGTCGCACCTCAGCGTTAATCGAATGATTTGCACTAACCCAGTGTATGGTTGATTTAACTTTTCTTCCATCTGGTGCATTTCCACCCCGTGTTTCTGGGTCATAAGTGCATCTTAGTTCTAAAACCTCGTCGGTTATAGGATCTTTAATAATTTCAGTACAGGTGATTAAGTAACCGTATCGAAGCCTAACTTCTCTTCCTAAAGTTAATCGAAAGAATTTTTTAGGAGGGTTTTCCATAAAATCGTCTTGCTCGATGAACAGTTCTTTTGAAAATGGTATTTTTCTTGTCCCACTGTCACGATCTTGAGGATTATTGGCAGCTTCAAGGTACTCGACCTGATCTTCAGGGTAGTTTTCTATTACTAATTTGATAGGCCGTAAAACCGCGAGTGCTCTATTTGATTTTTTATTTAAGTCTTCTCTTAAACAATGTTCTAAGAGTTCTATTTCTGCCGTATTCCATCTTCTAGTTATACTCACCCTACGGCAAAATTCCCTTATGGAATCTGCTGTGTAGCCGAGTCGTCTCATACCAGATATTGTGGGCATTCGGGGGTCATTCCACCCGCTAACCAATTTGTTTTCCACCAGTTTAGTTAAATTCCGCTTACTTAGTATGGTGTGGCTCAGGAAAATTTTTCCAAACTCAATTTGTCTAGATTTGAATACTTTAAGCTCATCTATGAACCATTCGTACAGAGGCCTGTGATCTTCATACTCCATGGTACATAAGGAATGAGTAACCTCTTCAATTGAGTCTGACAGACCGTGTGCAAAATCGTACATAGGATATATGGGCCATTCATTACCAGTTCTATGGTGAGGTGTATCTAAGATTCGATACATTACCGGGTCTCGCATATTTAGATTGGGGGAGGCCATGTCTATTTTTGCTCTCAAGACATGTGAACCAGGCCGGTGAATCCCGTTACGCATTTCCTCTAACAACTTTGTATTCTCTTGAGGGTTTCTGTCCCGGTATGGGCTATCTGCCCCGGGCTCAGTGAGTGTTCCTCTATTTGCTCTAATTTCATCTTGGGTTTGGCTATCAACATAGGCTTTACCCTGATTTATGAGAGTCATTGCAAATCCATAAAGTTTTTGAAAATAATCTGAAGCAAAATATTCACGCTCGTCCCAATCAAACCCTAACCACTGAATATCCTTTTTGATAGCTTCGACAAATTCGGTATTTTCTTTTGATGGGTTAGTGTCATCAAATCTGAGATTGCACTTTGCGGATTCATTTTCTTTTGCTATTCCAAAATTAAGGCAAATGGATGCGGCATGCCCTATGTGTAGGTACCCGTTTGGTTCAGGAGGAAATCGGGTTGTGATAAATTGGTGTTTGCCTGAGGCCAAATCTTCTTTGACAATGTCTCTAATGAAATCTTGATTTGTATTTTCATCCACTATATTAGATGTCCTGTCTTCCTAATTTTTTAATTTATTAGCAGCATGTATATTATGCGTATTGGATGATGTGGCTTAAAGTGGTTTTAAGTCGATCCGTGTGATGTTGCGGTAAATATGGTTGTTCAAGACATTCTACATTTGCCATTAAATGTTCAATTGAGGCTGTCCCTGTCAATACCGTTGAAACTGTTGTTGGTTCGGCAGCAAATTTGTAACCGGCCTCTATCACGGATTTCACATTTCCCTCAACCAACCATCCAAACGGATCATGGGCAGGAAGAGAGTCCTTATCTATTAACCCCGAATATTTCCACTCAGCGATCAATTGCTCTAAAAGAATAGGATCAGGCAGTTTTATTCTGACCGCAGCCATGTTAATTACTCCAATATTGTGAGTTCGGGCCAAAGGCAATATGTTTTCACCTGCAGATTGGTTCAAGATCCCATATTTAAGCATAACGATATCCCACAATTCCGGATGTTTCGATAAACCTAATTTGATACCCTCTTGTGCGGGATCTTCAGAAAAGCGGCTACTAAAACCGATACTTCTAATTTTTCCTTCAGATTTTAATCTTTCCATGGTTGGATAAAGTGTTTCAATGATTAGGTCATATTCTTGAGGCATAATACCGTGGAAAAGCATTATATCTATATAGTCCGTTTGAAGCCTATCTAGGCTTTTTTCTACGGATTTGATTAATTTGGTAGGGTCATCAATGGTGTTGTTCAGTTCATCTCTGGCTGGCCATTTGGTACACAAAATAAATGAATCACGAGGTTTGTCTGACAAACATTTTCCTAATATAGATTCTGAATTACCATAATGGGTAGCAGTGTCGAAAATATTGATGCCGGTATCAAGCGCTGCTTCCACCAGTTTTTTTTGATCATATATCGAATGCCCGATTGTTTGACCGAGTTGTCTCGCACCACCTGTACCCAGGCTCAATAATGAAACTTCCAATCCGGTTTTTCCAAGTATTCTTTTTATCAAATTTTTGAATCTCCTTAGACTCAAATCTCAATATTGAAAAACGTCTTTCTGTACCATCTCAATTCTTCAATGCTTTCTCGAATATCCTCTAATGCAAGATGTTTGCCTTCTTTTTCAGGCAGATTCGTCTTTGGATACCACCTTCTTGCTAGTTCTTTTATGGTTGATACGTCAACCATCCTGTAATGCAAAAAAATGTCGAGCTGTGGCATTTCCCTTCTTATAAATCTCCGATCTGTACCGATAGAATTGCCGCAAATCGGAGACATACCAACGGACACCCATTCCTTTAAAAATGCGAGAGTTTGATTTTCCGCCTCAGATACCGTCACTGTTGATTCCCTAACCCGTTTAAGTAGTCCTGATTTTTGGTGCTGCTCTTTTGACCAATCATTGATGTTCTGCATCTCGGATATAGTTCGATTTATAGCTAAAGATGGGCCTTCTGCTAGCTCTTTCAGATTCCCATCAGTCACGATAGATGCAATTTCTATAATTAAGTGGTCATCCTCCAGACCAGTCATTTCAAGATCTATCCAGACTAAATTATTGTCCTTGTCCAATTTTGATACCATTAATGCACCTTCGGCGTACAAATTTTGTTCTTTAATATATAGGTTGTACGGAGTAATTTTATACTCATGTTTGATAATCCTAACAATGATTTGAATGTTTTTGCTTACTGGGTTAGCCAGGGTAAATTGGCGGCTGGGGAATATCCCGGTAATCAGTGGTCATTCAGACCGTCCACCACTATAGCAACTATTGTGAATTCTGTTTCCGGTATGTTTAAAGCCAAGTTTAGGGATAAGAACACCCCATCATACAAAATTGGGAATCTTATGGAATGTGGTATAGGTTGCTTCATTGATTTGACAGAGCCTGGTGAAAGACCAGACTACCGTAGATACCTACATTCAGAACGGCGTCGCCGATCACTCAAATCAGAATATTTTCGATTTGCTATAACTGACCGAGGAATACCTGATATCACTTATATGAAAGACCTATTGGATCTAATCGATTCTCAAATAGAATCTAATATACCTGTCTATATACACTGTTTTAGGGGTTTAGGTAGGACTGGCACAGTCGTTGGATGTTATCTGGTTAGACACGGTTTCACTGGTGAGGAAGCTTTAGATGAAATAATGAATTTGAGGTCAGGAGTCGCAGGTTCTTTTCGGGCATCACCAGAAACTCAAATACAACGAGATTTCGTAATGGATTGGCAAGAGTAGTTAAGATTTAGACAACCCTGGAACAACTTTGGAGTTGGGTAATTTGAGTAGTTCTTGCGGGCTTACCTGTATTTTACCTGATCTACTTCCTCCGCCTATTATGACGTAATCACTTGCCATCACATCACTGTCTATGAAAAGTGATAGTGTGTCAGGTAGACCAATAGGAGTCACACCGCCTATCATCATACCAGTTAGGTCGGTTGTCTCTTCAGTATTGGCAAAAGAGAGTCTGGAGACTCCCATCAATTCTTTAACTTTTTTATTTACATCAAGTTTGGCGGTGGCTAAAACGAGACAAGCGCAATATTTTTTCTCACCTCTCTTAGAGGCTACCAAAATGGTATTTCCTGATTTTTCCATAGGGTAGTCGTACTTTCTACAGAAATTCTCAGTGTCCGCAAAATCCGGATCTACAACAATCCAGCTGTAGGTTATGCCTAATATTTCCAAGGTCTGTTTAATTTCCGATTCAATGTTTCCTGCACTTGTCATTTAGGTATGTCCTAGTTATAAGAGTGAAGTATTAAGTTACTTCTAAAGTAGGGTTTCGCAAAGGTCCTGCGTACTGAGTTTGGTCTAGTTCTATGAAGTCTTTTTGATAAACTTGGATTCTGTAAGATTCAAAATCAGGTATATACAATCTGAAGTCATCGTCAATTCTCACTGATCGGGGTCTTCTCAAAAATTTTTCAGACTCGAGCTTTCCCATTTCCCTTAACCGGTTTGGAACAGCGTTGGTCAACATATAATTCCGGGCTACCTTCGATAAAGTGGCGTCACCATAAAAACTCCATATGTACTGACCCTTTGAATTGTACATAAGAACTCTGTTATTACCCCAGTCTGCCACATAAAAATCCCCGTGGTTGTCTACAGTAATGCCGGTTGGTCTATTGAATTGTCCATTACCACTTCCAAATTCACCCACAACGTTTTTGAGATCACCATCTGGCGAAAAAATTTGTACTCTGTGATTACCCCAATCAGAAATATATATATCTCCACTCTCATCACAATCCACACCCCATGGAAGATTAAATTGACCAGGTTCCGAGCCATAGGAACCAAAGGAATTTATATATTCACCATCTTTTGTGTATCTCTGTATCCGACTATTTTTCGAATCACATATTATGAAATGTTCGTTAATGTCCAATGCAAAACCTGATGGGCCATCGAATTCTCCTTCACCTTGACCATGCCTGCCGAATTTGCTTATGAACCCACCGTCTGGATCAAATTTGCTTATCCTGTGATTGGCTTCATCACTGATGAATATGTTTCCTGAATCGTCCGTAATTATGTTGACAGGCCATCTCAGTTGCCCATCTTCACATCCGAAATTACCAAATCCTTTTAGCTCATCTGTGAGTTCTTCCATATCGTCTCGAGACCAGATTCGGATGGTGGCGACACCTTCTGATCTAAGCAACACATATAAAATATTTTCCTCGCCAAATGCGATATCTGTAGGAAAATTGGTTACTCGTCTCATTCCTAAAGTTGTGGAATACGGATAACCTGCTCTCAATAGGCCATGTGGTCGAGTCATCGTAGGTCTCCTAATGTGTTAGATATAGAAAGGTTTTATCTGCTCGAATTCGCCTTTTACAATTGGCTTCGCATCGAGCCCTAACCACTGCTCTAATACGGTGCCATATATTCCACGGAAATCTATAGTGTGCTTTAAATCCTCTCCATGCTCCCAGTCGTTAGGATTTAAGGAGGGATATTCGGAATAAAGTCCTCCTTTCACATTATTACCAATTAGAAAAGCTCCCCCACCTGATCCATGATCTGTACCACTACCGTTGTCTCGCATTCGTCTACCAAATTCTGTGAAGACCAGAATGGCAACATCGTCGGCCGCATCATGTTCTTTAAGATCATCCATAAAGTCAGAAATGGCTCCACTCAGATCACTCAATAACTTGGGATGTGTAGGCATTTCATTGGCATGGGTATCGTATCCACCATGGTTGGTATAAAAGACCCTGGTTCCTAAATTAGCAAAATGTACCCGAGCCACGTCTCTCAAACTTTTAGCTATAGAGTTGTCGGCATATTCCACAGAGGATTTGTACTGAGTGGCCACATTTGCCAGTAAGTCGGCCCCTTTTAAGACATCTAATCCGGTTTTCCCGATATATTCGGCTACCTGCCCACTTCCGATAGCTTGCCCGTAAATATCTTTGAAGGCTTGCAAGGATCTTTCCTTTAAGCGCTCTTGTTCTATTTTGTTCATCACCCCATAGCCTTCCAAATCTCCTACTGAAGTTATAGGTACTCCTGCAACAGACATAGCCCTGGGTAGCCCTTGGCCTATATTAACTCCGGTGAGGACATTTTCACTTTTAGGGTCTAGGTCCCTGATGGCCAACCCCAACCATCCTTCACTACCAACTCTGTCAGGTTCGCACGTATGCCATATATCCATTCCACGAAAATGAGATCTGTTTGAGTTTGGATATCCAATTCCTTGAACTATAGCCACCTTTCCTTCATCAAATAGTCTTTTCAAAGGCCTGGCATTATTGTTGATAGCTAATTCTTCGTTAATGGGTAGTACATCAGTTTGAGTTATTACAATTTTCTTTCGAGCATCGTAATAATGTTCGTTGTTATAAGGGACTATGGTATTTATAAAATCGTTACCGCCAGTCAATTGGATTACGACAAGCGTTTTTTCTTTAGCTTCAGTGACCATATTAGTTCCCTCTCCTTATGCTCTATGCAAATTGGTAATCTACGGTAGATGCTGTCATCTGGATGAGATTATGAACTCCAGCAGAATCCTCTAATCCTTTCAGCTCTCGAGCATAATCTGTTAGGGATTGGTAGGTTTCATGCCGTACATTTACCGCCCCGAGCAAATCTAGGCACCTGTCTACTAATTCAGACGGATTGTCGTCTAAATTTCCAGCTCGGCTCACCATCTCGGAGACTCCGGGTTTCGTAGGATCTGCAAACTGTTTTTCTACAAATCCTATCCTCTCACTCAACGTGCCCGAGTCGATCCATTCGGATCCAGTATGCCAGCCTTCCACAGTGGGCGGATTCATAAGTCTTTGGCCCATGATAGCAAGCGGCCCCTCAATTGCAGATCCGTTAAGGGTGGTAACTGCAAACTCGTGAATTCCCGGGGTCGGAGTGTTGAATTCACCTGTTTGTTTAATAACCCCAACTATAAGTTCTGTGGGACTTTTCACTTTGGACAAGGTCAAAGAATTTTTAAAAAAGTCAGAATTAAACAAGGTCTTTAATATGTGTCTCATATCCCCTTTGGATTCCATGTATGCTTTGGATAGTTCTTCGATGGCCTGAGGGTTTTTAGGGTCTATTGTTTCCCATGAAGGTACCTGAACTTCATCTTCCACAAAAAAATTGTATAGATGCCGTGACAGGAATTTAGCTGCGGCATTTTGTTCGACAATGATATCTATTATGTCCTCGCCATCAAAATTACCAACATGGCCCAGGAATACTTTTTCATCATAGTCATGATCTTCAGGAAGGAATTCGAAATCAGCATGATGATGTCCATATGGGTAAAGCGATAATGGTTGCCTGAAAGTCCATCCTGTAAATGCTCTAGAAGCATTTTTTATGTCATTTTCGGTGTAATTACCAACGCCCATGGAGAACAACTCTAAAAGTTCTCTTCCATAATTTTCATTTATTTCATCTTTGTGGTTTTCATGATTGTCGAGCCAAAAAAGCATAGCTGGATCTTGAGACAGTTGGAGTAGGATATGTTTAAAATTTGTCAATCCAGTACTACGAAACATTTCTATTTCTCTGTATAAAGATGGACCATGCTCACTCTTACCCCATGCGACAGGGAATATGTGATGTAAAAACAGGGACATTTTTTCTTCCAACGGTCTCTTAGTGTTGGCCATTCTGTAAAGCCATTTCCCGACATGAACAGCTACAGGTTCACCTGTATAGTATCGCTCAACATAAGACATATCGATTGGTTCAAACCTTTCTGGGGTCACCAAATCATCTATGATTTCTTCATAAGATTTGTCAGATGTCAGGCTATCTAAATCTTGGGGGGTGGCCCCGAAACCTGCTCTCCTCATCAAGTGTGCTACAAGTTGTCTGTCTGATTTCATAGCATTTCCCTTATAAATTTTCACCATTATAACGAAAGTGAAGATACTTTCTAATTCTAGAATGTGAGGCGTACGTTTCCGGTCTGTTTGATTATCAACCCGCGCGGTACAATTATTTAGTTATTTGTAGAAATGAGGTAATCCATGATAGATACTAACTTTGATGTTATAAAGATTCTTTCGGCGGGAGCTAAAGCTTTAGGCGCCGGCGCCATAGAAGAAAGTAGGTGGGAAATCCCAACTGATCATCCTGATCCTATTGATCTTGCAGTTGGAATGCCTGTACCTGAAGGGATACCTATAGCATCTTTGGCGAAGCATTTCTCTAAAGTTTTATCTTCGGGTAACTATATAGAGATGGAGTATGAGTATGGTAGAGGGAAGATCGATTTAAGAGAACTGTTAAATGATCCAAGTAACGGATTCACCTCTCTGGCTCAAACTCCAGACAATTTCATACTTTTCAACGGTGGATCTGGGTGCATGGAAAGTTTTTGCGCAACTTTTTTAAATCCCGGAGATATCGTTTTGGTTGAAGGCCCAAGTTTCTCTGGCACAGTTGAGACTATCCTTAAGTATCAAGGTAAAATCATAGAAGTGGCAATGAACCCGGAAGGGATGTCCTATCAGGCTATTGAGGAAATAGTAGCGAGGTGCAAGCGAAGTGGGGAGATAATAAAGGGAATATACACCATAGACGATTTTCACAACCCTACGGGTGTAACGATGTCTGAAAATAATCGTCGTATGATCAGCCGATTAGCCTTAGAAAATGGAATTATGATTTTAGAGGACTCTACATATAGTGGGTTGTTTTTTGAAAATGCACCTCCCCTTGATATGTATTCTATGAACAGTGGGGAAGGGGTATTACGTATGGGCACTTTCAGCAAAACTATTGCTACCGGGCTTAGATTAGGTTGGCTACAAGGTTCAACTGAGGCTATCGATGCCATTGGAAAAACCAGGTCTGATATGGGAAATGCTCCTTTCATACAGACGGCAGTAAGTAGGTTTATAGACTCATCTGAATATTCAAACCACGTGCAAAGGATGAGAGGGCTGTACAAGTCCCAGTGCAAAGCACTTGTTACCTCTCTGACCCAGCATTGCTCAAAGTATTTGGAATTTATTGAGCCTAAAGGGGGTTTTTTCCTCTGGCCAAAGTGTATAGGGGTTGATTCAGCGGCATTAACAAAAGCTGCCGCTGAAGAAGGGGTAATATTCCCTGATGGGTCTTTGTTTTACCAAGATTCGGCTCTCCACGATAATCACATAAGGCTTGCTTTTAGTGGTAACTCTCCAGAAAAGCTGGGCGAAGTAGGGTTACGTTTGAGGAAAGCTTTTGAAAAATTATTGGATTAATATATTTCTTTGCTTATAAATACATATACCTGATGACCGATGATTTATTGTCTAGGTGACCTTCCCATTAATATCCGTTAAAATCCGTTCCCTAATCACTTAATAAGGAGTTCTATATCATGGCATCTAATGGAAAGGTGGCGCTAGTTACAGGCGCAGGTACAGGCATCGGTAAAAGTTCAGTGTTGCAGCTGTTGGGGGATGGCTACTCCGTTGTGTTGGCTGGCCGCCGAATAGAACCTTTAGAAGAAACTATTTCTGAAGCTGGCGTGGACGATTCAAGGGCTATCGCTATTCCTACTGATGTTGGTAACCCAGACTCCGTCGCTGCTCTTTTTGAAAAGGCTGAAGCTACCTTCGGCAGATTGGATGTTCTTTTCAATAATGCTGGTATTGGATCTCCAAGAATGAATATGGAAGATCTTCCAGTAGAAGACTGGCAACGGGTTGTCGATACTAATCTCACTGGTAGTTTTGTTTGTGCACAGCACGCCATAAGAATAATGAAAAATCAAACCCCCCAGGGTGGAAGAATCATAAATAATGGTTCGATTTCTGCTTATACCCCTAGGCCTGATGCCGTTGCTTACACTACGACCAAGCATGCTATTACAGGCCTTACAAAGCAGATATCTTTAGACGGTAGGAAATACAACATTGCGTGTAGTCAAGTTGATGTTGGCAATGCGGCTACCCCTATGACAGCTAGGATGCAAGGCGGGGTATTGCAAGCAAACGGTGAAACGATCGCTGAACCGACTTTTAATGTGGATCATGTGGGTGAAACTGTATTGTACATCTCAAACTTGCCTCTAGATGCAAATATTCAGTTCGTTACGATAATGGCGACCCAGATGCCTTACGTCGGAAGAGGTTAGAAAACTAACGTATCAACAGTCTTTTTGTGTTTTAGGCTTGAATTATTTCTAAATCTTTCACAGGGATGTGACAGTTTATTACATGGTTTTCATTAGCAGATGCTTTCTGTACTGGTGGCGCTTCTGTGTCACAGACAGATCCTAATTTGCGAGGGCATCGACTAGCAAAGAAACAGCCAGGGAACTCCTCACGCATAGTTGGGACGGCACCTTCTAATCTGAGTGGATTAGGTTTCGCAGAAGGATCTGGAATGGGAGCTGCCGATAAAAGGGCTTCAGTATAGGGGTGAGATGGACTGCTTAGGACAGCCTCTGAAGGTCCGTATTCTGCTATGTGACCCGCATAGACCACCATTATGTCATCGGAGACGTATCTCACGACCCCAAGGTCATGAGTTATGAAGAGATATGAATTGCCTAATTCCTGCTGCCGATCTTCAAGTAGGCTTAAGACTTGAGCTTGTACTGAAACGTCCAATGCTGACACAGCTTCATCAGCTACTACTATTTCAGGGTTCGTAGCAAAAGCCCCAGCTATAGCAACTCTTTGTTGTTCTCCTCCACTAAGTTCGGATGGGAGTCTTTCCAAATAACTTGGGTCTAACCCTACTTCTTCCATTAAAGCTGCAGCTCTTTCTTCACTTCCCTGTTTAGTCAACTTTGAAAAACGCATAAGTGATCGGATTAGAGTCTTTTTTATTTTGAGTTTAGGGTTTAGGGAGGCAGTCGGGTTTTGGAAAACCATTTGTATTGCTGATTTGTCTTCGTTCGAGCGGTTTTCCACCGTTTTATCTAATTCATTGCCATGCAACTGGAGCAATCCATCTTGGGCCTTTATCAGGCCCACTACGGCCCTGGCGAGGGTAGATTTTCCAGAACCGCTTTCCCCTACGATCCCCAAGGTTTTACCTTGCGGTATTTCAAAATCTATCTTGTTGAGGGCTCTGACTGGTAAATCTATGTCAGGTCCAAAAGCCATATATTTCTTTCGTCGCTTTCCATATTGGTGTGTTATTTCATTTCCAGTTAACACAATTGGGCTGGCTACATCTTTGCGGCTTATTCTTTCTTCTACTCCTCCCCATGTATCAGGTTCGACTTTGTCGCTATGAAAACATCTCACTTGAGAGTCTTGACCGATAAATTCCAGAGCCGGAACAGATGTCGTGCATTCTGAATCTGCAATTGGGCAACGTTCCGCAAACAAACAAGAACTAACGTTGGCTTCCTGCGATGAATAAACAAATCCGGGGATTCTTTTTAATCTTGAGGAAACTTCTCCAGTTCCTGGAGGTTTAGGAACACACGAAAGAAGACCAGAGGTATATGGGTGCCTAGGAGAGGCAAATAAATCATTTACATTGGATTGCTCAACCGTTTGGCCGGCATACATAACTGCGACTCGGTCTGCTACTCTGGCGATTACTCCAAGGTTGTGGGTAACATAAAGTATCCCTGCGTTTACACGCTCTTTTAGGCTTGCCACGAGGTCTAGTATGGTTGCTTCAGTAGTCACGTCTAGCCCGGTTGTGGGCTCGTCCATTATTAACAGGTCAGGGTCACAGGCTAGAGCCATGGCGATCATCACTCGTTGTTGCATCCCTCCACTTAATTCGTGTGGATATCTGTCTCCCATTTGGTCTGCATCCGCTAACCCCACACTTTCAAATAACTCCACCACTTTTTCGTCTATAGCTGTCTGGTCTAGGTTTAAATGTTCCGAGATTACTTCCTGGACCTGAATTCCGACTTTCATAGAAGGATTTAACGATGTAGTAGGGTCCTGATATACCATGGCGATTCGGTTGCCTCTCAACTCCCTCAAATCTTCTTTGGATAGGGATGATATGTCCTTTCCCTCAAATGATATTGAGCCACCTGTCTCCGCCGTCGTTGGTAAATATCCCATTACGGCAAATGCCGTAGTTGATTTACCGCATCCTGACTCTCCTACAATTCCTAATACCTCGCCTCTTGAAATCTCAAAAGAAGCCTCTCTTACGGCAGTAACCGTACCTCTAGGGGTGAAGAATGTCACTGATAAATTTTCTACTTTAAGCAATGGTTCTTTATTCATTACTTCTGACCTCGATCCTCAGGGAGCTGAAGGGATTGTCTGATACCGTCGGCGAATAAATTAACCCCTATGACAAGCGTGCCCATCGCGAAGGCGGGAGCCAAAGAGGCCCAAGGTGCTAGAGCTAAATGAGTTCGGCTTTCATTGACCATAAGCCCCCAATCTGGTGTTGGTGGCTGCACTCCGAGTCCTAGAAATCCTAGAGATGCGGTCAACAATAAAGCGAAACTGAGCCTCAGGCTAGCCTCGACTCCAATTACAGGGACTATGTTTGGCAAAATTTCCCTAAGCACGATGTGATATAACGGTTCGCCTCGGAGTCGTGCATTTTGAACGAATTCTAGTGGTTTTATTGTGAGAGCAGCACTTCTAATAACACGGCTGTTATTAGGGGTAAATGCTATCCCTATCACAGCTATTATCAGCCACGACTCGTCTAGTGACGTTCTTTGCAGGCCGATCGTTATTAACAATAAAGCTAACAGCAAAGATGGGAAGGACAATAGAAAATCCATAGCCCTCATAGCTATTTGGTCAAACCATCCTCCTAGGTATCCGCTCGTGATGCCGATAATAGTTCCAAGGAAAATTCCCAAAGCTGTACCTATTACAGAAATAAAAACTATAGATCTGGCGCCGGCTATGACCCTACTTAAAACATCTCGACCATTATGGTCAGTACCAAAAAAGTGATTTAGGGACGGAGATTCAAATCGATGGTCCAAATCGTATTCTGTCGGAATATAAGGCGTAAGCCATGGGCCAAAAATCACTACGATGGAATAAACGGTTAAAATCGCCAACCCTATTCGGCCGCTGTTTGTACGAAGTGGTATTTTCAGAAGGTCAGTGATTTTCGCAAGAGTATCTACCAACATTTGAACGGCCGTTGCCTTTCCTCTCAAAGTACTAGCATTCATTTTATTGTCCTACTCTAACTCTAGGATTCAAGAGGCCGTAAAGTAGGTCCGCCGCGAGGTTCGCGAATGCATAAATAGCGGCTATGACTAGAGCTGTAGATTGAAGCAATCGCATATCTCGGGTATCGATGGCCATAATCAGTAGGCTTCCAATACCTGGGTATGCAAAAACGAATTCAACAACAATGATTCCCCCAAACATCCATCCGACATTGTTTGCTATTACTGTAATAGTGGGGATCATGGCATTCGGTAAGACGTGCTTAAACACAACCTTTCTCATACTGAGGCCTTTTAATATGGCAGTCCTGACGTAATTGCTTTCCATAACCTCTATCACGTTGGCTCGAGCCATGCGCAATATATAAGCAAATAAAGCCCCAGTGATAGTAAGGGTTGGAAGCACTAATATTTTGGGGGTACCCAGAATAGTTTCTCCAGGAAGCAAAATACTGGAGGACGGAAACCAACCAAGTTTGGTTGCAAAAACCATCATTAAAATGACACCAATAATAAATTCTGGTATCGAAATTGCAAGGAGACTCCCTATGCTGAGTATCCTGTCGAGTTTTGTGTCTGGTCTAATGCCCGCCAAGACTCCTGCAAGCAATGAGGTTGGAACCGCTATAAGGAATGCTACCGCTGCGAGTAGAGCAGAGTTCGGAAGTCTACTTTTAACCATGCTGTTAATGGTAGCACCGCCTCGAGCCGCCATTCCCAAATCGCCTCGTACAGCATTTTTGATCCACACGGCATACCTTTCTACTGGATGCCGGTCAAGTCCCATGTTATGGCGCAGGTTTTTCAGGTTGCTCTCTGTGGCTTGTTGGCCTAAAAGGAGAGAAGCGGCGTCTCCCGGGAGAAACTCGGTAGCTGTAAAGATAGCAACAGAAACAAAGAAAAGAGTAACAGCGATAAAAGCTAGCCTTATGACGAGGAATCTTAGGATATTATGAAACTCCTTGGCCTGAGGTTAAATGGGGCGGGTCACGTCAGCACGTGATCTAGGATTGTTTCATACCTAGATCACCCACTGACGCATTCAACGTGTTACGTTTTGGATATTGGTGTACCTATTCGGAACTCCACCAATCTTCCATAAAGGTCCAGGCATTAGGATGAGCTTGCACTCCTTGTACGTGGGTTCGATGTGCGACTAGAACTGGGACATAAAGAAGGTAAACACTAGGAACCTCTTCTATAAGGATTTCCTGTATTTCTTTCCAGTAAGCTTTTCTTTTGTCAAAATCAATTTCAGTAGAGGACAGCTCCAATAATTCGTCCATCCTAGGATTATCGAAATACGACTCGTTCCAACTTCCACCACCCTTTAGGGCCACGCTAACCGCCTGGGCTGCTGGACGTCCGTTCCATGCGGAAGTAACAGCGGGTGTTCCTCCGGGCTGCATCCATATAGCTTCCCAGAATGTGGATTCTTCATGCTTTGTAACTTCTATCTCAA
The DNA here is from genome assembly GCA_002500485.1 of Dehalococcoidia bacterium UBA7891. Taxonomy (GTDB): domain Bacteria; phylum Chloroflexota; class Dehalococcoidia; order Lucifugimonadales; family UBA826; genus UBA11996. The sequence goes on from DLRJ01000062.1 coordinate 47,084, forward strand.
TGGGTAGATCGGTGGCTTCAACAGACTGTTCTACCGCGAGTGCCATCTCTAACATTTGGTTGAAGTCTGATGCATCAAGCTCAAAGCTTAATGGGTTAGAGTCGTTGTATCCAGCAGCTGTAAGATAGCTGCGGGAGAGTTCAATGTCTTGATTGCTGAGAGGTTGTTCATCCCAGTACATTTGGTCTGCAGTACCTATTGGATGGTCGTTAGCATTAGCACCAAATCCATACGTTACTGCTTTTCTTACAAAATCTCGATCAATAGCGTATTGCAGAGCCTTTCTAGCATTTTTATCGCTGAAAATACTCTCTTCACGAGTATCCAAGACCAAGTTTCTGATTGTGGCAGAGTCGGTTCCGGTGACTGTGATTGAATCTCGCTCATTGAGACCTTCCACCTGTGCCAAAGAGAAACTGCCGATTACATCGACGGCGCCAGATTTTATAGCCTCTATTCTCGTTGCTTCTTCAGGCATGTAGTACATGATAATCCGGTCGTAGAAAGGTTTCCCTTCGACCCAATAACTATCATATTTATTCATTACGGTTCTTTCTGCTGGGTTATGATCACCAAGTGTATAGGGACCTGTTCCAAAGTCAGTGCTTGACTCCTGGAGTGTCTCCTGGGTTATGCCGTCAGGAACAATACGTGCATGATAGTCAGATATATCTTGAGGTAGATTGGTGTTGGAGCCTTTAAGCGTGAATATCGCTGTAGCAGCATCAGGAGTTGTTATCTCACTGATGTAGTCTATTTCCCCTAGTAAAGGGGACGCGGTTGTTTCATCCATAATCCGGTCAAAGGTCCACTTTACATCAGCCGATGTTAGAGCGGATCCGTCGTGGAATGTGACTCCTTGTCTAACATTGATAGTGTAAACAGACAGATCGTCGTTAGCTGACCATGTTTCGGCTAGTCTGTTTACTATCCCACCGTCGTACCATGGTTCGGTGAGGTTGTCATATGTATGGTTACTGTATATGGCACTACCTTCCGATAGTCCCATAATAGATGGGTCCATAGCACCGAAGTCTATAATTCCTAACTTCAAGGTACCACCATATTGCTGGCCGCCTGCCCCTGTTATAACGGGCATTGGAGTAGCCACTACTATTACTTCTTTCTCAACTTCAACCTTAACTTCCTTGATGACCTCTTTTATTATTTCTTTTTCAACTTCAACTTCAACTTCAACCTCTTTTATGACCTCCACCTCTTTGATAATAGTCTCGCCTTGGCAGGCTGTCATAAATATAGAAAAAGCTGCGATTGATAGAATCATGAACGAGTTCGCGGTTCTATTGCCTAAAATACTTCTCAACATATAGCTCTCCTTAGTTTTGTGGAAAATCGCGAATTCTTAAGTTTATAAATATTTCTACACCCTGTCTCAAGACCCAATTAGGTAAAGTTTTATACCACGACATAGAAGGTTGAAGCACCGGGTTGTTGATTGTTCAGCTCATGATCGATGAACTTGGTGCTACACCATTGCGGTGTTAAGAATTAATGCCATTCAAGGTCCGCCTTGAATGCTTAGCAGTAAGGTATAAACCTCACGAATATGCGGTTGTTTGAAGTTATCTCCCTACTCCGGGTTTGTGGATGATCCTTCCGAAGAGGTATCAAATATATCCAAATACTCGGCAATGGTCAAGTTATTGAAGCCAAATTTAAGGTAAATCGCAAAGCAATTAGACTCTAAACATTGGGTTGCTTCCCTTTATAGTTGCTGGACCTCCTCCAACTGCTATCGGTGACCCATCAGCCCTCCAGCAAGCAGCACCGTGGATAGTTCCGGTGTCGTCGAATAAAACCCCATTCATCCCACCTGCAACTCTTTCCACCCCTTCAATAACATGCCCTTTTTGGGTTAATGGCTCTATCACATCAGGGGAAATGTCTGGTTCCAGTTCAAGATTTTGACCCTGTGTCCAAACTCTGGGGGCTTCTACGGCTTCTTGTAGCGACATACCATGATCAATAACGTTTATTATCCCTTGTAGTACCGATGGGAATATGCGTCTTGCCCCCGGTGTTCCTAAGGACATGAAAGGTTTACCTGACTTAAATACAGTGATTGGTGCCATGCTGCTCAAGACACGTTTCCCAGGTGCTATTGAATTGGCCGTTCCGGGGTGAGGATCGAAGTTATACATAGTATTGTTTAACAAAACCCCTGTCCCCGGCACCGTAACACGTGAACCGAAGGCGTCATTAAGGGTTTGGGTCATGGACACCACACTGCCGGTTTCATCTGCCACCGTAATGTGGGTGGTGTTTTTTGATTCAGTGGCGAAAGCCGCTGGGTTATCGTGTTCAAAACTAGATGATTTAGACAAATCTATTTTTTGCCTACAGTGTTGCCCATATTCTTTTGAGATAAGACCTTCTACAGGCACTTTGACAAAATCAGGGTCTCCCATGTATTTAAACCTATCAGCGAAAACCAATTTGAGGGTTTCCGCGATTAGGTGTATGTATTCCACACTACCGAATTGCATCTCCTTTACATCGAAACCCTCTATTATATTTAGAGCTTGAATTATATGGGTAGCACCAGAACTTACCGGGCCCACCCCGACAATTTCATATCCTCGGTAAGTACCTCGCACGGGTTCTCTGTATTTGATTTTGTATTGATCTAGGTCATCCAGTGATACGATTCCTTTGTTGGACTTCATGTCTCGTTCAATTGAATTACCTAATTTGCCTTCTGTCAGAGTGGAAACGCCATTTTTGGCAATCTCTTCCAGTGTCTTAGCATAGTCAGGATTAGCAAGAGTGTCTCCTGTTTTAAGAGCAACGCCATTTCCTAAGAAAATTGATTTGCTGCTAGGATATGAAGACAATATGTCCTTGTTGTTTTCTACTATCCCAGAAAGATAATCACTTACCCTAAATCCTTCCTTTGAGAATCTAATTGCTGGGCTTATAACTTTTTCAATACCCAGGAGTCCATATTTCTCTTCTATATGAGCCCAAGCTTGAAGGGCCGCAGGAACTCCCACTGATAGATATCCATACCTGTTTTGATGGTTTTTGGTTTCCATATAATCAGGCCACTTATCAGAAATTGGTGTGAACATATCTTCAGTAGCTTTTATAGGGGCAGTGCAGTAATTGTCGATAGTAATGGAAGATTTATCTCTTGAGTTGTAGTAATTGATAAATCCTGCTCCAGTTATACCGACCATCATAGGCTCGACGACAGAAAGTGCGAAAATGGTGGCTATTGCTGCGTCCACTGCATTTCCACCTGAGGTGAGCATTTCAACCCCGGCAAGGGATGCTAAAGGGTGGTTAGACGCAACAACTCCCTTTGAACCGACTACTTCTTGCTTATATGTAGAAAACATCTGTGACTAAATTTTCCCATCTATGACAATATCTAGTAATGCGGGAGCTCCTGAGGCTAAGGCTCTGTCAACAGCGCCGGCGATCTCGTTCGGATCGGTGACACGCTCACTGTGTAGGCCCATTCCTTCAGCAATAGTACAAATATTGAATGGAGTGATGAAATCAGAATAAAGGAGATTGTCTCCGGCTGGTTCAGGCTCGTTAAGAATTTCCTTTTGGTAAACATTAAAGTTCGTCTTGAGGACCCTGTACATTCCGTTATTGCAGATTACAAATATGCAAGGAATTTTGTCGTTCGCAGCCGTCCATAGGCCCTGTACAGTCATCATCGCGCTGCCATCACCAATAATTCCGAACACAGGCCTGTCAGGGAAAGCACACTTTGTCCCCATAGTGGCTCCAATGCCGCCACCAATCGACTGACCACGGACCCCTCTAATATCATTTCTTTCGACGGCTGGAAAATAATGTCTCATAGCGGGTCTGTTACTTATTGAATCGTCTACTATTATCGAATTCTTGGGGACAGCATTTGATAGTTCATACATCATTCTTGCAGGGGACATTGGAGTGCTGTTCCATTTTTCCTTGACTGATTCTTCGTAGTCACCCTTTTGAGATGAAGCGTCTGATATTACCTGAGATTTTCGAGTCGAAACTATATTTTGGTCTACTGTCTTGGAAACTTCGGCTATTAGATTGGTAAGACCAGTTTTACAGTTTGAAATTATTCCTACATCTGTCGGTTCAGATCTACCCACCCGACCAGGAATCGGATCAATGTGAATTAGTTTCTGGGATTCATCCAAGATGACATCACCCCAGTAAAATAATTCATCTAATGTGTCCATTCCTACGGTGAGGATTACGTCGAATTCCTTTAAAGATTCTCTTGATGCTTGTGATCTTAGAGAGTGCATTCCTTGGTATTGCGGGTGTGTGGTAGGAAAAGATACTTCTGCCCCTCGTGACTGAAACACCGCCATTCCTAGGAGTTCCGCAATGCTTATTGATTCATTTATGGCATCATCGTCTGAGACCCTGTCACCCACGATAAGTGCGGGATTTTTTGCATGAGTTAGTAATTTTGCGGCTTCCAAAATGCCTGAGGGGCTTGGAATTACATCGTCATGAACTTTGCCTGAAGGGACAATGTTCATATCTGCTATGCCTTCCAAAGCGTTCGCTGTGAAACCAACATAAACTGGCCCTTTTGGATGGCTGTTTGCTTCGTTGAACGCTCGTCTTAAAACGCTTGGTATTTGATCAGGTAAGTCTAATTCCACTGCCCATTTAGTGACAGGTCGAACAAGTTCAGCGAGATCAGTCTTGGTCTCATTTATCTTTCTCGAGTCATAGTTAGCTGAAGTCACAACCATTGGAGTGCCAGTGTTGAGGGCATCAAGCATCAGAGCGATTCCGTTAGCAAGCCCGCTGTCCACATGGAGGCTGACGAATGAGGTCTTTTCTGTCGAACGAGCGAATGATTCTCCCATACCCATGGCTACACTTTCCTGTAATGCCATGATGTATTTGAATTCTGGGTAGTCTCCCAGCATATCGATCAGCGGACCTTCACTAGTTCCTGGATTACCAAAAATATACTCAATGCCTTCAGCTTTGAGCATTTCAAGTACAGCTTGTTTTCCAGACATGGTTTGCGACATCTTTGCCCCCTAGAATTTCTTTTTCTTGAGGGAAATATGGTACAGATTGACGCCGATAACGGCAATTGCTCTAACTCATGCTAATATGCCGGTGTTGATGTTTATCAAGGAAAAATTTACAGGATTGAGAAAAATGGCAGAAATCGCAGCAGGCCAGGCAGTCATAGAATTACTTAGAGCTGAAGGGGTCGAGTATGTATTTGGAGTTACCGGTTTAACCACTAATAGTATGGTCACCCAAATGTATGGTCGTGAGGATATTAAATTTATAGATACCAGACATGAGGAAGGTGCCATATTGATGGCATATGGATATTCCAAATCCACCGGAAAACCATCGGTGTGTATGACTACTTCTGGCCCCGGGACTATAAATCTGGCTGGTGGGATGTCTCTTGCATTGAAGGGGAGGGCACCTGTTATTGCAATCGCTGGTGACACAGCGATGGAATACATTGGCAGAGACGGTGCTCAAGCATTCGATTTAGTAAACGTTTTTAAGCCGTTGACCAAAATGGCTGTTCAGGCAAATAAAACAGAAAGAGTTCCAGGTTTGCTTCGAGAAGCGTTTAGATCAGCTATGTGGGGTAAACAAGGACCGGTGCTACTAGATATTCCAAGAGATTTGCTAGATAAAGAGACGTTATCTGATGAAATGTTGAATCCTGATCAATACAGAACAGTTAACCCACGGGTGTCCGGTGATTTAGATGCTGTGCAACAGGCCGTCGGGCTACTGCTCTCAGCAAAAAGACCGTTATTACTTGCTGGTGGAGGTGTAGTAGATTCTGAAGCCTCTAACCAAGCGGTACAGTTGGCTGATTTACTAGACATGGCGATGGTTCCATCTTACGGTCATCATGATGCAATACCAAACAGCCATCCCAATTATATTGGCCCACCCGGTGGCAGAGGGTCCGGAGAAGCTCATGAGGCGATGGATAGGGCCGATGTGATATTGGCTTTAGGAACCAAAATTAATCAGGCGTCTAGTTCATGGGACTACAGTGTTATAAATCAAGAGACAAAAATCATTCAGGTAGATATTGACCCCTTAGAAATCGGAAGAAATTATCCGGTCTCAGTGGGGATTGTAGGTGATGCACAGAGGGTGGCCCAACAGCTAATCGCATCTATATCTGTAATAGCTGCGGATGGTAAAACTAATGATAGTTGGAAGTCGGAATTTCAAAGTATTGCTAATAAAAGACTTCAGAGATTGGAATCAGAAAAATCGTTGAATGCAAATCCAATGATGCCTCAACAGGTATACCCGGAATTAGCGAAAGCATTACCAAAGGGTGCGATGGTTACAATCGACGCCGGTGTTGCTCCCGGACTTGCATATGACAGAGTTTTTTTTGAGGAGCCTAGAACAATGTTCAATTACGCCGGCCAGGGTGCGTTGGGTATGGGATTCAGTGTGGGCTTAGGGACAAAACTGGGAAGACCAGATAGGACGGCAGTAAGTCTTCATGGTGATGGAGGTTTTCTTTATACCTGTGGGGAGTTAAACACAGCTGTTAGACACAATATTCCTTCCGTCAGTATTGTTTTGAACAACAGTTGCATGGGTGCTGAGAAATCTCAACAAAAGGCCTTGCATAACGAGAAATATGTGGGGGTTGATTTGGAAAATCCAAGATTCGACAAATTAGCTGAAGTGTTTGGGGCAAAGGGTTACTATGCTGAACATCCATCAGAGATAGCGGATACAGTTGCTGAAGCCGTGAAAAGTAACGCTCCTGCAGTAATTGAAATTCCAGTTCAGGAATATTTTCCTCCTTCCGCACCTACCCCCCGCTAGAAATCGTCGTTGATTGTAAAAAGGAGAGAAGCGTGCCAAAACCTACAAAAATCGAAAAACTGGAAACATTTCTTTGGGATAGATGGTTGTTGTTGAAGATACATTGTGAGGACGGTACTGTTGGCATCGGCGAGGGAGGAGTGCATGGGTGGCAGCGACCCACGAAAACAATGATAGAAACTATGGAACCCTATCTGCTAGGCCAGGACCCACACAAAATTGAACATCATTATCAGTGGCTATATCGATCTTCCCATTTCATGGGGTCGGTGGTTCAAGGAGCCTTGTCAGCCATAGACATAGCGCTATGGGACATAAAAGGAAAGAGATTAGGCGTGCCAATTTATGATCTTATGGGGGGTAAAACGAGGGATAGTGTTCGTTGCTATATGCATGTTGGATCAGGAGAGGGTGGTAGTGCGGAAGATTTGGCAAATGATGCTTTAAGTGCCGTTAAGAAAGGATATACAGCTGTAAGATTTTCGCCTTTCTCAACTGATTATTATCTACACAAATCATATAGTGAATGGGCAGATGAAGCAGTTAATAGGGTAGGGGCGGTGCGTGAAATGGTCGGACCTGATGTTGACGTATGTGTTGAAATACATCGCCAAATGAATCCTGCGGAAAGCATTTCCTTAGGTAGGAGATTGGAGCAATTCAACCCATTTTTTTATGAAGATCCGATGCTTCCTGATAGCCCAAAGATAATGGGTGAAATAGCTGCCAAATGTAATATTCCTATTGCAACTGGAGAAAGATTCACAACAATTTTTGAGTATCAGCAGCTTTTGGAATCCAACGCTGTTTCGTACGTTCGCCCAGATCTGTGCCTGTGTGGCGGACTCAGCGGATCGAAAAAAGTCGCTGCCATGGCCGAAGCTAACCACGTAAAAGTTATTCCCCACAATCCATTGTCTCCAGTAAGTACTGCGGCCTGTGTTCAGTTGGATGCCTGCATTCCAAATTTCGCCCTGCAAGAATACACAGGTGAAGATCAGCCGCCCAAGAGCGAACTTTTTGTGGAATCACTGGAGATGATAGACGGGTACCTGAAAGTACCTGAAGGTCCAGGTCTAGGAATTGAAATAAATGAAGAAGCCTTGTCGATGCCTGAAAATCCCAAGGTGCTGGACACTCCTATTGGCTTTGATGGTTCGGTACAAGATAGATAGGGTTATTGGTACGTTATATTAACTTTGATTGAAATAAACGACGTCATCAGCGAAAGGTTTGTCGCTGTCTTTTATCATGCCAATTTGACCTCTACCCATAATTGAGTTTTTCCTACCGTCTACACTAGGATCAGTATATTTGTCATACCAACTCTCGAGTTGTTCTAATAATTTTTCCTTAATCTCTTGATGAGCGTCTGATCCAAATAAATTGATTTCTTCATCGGGATCATTCTCTAAATCATATAACTCATTGTCCCCAAATTGGTACCTGTGAACGTATTTCCATTTATGTGTACGAATCATTCTAGTTGGTCCGTATTCGTCAAGAACATAGACGGGTTTATCTGACCCGAAATCTCTTCCTTCCAGCAGATTAACAAAACTTCTCCCTGGAAGATTATGGGTATTTTTTTGCTCTAGGCCTACATAGTCCAATAGGGTAGGACTGAAATCGTATTGGCTTAATAGTTCGGTGCAGTCTACATTTTGGGGAACATGACCAGGTCTTGAAACAAGGGTCGGAATTTTAACAGCGGTATCATACATATTAGGTGGATATGTTCCGTTACCTTTTCCCCAAATGCCGTGATGTCCCATATTCATTCCGTTATCAGCAGTGAATATGACAAGAGTGTTGTCTCTGAGATCGTTTTCTTCAAGCCAGTCTATTATTCGCCCTATATTTCTATCCATTTCTTCTATGGCAGTGAAATATCCGCTTAAGGCAGTCTTCCTACCTTCCTGGTCGCTTCCAATAGTGGCAGCTCCCGCCTCTTTGTCTAGTTGGTGCGGGTGTATTGGAAGATCAGGTGTAGATTCCAATCGGCTTTCGTTGTAAAAGGCGTCAAATTTTTCTTGTGGATGGTTTTCACGAGTCCAAGGTGCGTGAGGGGCCGTGTAATGTACGTTAAGAGAGAAAGGAGAATCAGAATCTATTTGTTTTTCAAGAAACGAAAGGGCATTATCAGTAATTATGTCTGTTACATATTCGGCTGGTCGATAAAGTTCGCCGTTTTCAATCATAGGTGGCTTGTAATAAGGGCCTCCACCAGAAGCATGAACGTTCCAGTACTCAAAACCAAACTGCGGTAATCGAGCGTTTCCGAGGTGCCATTTCCCGCTTAACCCGCAGTTGTAACCGTTTTCTGACAATTGTTCTATATATGAGGTTCGACCTTCCATATACGTTATTTCGGTTCCGTCTGTGTTAATAAATTTGGAGTTTCCTTTTCTTAAAAAGTCTTGAACTCCATGTTGGGAAGGAATCTCACCCGTTAATATTGAAGCGCGCGCTGGGGAACAGACAGGAGAAGCGCAGAAAAAATTTTGAAAATTTATTCCCGTCTCAGCTAGGCGATCCAGATTTGGTGTGGACAGTTCACCGTTACCTGCACACCCCATCGCCCAGGCCCCCTGGTCGTCGCTCAATATGAATAATATGTTTGGCTTATCAGTGTTCTGGCTTGCCATTTAATAACTCTCTTTTATGTATACAGTGGCTTCCTTGTCAGATGACTCATACATTGCCAGGGCGACCTCCAACACTTGAGATGAAAAATCTATATCCATGTCTAATGATTCGTTTTCTGTGATCGCATCTATGAATGCCTTTGCCGCTCCCTTAAATCCCTCAATCCAATCAGCAGGGACGCTGTATGAGATGGTCTCGTTACCTTTAACCAATATAACCGGAGGCATGTCTAGTAGTTCGCCCGTACATCTCGTGACCCAGATTGTGCCTTTCGGACCTATAATCTCGAAAAATTCGTCAGCACTGTAATATTTCCCCTTAATGGGCATTTCATTTGCAGAAGAATAATCAATGGTTATTAAACAATCTTTGTCTTTTACTTTCATAACAGCGGCACTTGGAGTATCAGCAAGAAAATCATCGGTTCTTGTTACCATGCTTGTTACTTTTTCAACGCCTCCAACCCAAGATATAGCCGTAGCATATTTGTGCCAACCATCGTCATAGAGCATTCCGCCTGGATTTTTTGAAGGATCCCTTCTCCATACGTACGCATCTTTTTCAGGCCTAATCATGGTTTCCATACCCAGTCCCCTGATAGTTCTGATTCTAACCAGAGAAGGAGTTCCAATGGCACCATTCTCTATAAGTTCCTTCGCCTTTGTTATAGGAGGATAATAAAGAAAGTTTTCAGTCACTCTAAAGATTTTTTCATTATTTTCAACAGCTTTGCGAATCTGTTTTGCCTCATCCATAGAGGTTGCTATAGGCTTTTGACATGACACATGTTTTCCTGCATTGAGACCAGAAATAATCTGCGATGCATGAAGATGGGTTGGCGATAAAAGTTCAACAGCATCTACGGCCTCATCGGCCAAAACACTGTCGTAGTCAGTATAAATACGAGGGTTTATTTTCCACTCTTTTGCCTTTGCAATTGCTCTATCTTCATTAACGTCACATAAGGCGACTATCTCGCAATTTGGATGTTCCAAATACCCGGGCACATTGAGTTGAGAAATTGTTCCGCAACCGACTATAGCTAATCCGACTTTAGACATAACACCCACCTTTCATTTAGTTGGATTATTTTTTACTCTTTGTGTCATATTACTATTTATGGCAACAGCATTTAAATTTAACTAAGGTGGCGAATTATGGTTTTCATAAGCGAAGAGGCTGACGTATTTCTAAATCAAACCCAAATAGCCGTTATTAGTACCGTAGGGGCCGATTATCGTCCGCATTCGGTTCCGATATGGTATGGATGGGATGGTCATTGTGCCTCTATGTTTACGGGCACTAATACATTGAAATGGAAAAATTTATCTCATAATCCATACGCTACTTTATGTGTAGATTTCAGGGAACCTCCATACAAATCGGTGGTTATACATGGAAAAGTTGAAGAAATAAAAATACCGCTTCAGGATTTTGTAAAAAAATTGGCTATACGATATTACGGAGAAGAGGAGGGTAGGGAATTTGCTGATCTATACCCTGATGATAAAAAAGACGTCGTGATATTTAAACTAATACCAGACAAAATTGTTGAGGAGTTATAAGGGTTGCCCTAAAAGCTGCTCGGCATCTCTCCTAGAACCGCGACAAGTTTCATATATGTGCTTTTTCTTCCCTTGTAAATCTGGAGGGCCTAGGTATCTCACTTCCCAGGCGTTGTTTCATCTAAATGTGATGTGGATAGTTTCCACTGTTGGTGTTTGCCGGACCACCCGGTACACTCTATCTCTCTAGCGCGTCTGCAAAATGTCGAAAATGCTCTTTACTGGAGCGGTAGGATGAGCCATTACCCCTGGTTCTGTGCGGAACAGTGGTGGCCACTTATAGGGACCTTATTCCCTGACCTTTCAGCCGAGTGATCAGTGCTAGGTGAATACTACTTCAGAGTCGACCATTTTTTTGATTTCATCGGCAGAGTAGCCAATTTCTCTTAGGATATTTTCAGAGTGTGCCCCTGGAATTGTCCCAAGGTTTCGGACCGCCCCTGGAGTATCTGTAAGCTTTGAACCAAACCCTACTTGAGTTATGACTGCTCCATCCACGCTACCTGCCTCAATGAACATGTTTCTAGCTTTCATGTGTGGATCATCTAGAACCTCATTGAACTCATAGACAGGTGCTGCCGCCACATCTTCGGCTTCCCTGAATATATCCCACCATTCATCTCTCTTTTTGGTTTTAAACGTGGCTTCTAACTCACGCATTATCAATTGGTATTCATGCTCATTGTGCTGGCTGCTGGCAAATTGTTCCAAATTTAGTGTGGAGCAAAGATTTTTCCAGAAATTAGGTTCGATACAGCCAAGGCTAATGTATTTACCATCCTGACATTCAAAAACATTGTAATAAGGGACACCACCATTTAATGTCATCTGACCAGGCTTTGGGATTAGCCCAGAATTAAAATATTCTCCTGATATGGCTGATAACAGGTAGGTGACGCCGTCTGACATTGAGGTGTCTATTTTTTGTCCTCTGCCGGTGTTTGTTCTGGAAAAAAGAGCACAAACGATTGAATAAGCCGCATTCATACCTCCGGCTGCGAAATCTGCAATAAGGTTATATGGGATTGAAGGCGTACCATTTTTGCTGCCAATTAATCCTAAAGCCCCACCCACGGAGATATAGTTCACATCATGTCCCACTAAATCCTTGTATGGTCCAGTCTGCCCATAGCCGGATATAGAACAATAAATTATTGAAGGATTAATCTCTTTAATGGTTTCATAATTACAACCCAGTCTGGTTACTACCTCAGGTCTGAATCCTTCAATAAAAACATCGGCTTTTTGGCAAAGTTGATGCAATATTTTTATTCCATCTTTTTCCTTTAAATCTAATACTATGCTTCTTTTATTTCGGTTTAATGGGTTGCTTGCCGCTTTTTTGCGGGTTTCTGCGTCATTAATGATTTTGGAAGCTATTATTCTGGATGTAGGAGGTGCTTCAACTTTTATAACGTCGGCCCCCATATCACCAAGCATCATCGAACAAAATGGTCCTGGGGCCATTCTGCTTAAATCAACGATTTTTACTCCATCTAATGCGCCTTTCGTCATCAAAATGATTGCTCCAATATACCTTCATTTAATAAATTCGCAGCTTCTGAGGGACCCATAGAAAGAATTTCATCAAGGATTTCCAAATTGTGTTCACCAACCATGGCCTGGGCTCGAGTTAGACTCCCTGGCGTTTTTGACAGTGTGAACTGCAGTCCGTCGTATGGCATCGGACCAACCTCTGAGTGTTCAAGCCATTGAAAAAAGTCCGTGTGCTTGAGTTGAGGATCCTCCCACATATCAGACTGACTTTGTACCATTCCACATGGGATTTCGTGGCTTTGTAGCAAATTCATAATTTGTCTAGCATCCTTCTGTAAAGTCCAGTTCGAGATTAAATTGTCTATTTGATCTTTGTTCAATTTCCGCTCTGCCAAATTTTGATTAGATATCGCCTCTGGTAAATCCAAAACTTTTGAAAATTCAGTCCATTGGGATTCAGATTCTATGGCTATTGCAACCCATGATTCCTCTGTGTCGGTGAGACCCCTTTCCTTATCTAGACACTGAAATATCCCATGCGGCGACATCTCTTCGTCCTCGTTTCCCATCCTACCTAGAATGAAGCCATCCTCGTTGTATTTCATGATATGTGGAGCTAGAAAGTGCATCGCCCCCTCATACTGTGAAAGGTCAATATGTTGTCCTTTTCCGTAACGATCCCGGTAATCAAGTGCTGCCACTATTGACCCAAAAGCTACAGGAGGGTTGAGGAAGTCAGAATATGCCCCATAAGGTCCAGCGGGGCCCCTATCAGGCCACCCTGTGATTTCGTAAAACCCAGCCATTGCTCCCGCCAGTTGCCCAAATCCTGCGTAATTGTTATGTGGCCCATATTGGCCCATTAGGCAGGTACTAAAATAAATCACATCTGGGGCTATTCTTTTAACAGAAAGGTAGTCAAGACCCCACGATTTCATAACGCGTGGTGTGAAACTTTCTGCTATCACGTCAGGTTGCCACTGAACTATGATATCTTTTATTAGGTCTACGGATTTCGGGATTGATAAATTGACTCCCAGATTCCTTTTGCTTGAGTTGTAATTTCCACTAAATTGACTTCTATTTATGCCTGGTATTGCGTCCTTAAAAGGCGGTGCCCCTCTTAGTACGTCAGGTCTACTTACAGACTCTATTTTTATTACATCTGCCCCGTGGTCGGCAAAGTATTTTGTTGTGATGGGGCCGACACCAACCCATGTAAAATCTAAAACTTTTAGACCGTCAAAAAGAAGTTCTGATGTGTTGTTTTGCACTATATAATCCCCCTCTTCCTTAACGCTTCGATTTCGGATTTGCCTATGCCAAGACTTTTGAATATTTCTTCATTATGAGATCCAACACTGGGGGAGGGAGAGTAAACTTTTAGAGGAGTTTCAGACATCTTCATATAGGGTCCTAGATGAGTTATATCCTTACCAAATTCCGGATGATAAACATCAATCCAAAATGATCTTGCCTCTAATTGGGGGCTTTTTCTAATATCTTCAACGGTATTGCAAGGTGCCACCAAAAGCCCAGCAGATAGAGCCCTTTCAAAAATTTCCATTTTTGTTTTTATTGAAAGGAAACTCTCTATAGCTTTTTCAACTTTTTTGAACTCAGAGGCTTCTTTACCATTCGGGTCACTATCAGGTTTAAGGTTCCATTTATCAATATTAAAACCTAGGATCTCTTTTTCGATCTCAATTTCTTCTGACATCCACCTAATAAACCCATCAAGTGTTTTGGCCTGCGCATTCATACTTACATATCCATCAGCACATCTAAATACATGTCTTGCATCTATAGGACCTCTTTTTCTGAATGCCCCCGCCCTGGTTACATCAGTGCCGTGTAATTGAGGAAATGGCGTGGCGTTCATTAAAGTCCACATCACCGCTATTTGTTCCGATACATCTACATGTTGTCCAGTTTTACTGTTTCTACTGTGCCTTAAGGCAGCTACTGTTGCTCCAAAAGCCTGGGATCCAGCAACTAATTCGGCCTGTGGAAAGCTTATTCTTACGGGTGGACGATCCTCGTCACCACTTACAAAAGGCATTCCGCCCATTGAACTGGTTATTAGATCCGTGGATATGAAACCAGCATATGGTCCGGTTGAGCCGAAAGGCGTCATAGAGGTATGCACTAATTGGGGATTTATTTTTGCAAGGGTTTCAAATCCTATATTTAATGAATCAAGATATCCAGGCTGAAACGATTCTAATATTGCATCACTTTTGTTCACCAACTTAAGAAATATTTGCCTTCCTTCATCGGTATCAAGTAAAAGGGAAATACCTTTTTTGTTGGAGTTATATGATGCCCAATATAGGCTTCTGGGCTTACCATCTGAATTTTTTGTAAAGGGTCCTCTGAGACGGGTTTGACTGCCACCAGGGGGCTCTATTTTGATGACTTCCGCTCCCATATCTCCCAAGAGCCGACCGCAAATATTATGGCCTCCTTCGGCCAGATCTAAAATGGTATAAGGCAGAAGCCTTTCTTGAGTTGGAGGACATAAAGATTCCATTTCGTCGGAGACCACCATATGTGATTTAGATATCTAACTAAGCCCTCGGTAAACCTAAACCTCGATCTGCAATGATGTTTCTTTGGATTTCTGAAGTACCGGCAGCTATTGTGGATGAAAAAGAGCTCAAATACATTTTCTGGACGGCCCCTTCCAAGGGTGATAGATCTGATTCATGTGATAACAGGCCTTTCATATCTATTATGTTCATTGCCGTATTTGCTACTCTTTGTACCAACTCAGTTCCAAATAGTTTAGACATGGAAGCCTCAGCATTTGGGACCATACCGTTGCTCTGCATCCAAGCGACCTTATATGACATAGACCTTGAAACTTCTGTTTCAATATGTCTTTCAGCAAGTCTATTTCGAACTAATTGGTTTTCAGAAAGCAGGTTGCCATTTTTATGTGCTGACTTTACATAGACTGTCAGAGATTCAAGTATTCTTCTTGCATTGGCTGAATAGCCAACTCCCGACCTTTCGAAGTCTAAAGCCACCGCAAGGGTATACCAACCGCGATTTTCTTCTCCCACTAGGTTTTTGGAAGGTATTCTGACATCTTCAAAGAAAACCTCATTGAATTCATGAGAGCCGGCCATGTTGTATATTGGCCTTACCGTAACTCCAGGTGATTTCATATCCACCATGAATAAACTAATACCCCTGTGTTTTGGGGCTTCAGGATTAGTTCTTGCCGCTAGCCACCCAAAGTCTGCGATATGAGCGGAGCTGGTCCATATTTTTGAGCCATTGATTACGTAGTCGTCACCATCTTTTTGTGCTTGTGTTTGGAGTGAGGCTAAATCTGATCCTGACCCAGGTTCACTATAAAGAGTGCACCAATAGGCATCGCCATTTCCAATAGGAGGTAGATGTTCCTTTCTTTGTTCATGGGTACCGGCAATCATCAAGGTAGGCCCGACCCAGCTAATAGCACCTGTTCCTAGATCTGTTCCCGGAACATCCTGATAAGTCATCTCTTCTCGGTATATCAATTGCTCCATTATTGAGCGACCCTGACCCCCATATTCTTCAGGCCATGCCATGGTCAACCAACCCTTTTCTGCCAGCTTTTTGGCCATGGATTTGGTAAACGGTAAATTCTCCTTAGAAAAATGACTTTCTGGTGATAAAGAATTCCAGTCTTCAGGCAATTCTTTATCTAAAAACTCCAGTAATTCACTTCTGAAATCTTCTTCTTTTTCTGTAAATGTATACTGCATATACCACTATTTTTGGTAAGTTCTAAATGCTCTTATTCTCGCATCCTACTACACATAGATGGTTCATAGAAACAATGCTCGTTTGACGAAATTAAAGTTTTCCAGGCATACCTCCATCAACATTTATTATCTCTCCTGTGATAAATCTGGAATCGTTTGATACTAGGAATAAAACGGTATTGGCTACGTCATCGGGGTAACCTGCACCTTCTAATATTTGGATAAAATCGAAGGCCCCTTTGAGGGAATGATTTCCACCGCCGACATCGGTCAAAGGAGTTATGATTTGACCAGGTCTTACGCCGTTTACTCTAATGTTGTGTTGGCCACCCATACCAGCTGCATATCTGGTAAATGCATCAACACCTGCTTTTGCTGCGTAATAGGAGGACGAAGGCCCGCGGCCTACCAGATCGTACATGTTTTTACTAAACCCTCTTTGAGCTGCTAGTGACGACATGTTTACGATTCGCCCGTTTCCTGATTCGATCAAATGGGACCATGCAGCACGACATACGTAGAATGTCCCATTCAAATTTACCGCAATGACCCTGTCCCAACCTTCATCTGTTTCGTCGGGGAAGTTACCTTTATCACCACCTCCTGCATTGTTAAAGAGAACACTTATTTTTCCGTATGTTGAGACAACATTTTCGACTACTTCATCTACTTGGCCTCTTTCCGCTACATCACATTGAAAAAATGTGGCTTCTCCACCGGAAGCTTTTATAGCAGATTCGACTTCTTTTCCTTCTTTCTCTCTTCTAGCTAAGATCGCAACCTTCGCCCCTTCTTTTGCAAACAGGTGGGCAGTTGCTTCGCCTATCCCGCTGTTTCCCCCTGTCACTATAGCTACATCGCCGTCCAGTTTGTTTGCCATCACTATCTCCTTATTCATTTAAGTACTCCCGAAACATATAAGTCATCTATTTTTGATTCAGCTACTCCTAAAAGGTCCCCTAAAATGTATTCAGTGTGCTCTCCTAGTAGCGGGGCCCTATCAACTTTGGGTGTGACACCAGACATTGAAATCGTCTCACCGTGAACCTTCATTGAGTCGATTTCTGGGTGTGGCATATCGATAACGTGAGTGTCAGTGAAACTTTTATCCCGTTTAAGTAAGTCTTCAGTATCTTGAACCACGCCAGCGGGTACACCGTGGGATTGTAGTAGGTTCATTACCTCGTATGCATCTTTATCCGAAGTCCAATTACTAATGCCTTCGTCCAATTCTTCTTCATTTGCTTTGCGCTGATTAAAGGTTGCGAATTTAGGTTGATTCATCCACTCTAGCTCGCCCAGACCTTTTTTTAAGTTTTGCCACTCTTCTTCAGTGCTAACTGCTATGGCACACCAACGATCCATGCCTTTGCAACGATAAACGTTATGAGGGGCCATATTTTGAGATCTGTTTCCTGGCCGATCGGGTAATTTACCGTTAGCTGTGTATTCGAGGATGCTAGTCCCTAGCAGAGATACGGTGGATTCATATTGGGCAAGGTCTATAAATTGGCCTTTACCTGTTCTGTTTCTGTACCTGATAGCAGCTAATAGGGCTATAGAGGCATGATTCGGGTTACCACTAAAATCTGGGTACAAAGATCCAGTACCAACTGGCGCTTTGTCTGGATAACCGGTTATGCTGCTAATTCCTGCCCCAGCTATAATATTTATACCATTACCTCCGTAGTCCTGATGGGGTCCGTCACTTCCCATCATTGGCATACTGAGAGCAATTATGTCGGGTTTTATTTTTTTCAGATTGTCATAATCTAATCCCCATTTTCCCATTCTATCGCCCCTGAAATTATTAGTTACAACGTCGCTTATTTCGATTACGTTTTTGGCTAATGAAAGGCCTTCGTCAGTATTTAAATCTAAAGTCACGCTTAACTTTGACGTGTTAATATCGTTAAACACCCCAGCAACGTTTGGGCTTTCAATTCCTTCCGGTCTTGCCCCGACAACTCTTATTTCGTCTATCCTGGAACCAGACTCGATTCTGATAACTTCAGCTCCAAAATTGGCAAATACTCTGGTCGCTAGGGGGCCGGCTATCATCCATCCAAAATCTGCGATCCTTATATTTGATAACGGTAAACGAGGGCTATTCATAGCTCACCTTTGCATTTGCAGGGTTGAGCCATTCATCTAAAACTTCTTTAGTATGTTGTCCTATCTTTGGGGCATTATTTTTAATATCCCAAGGCGTTTCTGACAACTTATAAGGTGCTCCGGGATAAATGAAATCTTCTGAGCAATTATCATGTTTTACAGTCTTAAAAAAATTTCTTTCCTCAAGCTGTTTGTCTGCAATGAGGTCTGCAGCATTTTGTACAGGGACACAAAGAAGCTTGTAGCTTTGAGCTGAGTGATAGAGTTCCTGAGCTTTTAATTTTGAACAATGCTCAGCCATGACCTCATTTATGTGATTCTGGTTTTTTTGTCTTATTTCTGGATCCAAATATTTGGGATCTCTTAAATCTTGTTGGCTGTCATGATCTTCTAGCCATTGCAAGAATCTTTCCCACGCTCCAGGCGGCGCCAAATGTGCCGCATAAGATACCCATCCATCCAGACATTTGTATAAAGTTTTTGGGTAGGTCGGTAGGGTTTCATCAGCTGCAGGGACAGAAAATGGATGATTCAATCCGGTTCGTTGACGGTTTAGATTTTGCCAGATGTAGTAATTAAGATTTGCTGTTTGAAGAGTAGCCATGGAGGTACACTCTTGCATGGATACTTCAATGTCTTTTCCTTTTCCCGTCAAATCACGGTCTAGCAGGGCAACCAGTGTGCCTATGGCACCATGCATTGAAACCATGTGATAGGCCTGCTCTCCACCCATCTGATTGGGTGGGTCTTCTGGGAAACCTGTAATTGCCATAAGTCCACTCATCGCCAATGCCACAATATCTGTGGCTTTGTATTCTGAGTAAGCACTTCTGGAGGAGAAAGCCCTAAT
>DLRJ01000059.1 GCA_002500485.1 Dehalococcoidia bacterium UBA7891
GCTCAAGGTCATTGTGTCCTTGTCAGACATGGTGGTAATGAACTTTAAGCCCATTCCAGGGAGTTCAGGAAGTCGTGCAAAGTCTATTTCACCAAGGTCTGCCTGACCGGTCTGCATCATAGCAAGCCTGCTGGTGATTTCTGGCACCTGGACGACAACAAATGTTCCAATATGGGACGTTTCTCTCCAGTGGGTTGGGATAGCGTGTACTGTTCCCCGGTTATTGGGTTCCCACTCACCAATCGTGAATGGTCCCGTACCAACTGGAACTAGTTTTTTCGCTTCTGCCCCGACTGTATCAAAGGCCTTTTTACTGTCTATGACGACTGTGGTGTCGTTTATATCGAATTCACTGATCGGTATTCCCCAAAAAATTTCGGTAATCATGGGGACTTTGACAGTGTAATCGTCTGTGGCAACAGCCTCACCAAAAGTACCACCAAGCTGTGCGCCAAGACCAGATCGTATGTCTGGGTTCACCATTGCATTCTGCCTGTTAAGGTTCCATGCAACGTCGTGTGCAGTTAATTCTCCGAAGTCTCCATGGGAAGAGAATTCCGCAGGGGTATTAAAATTAACCCCTTCCCTTATCTTTAAGGTGAGTTCGTTGCCTGCATCATTTATGCTCCATTCCGTAGCAAGGAACGGGGATAAAGGGTCAGTCCCATCGTGGACTAGCAATTGGTCGTAGTAGCCCATATTCAGCTCACCTGGGCTAGCACCGTAAGGCTGGACCGGATAGTCACCAAACTGTTCAGACACCTCTGCAATCGCAAAAGTAACAGTTGCTTTTCCGGCTTCCGCTGGGGCTGCCACTGAAGCTGCCGCTGGAGCTGCTGCTGGAGCTGCTGCCGGTTCCGCTTCATCATCGGAGCCACCGCAAGCCACTGAAACTAGAGACATAAGAGCTATCAGTGTGACAACTGAGATCCCCCATTTACTCATAATCTTCATGAGATTTACCCCCTTGATTCATTTTCTTATCTGAATTCAAACACCACCACGCACCTTTAACCGCGACTGTTCCAGTCACAAGTTGGCCCGTCCATCAGTAGTGGAATTATCAGTATTTAGAGCCCATCATAAATAAAGAGAACTCGTATTGCAATAGTAGTTATTTTCAACCAGAATTTAATTCTGGAGACCGAATTGTTTCAGTAAGCCCTTTTTTTCGAATAAAATAGCGAGATGAACATAAAAATACCAATATTAGTTTCATCCTTCACAGCTAGATTTTTTCTTGGTCTTATTTTTTCCTCGTTTGCTGGCTTTATATCCTGGGTATTTTTCTTTGACGGTAGCGGAATTGACCAAAATGTCTATTACGTAAAGCAAAGTCTAGTTATTGGAATTCCTGTGGGTTTCACGGTGTCTTTAATGTGGTGGAATACAGAAAGTTCTGGAATCATGATGGCTGCTCAAGCAGTTGTTATAATTCTATTTGCTATTTCCCTACCGCTCTTAGTAGTAAACTTTTCAAATATTGATGTTGGCACCACCTTGCTTGGCCCATCCCTTAGAGTGCCAGTGGTATCTTTGGGGGACATTTTTAAAAAAATGTTAATGGGAGCAGTTCTAGGAGGAAACGTCCTAGCTTCACTGTTTTTCCTATATAGATCACTTTTCCATAAAGAGATATAAAGTACCTATTGAAGATTCTTTGTATGAATCTTATTTCAGCTGAATTAGCAGTCACCAAGGACAGTTATAATTTCGCCAGTATCCTCATAAAAACGCCACATTGCTCCTGATGATTGGTCATTTATAGTCCATTCGTTCATTCCACGCACATGGTGGTCGTCAGTACGCGGTAATCTCATCCAGGTAGCATCAAACCGATGTTTGTTTAATAAGTAATCGCTACCATTTACGCAATCTTCGACCAAATAGGTTTTTACCCTAGAAAGCGCCTCGGACCGTGAAAGACTGGGGGTATGTTCTTCTGCCGCCTTCAACCTCGTTTCTTTAGATAGAGCAAGGCTTTTATCAGTGAAAGGAATTCTGCCTGCCGACCCAACCAGAATCACGACAACTCCTAACACTAGAACTATGACCCACTTTAACAATTCTTCTCTTCCCCTTCTCAGTCAGTAATTATTTTCAGTTGCACGTTAAATTATAGAACTATCAACAGCCTGGTAAATTTGGACAAACAGATTTCCAGGCGAGAAAGCGAGCATTTTTCCTTGAATGCTTAAATAGGCTAAATTTGCCGAAGTCTAGGATCCCATCTATCCCGTAGCCAGTCGCCAACGAAGTTAAATGATAGTACGGTGAGGAATATCGCAATACCTGGGAAGAAAGCTACCCACCAAGCGGATCCGAGGTATTCCCTTCCGTTGGAGATATCTGCTCCCCATGAAGGTGTAGGTGGCGGTACCCCTGCCCCCAAAAAGGACAATATACTTTCGGACAGGATAGTATTTCCTACCTGTAGTGTAGTGGCGACAACAACAGTATTCCCCACTGCTGGAAGTAGGTGTCTTACCATTATCCTTGGCGTGGAAGCCCCTGCCACACGCGCTAGAGCAATATAATCAAAATTCCTCACTTGCAAAGTTTGACCTCTAACAAGCCTCGCTATTCCAGCCCAAGCCCCAAGAGCCAACACAAAAGCGACTACCGCAAAACTCTGCCCTAGTACAAAAACCAACGCGATGGCAAGCAATAAGTACGGGATAGCATTGAAGACGTCAACGATACGCATAATGATTTCGTCAATGATGCCACCATAGTATCCGGCTACCAAACCCACAGTGGTACCAAATATTGTTCCTATAATTATAGCTACAGCAGCAAGGCTTAACGAAAGACGGGCTCCGTAAATGATTCGACTTAATAAATCACGACCTAACTGGTCTGCCCCGAGGACAAAATAGTATTTTTTTTCATCTTTCCCAAGTCCAATACCATTTGTATTACATGGCTTGAATTTGTTAGATATTTGACCTTCCTCACAGGCTTCAGCCCATGCAGGCATAGCCAAAACAGCTCTCAATTGGTCTTTCTCTGGTTCATAGGGTGCTAACAATGGAGAAAATAGGGCGCAAAGAATAAGAATCCCTAAGATGAAGAAAGGTACAAGAGGCCAACGACGGAACACATATAGTGCCCTAGAAATACCTGAGTCATGCGTAGATTTCTCTAATTCGGCCAGAGTTATCTTATTTGTTGATGTAGTCAAAAGTAATCCTTACGTGTATCTAATTCTGGGATCGATTAACGCATACAGAATGTCGATTAAGAATACGGCGAAAACATAGACAATAGTGAAAACCAATACAGCCCCTGTCATCAGGGGAAAGTCGTTATTGAGTATGGCCGTGTAAGTCATTTGACCTAACCCTGGCCATGCAAAAACAGTCTCAGTCACCACTGTGCCACCAATAAACCCGACCAGAATCAGTGCAGAAAAGGTCAGCGGTGGAATTAGGGCATTTTGGAAAGCATGTTTCCATATGACGCTGCGATTATCAACGCCTTTTGCTCTTGCCAGCTTAATATATTCAGAGTCGAGAACATCAAGCATCGAAGATCTTACAAGTCGCATTAACCCGGCAGAGGCGAGCCACCCGAGGGTTACTGCGGGCATTATGTAATAGGTGAGCTTATCAAAAAAGCCTGTCGAATCGTGCCCCCGAGTACCCGAGGGCAGCCAATCCAGGTTAACTGAGAAAATCAGAATGAGCATAATCCCAAGCCAAAAAGGAGGTAAAGCTTGCCCAAACACTGCAAATGTTCTTCCGACAGCGTCAATGATTGTGCCTCTTTTGACGGCTGACAGCACCCCTATCGGAATTCCCGTTATAAGGACGAAAAGTGTGGCAGCAAGCCCAAGTTGCAAACTTGCCGGTGCAAAACCTCTCACCATTTCTAGCACAGGCTTACCTGTTTTAAGAGAGTCACCAAAATCTCCCTGGAGAAATCCTTTACCGACCCATATGAAGTACTGAACAACTAGTGGTTTGTCTAAGTGAAAATCTTCACCCCATGCCTCCCATTGTTCTGGTGACACATAACCGACGTTTAGCATCACGTTGCGAGGATCGCCTTGTAGGCGAGAGAGTGCAAACACGATCAAAGTGGCTGCCAAAATAGCCATAATGAGGAACAAAAACCGTCTTATTATGAATACTCTCATTAGATATACCTAAGCGCAGTGATTCGCCAATTGCCCGGCGAACGTAAGATGAAGGTTCACTGACGCACCTTCCCCAACGGGAATAAGTGCGTCAGTTTACTTGCTTAAATTTGCTTTTACTTACCTTCCGGCAGGGACTATTGTCTCAAACGAGTTAGGAAGTTCATACGGTGCTAGATCCCAACTTTCTACTGTCTCCGGATTGAATCCGATCAAAACCGGAACTTCTACGGTGCCGGTCGACAATGTCATGTCGTACTGCCAGGCTTTTTGTATTGCCCGAGTTGCTAGGTTCTCAGGAGAGCCTTTTTTCTGCACTCTTGTCTCTTCACGGAACTGCCAGTAATTATTATTTTCAAGACCTGGATTCCATCCACCAGCTGGAAGAGGCCATTGACCGCCACCATAGGTACCACCACCTGATCCTAGCCTACCGTGTTTGCTGGTAGGACCCCATCGGGTCATCCAAGGAACATGAATCTGTCGGCCCAACATTGTAGGACGTCGGGATGAGTACTGTGTGCTGTCTATGAAAGGATCAAGCCCAAGATTCTCTTTCCACTGTCCGACGACGGCTTCACATACTTCAAGAGAAGTACCGTTACCCTGTGAGCAGAAGAATTCAAATTCGAACCCTGGCTGCACACCAGACTCTGCTAAGAAAGCTTTTGCTTTATCGGGGTCAAACGCATAAGTCCAAGCCGAGTTGTATTCAGGGTGTAGCTGATGTAGGTCCATTCCTGGGGCGGCGCCACCGTATACCGCTCCACCATATCCACCTGTAACCGATGCAGCAATTAGCTCACGGTCAATAGAATACGCTAATGCCTTTCGGAAGGCTTTGGCCTTCAACATTGAGGGGGTTTCATAGGAAAACCTGTCAGTGTCTGTATAGTCAAATCCCACTGAGTCAGCGGTAAATTTAGAGTCGGAACCATCAAATGTGTACTCAAAATTGGCTACTTCACAACCAGCACCAGGGGTGTCCTGTATGGCTGGATCTGATCGGTCGATTCCCACGCATTCCAATCTAGGGTCACCAATCCAAGGGTATTTATCCGAAGGCAGAAATCCTTGTCTCATTACTGGTTTACCCGACAAGTCGTCTTCGCCAAGTTTGGAGTTAGGTGGATATGCAAATGACCAGAGGTTACCTGCGAAGTAATAGAAATTACCATTAATAGCATCTAGGCCCTCGTTAAACGCGAACCCATCTTTTTCAAGGCGGCCTACGTCCTGGATTGATGCCATGGCTATGTCAGCAGCTCCAGTTTGGAGCATAGCAGAGCGCTGTTGAGCTTCATTCGCCTGCAAAAAGACTATTTTGTCAAATGCAGCGCTTTGTTTCCAGTGATCTACCCTAGAAATAGCTTCAATTCTTTCAGCAGGTAGCCATTCGCTTACTACGAAAGGACCTGATCCGTGCGGAATACCGAATGTGTCTCCTGTTTCATCTTGGAGCGTCTTGGATTGCATCCATATCGCATCCTGACAAATTGAGGAAGCATCCTGTAGTCCATCACCAACGAAAGCCCTGTTAGGTGCTTCCGCAATGTACGTATCTACAGCAGACCAAGGTTGGTAATACTCGTAAGCCTGAGAGGAGTTAGAGTGAGCGGAGCTAACGTCTTCAGCACCAGCGTCGTTGAAGGACCATGCAACGTCTTCGGCAGTCAATGGTCCAATTTTGACCATGTCGCCGTCCACAATTCTGTAAAAATCAATGCCCTCATGGACGTGAACTCTAATTTTCCCTTGCTTCTCTGGATCACTTAAGTCAACCAGATCCATTTTGTCTTGTAATTTACCATCCATGGTTATGTCACCACTGCCATCTTTAGCAGGAAGTATCCATTCCCAGGAATCAGCTACGTATGGGGCGTGACAAGCTTCGCCTGTATCCCGGATTGCGTTGCCTTGGTCGTCAAAAGTTGGTTCCCATCCGAGCAATGGTTCTTGGAAACCGAAGAACCCGTGGAATAGAACGTCAGGCCATGTGCCTTTAACATTCCTAAATTGCGGTGTCCCAACGTTGTCAAACGCGATTGTAATAGTGGTGCTCACTTGTTCCACTGGTGCCTTTGAGGCAGCAGGTGCGGCAGCGGCAGGTGCGGCAGCAGCAGGTGCAGCAGCAGGT
>DLRJ01000162.1 GCA_002500485.1 Dehalococcoidia bacterium UBA7891
GAACCTGTGCCTCCGGTTTAGGAAACCGGTGCTCTATCCTCCTGAGCTATAGGGGCATAAATGAATTCCCGATGCAAAATTGTATCAAACAGAACCTGACTTAGGTTTGCTTAAGCCGATATTGATAAGAACTTCGTGTTATTACAGAATGTACTCATAGAATTTAGCCCGTTTAATTTTCTCTCTGGAGCTCCTAATATGTCGCAAAAAATAGAAAAAGTCCTTATAACCGGTGCCACAGGGTATGTTGCAGACCAGATGCTCGCATTCATGAAAGAGCAGTATGAAACTGTTCTAGTAGATACCAGAGAGGTAAACAGGCGCGGAGAACCAATAGAAGGTGTAAACATCGTGGATCTAATTGATCCACATAGAAACAAATACTCCGATCTTTTTGAAGGGGTGGACGCGGTTATACACCTTGCGTACAAAAGAAGATCAGGGGATCCCCTCGATCATTTCAATGATGAAAAACAAAATGTAGAAATGGCATATAACGTCTTTAGATCATCGTATGATGCCGGTGTTCAAAGGGTTGTAATGGCCAGTTCAAATCATGCAGCCGACTGGTATGAACACGCTTTAATACACAACGGTGGGTTGGATATAGTCGGGCCATACGATTTACCACTTTCAGACAATTTCTACGGATGGGCAAAAGCGACCTATGAACATATGGGATTCTTGTTTGCCAGCGGCGGTATGGGAGAAGGAGGTGATGGAGCATCCGGCAGCGCTGCAACAGGAAACCTCCTTGCGGGAAATTTAAACACCAGCAGAAAAATGGGTGTTGTGATGGTAAGGATCGGTGCTCCTCGGGATATAGAGACAGAAATATACAGAGGGAAAGCAGCGGCTTATAAAAGAGATCTTGGTGCTTATATAAGTCCTCGAGACATCACACAACTTTTTCATAGGGCTATGGAAACCCCAAATATAGAGAACGAATATGGAGTTCCATGGCAGGTGGTTTACGGTATAAGCAACAACACCCGAGCGTTTTGGTCACTTACTAGCGCGAGGAAAGTATTGGGTTACGAACCTGAGGACGACTCAGAAATTACATTTAGGGCCGGGATCAACGAGATCCTTAACGATTCAGGACGTGTTGGGCCTTTAAATTAGATTTCCAGGAGCAAACATACCGGTCAAAAACTTCAGATTCTCTATAGGCGCTTTAATATTTGCCCTTCTAGCTCTTTACCATCAGAGTATCTCTTGAGGTTCTCGACAGCAAAATCGGCACGTTTACGCATCATGCCATCAGTGCCAGCCACTGTGTGAGGTTGAACTATAACGTTGGGTAATTTATAGACCGGTAGATCAAATTCAGGGGGTTCTTTTGCAAATGCATCCAGACCAGCACCGGCTATTTTTTTATCCCTGAGGGCATCGTATAAGGCATCCTCGTCTATAAGACCACCTCGAGCAACATTAATCACAAAAGAAGTTGGCTTCAAGAGAGCAATCCTTTTTCTATTGATTATGTGTTTCGTCTCTTCGGTTAAATGGAGATGGACAGATAAAAAATCACAATCCCCTATAGCGTCATCAAGATCTTCGGTTCCTCCCAGGAAATCAGGTTGTATCTCATCTAAGATTTCCTGTTCGATTGGACGCACATCAATGGCATTAATTTTCATACCGAAAGCTTTAGCCCTACGTGCAAGTTGCTGCCCGCTAGCGCCGAACCCTACGATCGTTAAAGTTCTTCCCTCCACTTCAAGGCCGTTGGCACTGAAAACCGTTCCAGCAAAAAACTGATCAGTTGCATTTCCATAATCATGGGCAAGCATGAGAGTAAACATCATGGCCCCTTCTGCCAAGGAAACACTGCTTAAATGGCCTGGGCAATGAGCAAGTATCATCCCTTTCTCAATAATTCGCTCCACCTCAACATGATCTAAACCATTTGTCTGAACCTGCACATATTTAATCCCTGCTTCCGCCGCGACATCCACTAATTCTGGTTCTATATTTCCACCAAGATCTACGATGACTTCCCTACCCGTCAGCTGTGACGGCCAATCTTTTGATCTATCAAATATTTCAGTATCGAATTCCTTCAGCAAGATTTCAGGCAAGTATTGATGTCTTTCTTCAACGCTAATGATCGGATGTGGCAAATATGAAACCTTTAATTTCCCCATCTGTCATACCTCCTCTAAATATCTATCAAACCCAACAATTTCAGAAAACACAAAACCCGGCTCTATCCTACATAAAATCAAATCCCCTAGCGAGATGACAAGTTTGCCTTATGCCGATATCCTACCCTCAATCAAGAAATCTACATGGATTGATAATTAAAAGGATAGCAAAATGCCAGAATCTACATTGACCATTGATTGCCAGGTACATGCGTATGAAAAGGATAGTCTTTCACGGCCATGGAAAGGGTTCCTACAGGGCCCTGACGAAGTAACTGGGGATGACATGGTTGCAGCAATGGATTCAGTTGGCGTGGATGGAGCGATTTTGATATCTCCCGCAAGCCTATATGCCTATGACGCTAGCTATGCACTGGAAGTTTATGCAAAACATCCTGGTAAATTTGGCTTGGTTAAGCCTTTTGACCCTGAATCGGAAACAGTAGGTGAAGAAGTTGAAGAATGGGCAGCGACCCCTGGTGTGGTTGGGGCCCGCATAATGTTAAGGCCATATGAGTTCACTGAATACCATCCAGGTCTGAGTAGCATTCTTGATGCTGGAGCCGAAGCAGGAATACCGATAAACATTATGTGTTCAGGAAACCTAGATTTGTTCAGCCAACTTGCCGACAAGCACCCTAACACCCAGATGGTGATTGACCATCTAGGAATACCGCAACCACATCTTCCTCCAGTACCAGAAAATCCATTTGCGGATTTGGACAAAGTCATATCACTGGCAAAGCATGACAATGTTGTCATAAAAATCTCCGGTGCCGGTACTTTATCGCATGAATCTTTCCCTTATGCGGACATATGGGGACCTTTAGGAAAAATATTTAATGCCTTTGGTCTGGATCGTTGCCTATGGGGAACTGATTGGACAAGGGCCGTTGAACTTTTGACATACAAGGAAGGAGTTGAGGCATTCAGAGTCACAGATTCACTATCTGATTCAGAACGAGAGATCCTTATGGGTGGCAGCCTCTCTAAAATCTATAAATGGTCACCCAAAAAATAGGTTTAACTTCTTACCGATCGTAAGCTAAAACGACAACCATGAATCTTGTTCTTGTGGTTCCCAGTATTCCACGGTGACTGATTCAATAATGAAATGTTCATAAGGGTCTACCGATTTATATTCTTCGTAAGGCCCATCCCAATTCTTCCTACGTTCCTTATAGGAATCGTGTCCTTCCAGAGAATGGAATTCAAAATTCATTATGTAGCGCCCAGTAGGGTTTCCAGAGGAATCGAGTTGACGAAAATATTTAGCAGATTTCCATTCTGGAAATAATTTGTCGTGATATTTTTCTACAAATAAGAACCACTGTCTAATGATCTCATCATGGTCATCCTGGTGACCCTGTTTAATTTCCCAGCTTTCAACTTCTATGAAACTCAACTTATAGTGCTCCTGATAAGCATTGATCTGACATAATATTGGAACAAATTCTGATGTAAAGGATCAAATGGTACAGTTCAGTATAGCAATCAGCGGCGACCGGGAGATCAAAGAATATATCTCCATAGCAAAAATTGTCGATCAGTCCGACTTCTCGAACTTAAGCATCTATGACGACCTTATGTTCAAACCAGCCTGGCCAATACTCAGCATAATTGCTATTAACACAGAAAGAATAAAAATCGGCCCTGCTGTATTAAACCCCTATCTGACACATCCTGCAGTGATCGCAGCCAATATCTCAGTAATCGATGAGATCTCAAATGGCAGAAGTTTCGTTGGCATAGGAAGAGGGGCCTTTTTAGATTTTCTAAACATAAAATCGGAAAAGCCTATTAGTGCAGTAGCAGAAGCCATAGAAATAATCCAAAATCTCACAAGGGGTCTCAAAAAACCTTTCCATGGTGAGATTTTTTCTTTAAGGGAAGGGGCTTTTTTTAGATGGAATGCTGACCATGGAAAAATTCCAGTAATGGTTGGAACCTGGGGAAAGAAGATGTCTACCTTAGCAGGGGAGAAAGCAGACGAAGTAAAGGCAAGCCCTCTTTGGAACAGTGACTATGCTCGAACCCTACGCTCTCAAATAGACCAAGGTGCGATCTCGGCCGGAAGGGCACCAAGTGAGATTGGTCTGACTCTGGGTGTATTGACATCTATCCATAATGATTCCGACGTCGCAAAGGAATATGCTCGCAACTCACTAGCGATTTATCTACCGCATTTATACCCGATGACAGAAGTGATGGGCGTACCTGCAAATGAAATAGCCAATGTCAGGAAACTTTCCAATTTAGGAAAATATTCAGAGGCATCCAAATTAATTTCCGATGAAACTCTTAACAATTTTTCCTTATACGGTTCTCCCGTTGAGATCAGATCGAAAATCACTTCTCTAATTGACACCGCTCCTGTAGATAAAATTGAATTTGGAACCCCACATGGCCCAAATTCCTTTGAGGCAATAATTTTACTGAAAAACGAGGTTATACCCTGGTTCAGTTAGTGCCCTAATATTGAGATATTTAGGAATCTGAATCGGTAAACCAGTCCCACATCCTCGAAGCCAAAGCAACACTAACTTCAACATCTTCTGGAAGTAGATATCTCGATTCAACTAGTTCTCCAGCTGCTTCTTTAACTTGATCTAGGTAATCATCCTTACTTGAATAACGCTCCTCAATGGATAGTCTAGGATCGCCGGCACTCAGTCTTTGTGATTGGGTGGCAGAAAAAGGAATCGTGCTCCCAGCAAATACCAGAAGCTGTTTATCACCACCTACATCTGGGTGACGCAAAGTCCATCCTGTATGAGCTGCCACTGGTACAGCTATCTCAGGAGCAATAATTCCGCCTACCTCATTGCCATCAGAATTTACAGCAGGAACTAATCCTCCAAACTCTTTTCCTATTTCTGGGGGGATAATATTTGGATGCTCATTACCTTCACTCGGAGAAAACTCTCTTCTTCTTGGGGTTGCATGCCTTTCTGGATAATTTGACCCCGGTATTTTTGAAAAAACGGCTTGTAGAGAGGAAGGATGCACCAAAGTTCCTTTCTCGATTTTTGGGTGCTCAGAGGCTGGAGGCTCTTTACCTTCAGTCACCCAAGCATCCATATTTATTAAACAAGCCCTCAGCAAAGGAGTGTAATCGATAATGCTTCTAATATTTTGAGAACGCTCTGCACCCTCGACTATGAAACCATTATCCGTCGGAGGCCAAACACCAATACCGTGCTCGGTACCTGCAAAGTGATATACCCTCGTATTTGATCCTTGATGAATATCTCTTCTACCATCAGGGTCTGTATGAAGCAACGAAGCATCAACCCTGTGATACTCAGCTGAAGTATTCGTGTACATAATCTTCAGATTACTACCTCTGCCATCAAGCCTTCCATGCAATGAGCCGGTATCTTCGGTTTCAGGGTCTGTTTGTTCAATAGATGCAAAGGGAAACAGTTGATGCATCATATTATTTCTATCTTTAGAATTCTGCCCAAAACGTTGATTAAACTCACCACGCATTCCTCCTGCAACATTGGCTATGAAGCCATCCAATGTTTCACGGCCTGCCTCATCTAAATTAAAATCGTTATATGCGAATGTTCGAAGGAATCTGCCAGTCTGGGAACGCCCGTAAGCATAGGCTGTATCAATCCCTTCTACCGGTGACTCCATATGCGGGCTACCGTTTTTGATCCAGGAAACACAATCCCTCAATGCAGCAAAACTAAGTCCAATTACAGGTGCACCTACTGCGGTATATACAGCCTGGTACAAACGTCCTTTCTCAAAGCCTTTTTCAGAGCACACGTATCCAGGATCTGGACGGTAATCTCCTGCATCATCTATCCTCCCAAATTTCCAGTCATCCCGTGCCATAGGTTCGGCTGGGCCATCGGGCATGTCTCGAATTTCTATCAAGGCTGAAGATTCATGCATATCAGCTGTTTCATAAGCTTTATGGCCTTTGTCTGAAAGCAGGAAATTGTGAGTATCTTCAGGAGACTGAAGTTGCATATATACCTTGCCTTCCAGCCGACTCCCATCAGGATTCAGGGCTTCAGGTCCTCGCATAGTTATGAGAGCATCAAAAGGAGGGGCATCGACCTGCCAACCACAAGCCACAACTACATAGCCTTTTTCCATTAAAAGCCCATCGCCTAAATCAACCTCAACATCTATCGGAGTGTTTTCATCTATTAGAGGTCTCGTTCCTCTATTAAAGTTAGGCAGCCCAACCCTATTCCCTCTGTTTACTACATCCAACAGTAATTTTCCCGACACTTTAGTCTTGTCTACAGGAAGAATTAAGGAAACATCTGACTCAAATTCGACAAATCCATTTTGGTTTACCGGGGCGAGTCTTACATCAGTTATTCTGGAATTAGCCTCATTTTCAGGGTCGATTTGAAAGGATAAAACTCCCCTAATCTCTTCATATTGGCCAACATCACCGAAATGTTTTCCGTCAGCAAGAACTCTCCTAAAGGTTGTTTCGAATTTAGTGGCTGGCATAAGAGACTCCTATATGTATTACAAATGAGATGACTGTTTTACAGCATTTGAGAAAAGTTCGCAAAATTCCCGTTTTGGCCTACCGTAAATCATGAATTTTCAATCTTTACAGTAAGGGGCTAAAATCCATAGATATTTATGTATACACAAACGAGGTAATAATGCCGGATATGAAAAAGACAGCCCTAATAACGGGAGGGTCCAGGGGAATTGGTAAAGCTATAGCGAAGGATTTTTCAAAGAATGGGATCGACGTTGTAGTAACCGGCAGAGATAAAGACCGGCTCCGAGCCACGGCAAAAGAACTTGAAACATATGGTAACAATGCTTACTGGATAGATGCAGATTTAGGCACTGACACAGGAGTGACTCGAATCTTTGAATTCCTAAAAGAAAAGAACCTTCAAGTGAACGTCCTGGTGAACAACGCTGCAATTATTCATTTATCTACACATTTGATAGATTTCGATATGGAGAATTGGCAGGAAGTTATAAATGTCAATTTGATCGGTGCAGTAAAAATAACAAAGCTTCTACTACCTGGCATGGTTTCCCAAAATTACGGAAAAATCATCAATATCTCATCGATAGGTGGACGGAAGGGAGCAGCAGGAAGAAGTGCCTATAGGGTAACCAAGGCCGGATTAATTAGTTTTACAGAATCATTGGCTGCAGAGGTAAAATCTTCTGGGATAGACGTCAACTGCGTTTGCCCCGGTAGCGTTGTTACAGAAGGCTATGTGGAGGCATTTGGTCATCAATCCATTGAAAACGATCACATGATGGACCCATCTGAAATTGCCACTTTATGCTCATTTTTGGTAAGTGACAATTCTTCCGCCGTCACAGGAGCAACCATCGATGCATACGGACCTTCAAACCCATTATTCAGATAACTTAACAACATTTTTGATTGGTGAATGTTCCTGTTAGTATTGCCAAAGCCTCCAAAAAATATGCCCTTAAAAGATCTCAAGGCTTATGAACAACATTAATAAAGGTCCCCTTCAAGGAATGAAAGTCCTGGATTGGACTATGTGGCAGTTTGGACCTGTCTCAACAATGATGATGGCAGACTTAGGGGCCGAAGTTATTAAAATAGAGTCCTTGGATGGAGACCATGGGAGACAGTTTGGGCAGGTAAGTGGGGTGGCGAGTAATGCATACGACGGGGTCAGCTCTCACTATTTTGAGGTACTCAACAGGCAGAAGCTTGGTATAGCTATCAATTTAAAGGCAAAACGTGGGCAAAAAATTATTCACTCCCTAGTAAAGGAATCCGATGTTTTCGTTCAGAATTTCAGACAAGGTGTCGCAGAAAGACTTGGTTTAGGTTGGGAAGATTTACAAAAAATAAATTCTCAACTGGTATACGGGTCAGCTACTGGATATGGACCGCTGGGAGGAGATTCCAATAAACCAGCCTTTGCCTTGACTGGAGAGGCTAGATCAGGCTCTTTATGGTGGGGAGGACCGGAAGATGACACACCTTACAACCTACATGGTGTCGCAGACCAGATGGCAGGGATAATGCTTAGTTACGGCATATTATCGGGACTACTTTACAAAGAACGTCATGGCATCGGTCAAAAAGTTGAAACTTCTCACCTAGGCAGCATGATGTGGTTGGGAATGATGCGGGATGGAATAGGGCTACTTGAAGGTCAGGAATTGAGTAGGCAACACAGAAGTAACATGAACAACCCCTTGTGGAATACCTACAAAACCAAAGATCAAGTCTGGATTGCATTATCCATGAGCCAAGGGGTGAGGTATTGGCCTATTTTCTGTAAAACGATTGGACGTGAAGATTTCATCACACAGGCTGAATTCAGTACCCCTAAATCGAGGGAAGAAAACAAACACCACGTAATTGGTGAATTGGACAAAATATTTGGATCAAAGACTTTTCCAGAGTGGGAAAAAATATTGGGGAGTTCTGATTTGATATGGGAAAAAGTTCAATCAACCCTTGATTTGCCCAAAGACAATCAAGTCACACTAAATAATTATCTTGTGCCTTTTGATCATCCAATCATCGGTGATTCGATGTGGCATCAACTCCCATTGGCCTTTGACAAAACTCCGTTATCTACGGAAAAAATGGCACCATCTCTAGGAGAAAACACAGAAGAAATCCTTATCGATCGCCTGGGTTATTCTTGGGACGATATATCATCGTTACAGGATGAAGGGATTATTTTGTAGCTTAATCTTTTAATTTCATTGATGGAATTTAAAAGGGAAGGTAAAAAGGCTCCGTAAGTTTAGTGTCGAATGCTACATCGGACATTAACAGAAGACCAAAAACTATACTGGCGGTTCCTGCTACTCCATTTACTATATTGGTAATCCTTTTATTGTTGGAGCTTATTACAAAAGGAACACTCAATAAAATGGTGATTAGCGCCATAGAAAATACTGTACCTACACCAAAAAGGATCAAATAAAGCAATCCTGTGGTAAAGGTATCTATTGTAGGCAATAAAACCAGCATCACGGCTGCACTACCTGCCATACCGTGTATAAATCCGATTAAAAAAGATTTAAGGCGAAAAAATGGCCTGCCTGGATTAAAAAGTGAGTGAGGTTTCTCAATGGAGGGATCTTCTTGTGATGAATGAGTCCCATGAATATGCATATGAGAACCACCATCGTGAGCATGTTGATGCACATGTAAGTGGCGCCTCCTCAAATTCCAGTACACCTGGAGGCCCAAGAATATCAGCATCGCTGCCACACCAAGTTCAAAATAATGGGCAACTCCTTCATAAAAATCCATTACGGCAGACTTAAGAAGTAATATGACTATCCCCAATATTAGTAGTGGTGCTGTGTGCCCGAGCCCCCACGAGGCACCTACCCAGAGGCTTCGAAACGCATTTCCATACTCATTTACTATTGTTCCCACAGCAACAACATGATCAGCATCGGTAGCATGCTTGAGTCCAAGTAAAAACCCAAGAATAACCACAGCTATTGCCCCAGAATCACTATCCAAAAAAACACCTCAATGAAATTTGCTCCAACCCCTATGATACATTAGTATCATTCCTATGACTGTTTTGTTTGAAAAACTACACGGCCCAGATGGTGCCTTGAAGGCCATATCCAATTTGGATAAAGACATCGAACTAGCCCTTGAAACATATGGCCCCCCACCCGATCGTTCATTACCTGCTACCTTCCAAACATTAGCTAGGTCAATCGTCGGTCAGCAAATTTCGGGAGCTGCCGCAACCAGCGTATGGAAGCGTATGAAAGAGGCAGAAGTCTCGACAGAACAAGTTATATCTAAACTGGAACCAGACGATATGATGCCACTGGGGTTATCCCGTAGAAAAGCTGAATATATCATAGGAATAGCTAAGGAAATCACCACTGGAGAATTAGATCTAAAATCATTTCCTCAAATGAGTGGCGAATCTGTGCAAGAAAGACTCGTTAAGATTAGGGGCGTCGGTGCTTGGACGGCAGACAATTATCGGCTTTTTGCTCTTGCAGACCTAGATGCCTGGCCAGTAGCTGATATAGCGCTCCAGGAAGGAATGAAAATACTTAAATCGCTTGATATGAGACCAGATGTGAAAACCATGGAAACCATGGGCGAACCATGGAGACCTTTTAGGGGTGTCGGGGCACTTATCCTATGGCATATATATGGTTCTCACAAAAGAAAGGCTACGATAGCCGATATCTAACTCATAGCAGGACCCAATGGTAAATAAAGATACCCCGCCATGGCGTAA
>DLRJ01000018.1 GCA_002500485.1 Dehalococcoidia bacterium UBA7891
TCTTAATTAAGAGGCCTACTAAAATACTAGGGGCTGTACCAGATAACTAAGGAAATGTTATCTAATACCCATGCGCAAAAGTAGATTAAGCAAAGCAGGATCGGTTGATGGAGCATTTTGTAGAGAGTCCAACTATTCCGCGAAGAAAGAATCAAATGCCACTTCAGACGTTTCAAAATCGACACCCTTTGCAAAAGCGGCCGCCTCGGAAGCACCAGTCTCCCGGTTCATACCGCTGTCTTCCCACTCAACCGATAATGGCCCGGAGTACTGGATGTCATTAAGAGCCCTGATGATTTCTTCGAAGTTAATGTTGCCGCGACCAAGCGATCGAAAATTCCAGAATCGCCTGTTGTCACCAAATTCCAGATAACTGCCAAAAACACCGGAGTCAACTTGGTTACTGCTCCACGCAACATCCTTAAGGTGAACGTGGAAAATCCTGTCAGAAAACTTCCTGATGAAAGAGACATAGTCAACTCCCTGATAACCAAGATGGCTGGGATCATAATTGAATCCGAACGCCTCATGACCGTTAAGAGTTCTAACAGCCCTTTCCGCAGTAACAATATCGAATGCAATTTCGGTTGGATGTACTTCTAGCCCAAAACGAACCCCATTATCTTTAAAGGCATCCATAATGGGCTCCCATCGGTTTGCAAAATCATCAAATCCTTCGTCAACCATTTCGGGAACCATTGGTGGGAAAGCATATATGAGGTGCCATATACTACTGCCTGTAAAACCATTAACGACATCTATCCCTAGTCTTTTTGCAGCCTCTGCAGTATTAACCATTTCATCAGATGCACGTTTCTGGACATCTTCCGGATTCCCATCACCATAGACATAATCTGGAAGAATATTCTTATGTCTAATATCAACTTTATCACAAACAGCCTGACCCACCAGATGATTCGAAATCGCAAACAATTGGAGACCATGTTTAGCAAGAAGCTCTCTTTTCTGATCACAGTATGACTGATCTGCCTTATGAACTTCAAAATGATCCCCCCAACATGCAAGCTCGAGACCATCATAACCAAAATCCTTTGCCTTGACGCAAAGTTCTTCCAATGTTAAATCAGCCCACTGGCCGGTGAAAAGTGTAACAGCTCTGCTCATTATTCCCAACTCCTTGTATTATCAAGAAAAAACTTTAAGAGAATTTTGGAGACACCCATTGTGCTCCAGCCTCAGAAGATCGAACACATGCGTCAATGAAGGACATCCCCCTTAAACCGTCATTTACATCCGGAAAATCCAGAGATGCTTCGTCAGGCTGAAGGCCCTCAAGCTTAGCACTTAAAGTTGAAGCAAAGTTGCGGTAAAGCACAGCAAAAGCTTCTATATAACCTTCAGGGTGACCGGCGGGGAGCCTGCCAGCTGAAAAACTCTGAGGAGATAAACGGTCACCATAATTTGCTCCGGCCCTAATAATCTCACGGGGCCTATCGAGATGCTTTAGCACTAGAGTATTAGGCTCTTGTTGATCCCATTCAAGTCCACCTTTTTCACCATATACCCTTATACTCAGGCGGTTCTCTTCATCAACAGAAATCTGACTGGAATAGAGAATTCCCCTTGCGCCGTTGTCGTATTTAATCAACAGATTTGCATCATCTTCTAGAAGGCGTCCTTCGACGAAGGTGGTGAATTCGCAACAAAGCTCAGCAATCTTCAGACCGGTGATATACTCGGCAAGATTTTCAGCGTGAGTGCCAATATCGCCGATACAACAGGAGGCGCCGGCCCGCTCTGGGTCGGTTCGCCAGGAGGCCTGCTTTTGATGTTCGTTCTCGAGAAACGTTGCGAGCCAGCCCTGAGAATACTCTACTATAATCTTTCTGATTTTTCCAAGCTGATCGCTTGCGATCCTGTGTTTGGCCTCTTTGACCATGGGGTAACCGGTGTAGTTGTGTGTAAGGCCGAAGAGCAGCCCAGTGCTATTAACAAGATCTACCAGCTGCTCTGCCTCACTAAGATTGAAACACATCGGTTTGTCACTCATAATATTAAAACCGCTCTCTAAAGCCCTCTTTTGAACCGGGAAGTGCATGTGGTTGGGCGTAACTATTGTAACAAAATCCATTCTATCACCTTCTGGCAGTTCTGCCTCCGCTTTAAACATCTCCTCATAACTCGGGTAAGTTCTATTTTCTGGAAGAAAGTACGCCTTGCCTGATTCTTTGGATTTTGCCGGATCGGAGCTAAACGCCCCACATACTAGTTCGATCTGGTTATCAAGTTGAGCGGCCATGAGGTGGATGGGCCCAATGAATGCGCCTTGACCACCTCCTACCATACCCATACGTATTTTGCGTTGCATATTCCTGTTCTTATTGTTAGTTGCTAGTGTGTATCAGTCGTCATTAAATGCTGTCCAATAAACTGATGAAACACATGCTAGCTAGTCATTCTTAAGGAGTGTTCAAAATTAGTTTTTCTCGAGTCTAAACCATAGAGAATTATCTTTGGATTGAAATAAACTTTTTGCAAAAGAAGTTATAATTACGTTTATTATACAATCATCATTCTCACGGGCCATGGTGTGAATCTGGGTCGTTAGACGAATAGTCAAAAGGGGGATTTTACCAATTGAAGAATTCCAAGTCCGTATTTTTTCTATACATCATTTTACTGTTCAACATGAATTGTTCAGGTACAAAACAGAACAATGCTGCCCAAACAAATCCGAGTCTCAATCGGGGTTATACTCTAGAGATTCCTGACGGTTTTACGCCCCTCTTCAACGGTGCTGATTTTTCAGGATGGGAAGGAAACCTAAAATATTTCAGAATTGAGGATGGAATAATCAAAGCTGGGACTCTGAAAAAACCGATTCCGAGAAACGAGTTCCTCTGTACAATTAAGGACTATTCAGATTTTGAATTAAGATTGCAGGTTAAGACAACAACTGGAGATATAAAACCATATGGTTATGAAAATGGGGGTATTCAATTTAGAAGTAGAAGAGTACCAAACCATAATGAAGTATCAGGTTACCAAGCAGATGTTGGTTTCGAATTAAACTATCATAAAGGTGTTTCAGATCTAGGTTATAGTGAAGATGAATTTCCTATTAGTATTTGGGGCGGCCTTTATGATGAATCGAGAAGGAAAATTATGTTTGGAGTGGGAGACCAAGATAGCCTTAATGCGGTAATGAAAGCTGGAGAGTGGACTGATTATGTGCTAAGATGTCAAGGTAGTAGAATTCAAATTTGGATTAATGGTTATAAAACAATTGATTATCTTGAAGAAGATGATACGATTGAAAGAACAGGAATTATTGCTCTGCAAATTCATGCTAGTAGAGACCCAAGTGAAATATGGTACAAAAATATATATATTAAAGAGTTAACAGAAAATTCTTCCCTCAGTGATAGTAGAATCCCATCTAATTCATTAAAAAATATAGATATTTATCCAGGCCTAGAGGCAACAATGTTTGCTTCAGAGCCAATGATACTTAGTCCAACAAATCTGGATATTGATGATCGGGGCCGTGTATGGGTTTGTGAGGTGGTTAATTACCGCGCCCATGCAAAGAATAATAAAAGGCCAGAGGGTGACAGGATTTTAATTTTGGAAGATCTGAACGGTGACGGCGTGGCAGATACCTCGAAGGTGTACTATCAGGGCAGGGATGTCGATGCTGCCCTTGGGATTGCTGTCTTGGGGAATAAGGTAATCGTATCCTCGGCACCTAACGTCATCGTTTTTACTGATGAGGATGGCGATGACAAACCCGATAGGAAAGAATACCTTTTTACAAAATCGGGTATACCACAAGATGATCATTCTATCCATTCCTTTGTTTTCGGGCCTGACGGGAAACTTTACTGGAACATGGGCAATAACGGTTATTATGTCCACGATAGTCAAGGCAACCCCGTGATTGATAAGAAAGGCAATACTGTTTTTTCGTTTAGGGCAACTCAGCACATTGAAGAATATCGAGGTAGGCAATCTCCGTACCACGGCGGCATGACCTTCAGATGTAATCCAGACGGCTCTGAATTCGAGGTTTTGGCTCACAACTTTCGCAACAATTATGAAGTAACAATCAATTCTTACGGTGATTTATGGCAATCTGACAACGACGATGACGGAAACGCCAGTTGTCGGATCAACTATTTGATGGAGTACGGGAATTACGGCTATCAAGATGAGATCACAGGTGCCGGTTGGGCAGTCCCTAGAACAGGTTGGCATGATAAAATCCCGAAACGACACTGGCATCAGAACGATCCTGGTGTTGTACCGAATGTGGTTTTCACCGGGGCCGGTTCCCCCGCAGGTATAACCGTGTATGAAGGAAACCTTCTTCCCGAAGTATTCTCCGACAGGGTTCTACATTGTGACGCTGGACCGGGCGTACT
Source organism: Dehalococcoidia bacterium UBA7891 (assembly GCA_002500485.1). Lineage (GTDB taxonomy): Bacteria > Chloroflexota > Dehalococcoidia > Lucifugimonadales > UBA826 > UBA11996. Next base: position 4,386 of record DLRJ01000018.1, read on the forward strand.
TTGGTCTTTACAAGAAAAGAAGTCAGGTGCAGGCTACACTGGTGAGATGCTCAATCTCTTAAAAGAGAAGAGTGATAAATGGATCAGACCGGTTGATGTTGTGGTCGCTCCGGATGGCTCGGTTTTCATTACCGATTGGTACGACCCTGTTGTTGGTTGGAATCGACAAGAGGATACAACCCGTGGAAGAGTTTTCAGACTTGCCCCGAAGGGTGTCAGTTATAAGGTTCCAAAGTTTGATTATTCAACTCCTGAGGGGGCAGCGGAAGCCCTAAAAAACCCTAGTTTTGCTGTTCGCTATCGTGCTTGGATTTCTTTGAACTCAATGCAAAAACAAGCAGAAGCTGAATTACTAGAGCTCTATCATTCAGAGAATCCTGTATTTAGGGCAAGAGCACTATGGCTATTGACCAAGTTGGAGGAGAACGGGGGAGACCATCTCAATAGAGGTCTGCTTGACGAGGATGAGAACATCAGAATTGTGGCAATCCGTGCCGCACGCCAATTGGAACTTAACATGATTCCAATCTTGGAATCCATGAAGTCGGATCCATCACCTCAGGTCCTCCGGGAGTGCGCAATTGCCCTC
>DLRJ01000032.1 GCA_002500485.1 Dehalococcoidia bacterium UBA7891
AGTATGAAAAGAGGCTTTTTCATTTTTTCAATAAATTATATCAGAATGGGTGGTATTGAATCTTATTTCGACCGAAGTAGAATTGCCCTGTGGCATTAGACACCGTAAGGAGGATCATTATGAAAATATGAAAAAAAGACTTTATTCTTAAAGCTAGGAAAGGACTAAGAAGGGATAAAGCAAGATCCAAATTCGGAATAGACTTGACCAACCCAGTATTCAGAAAGCCACCCAAAATACTAGATTACTGAAAATAATCAGTAACTTTTTCAGCAAACTTAGGCTTAATCTGGTGTGTCTTCGTAGGGGTTCGAACCATGAGCGAGTGGCTTAAATCAAAACTGGGAAACACTAAAATTGGTCTAATTGGGAAATGCCCAGACTTTCAATCTTCACAATGTCCGTATAGCCTACTGGCCCAAAAAATTCCTTACTCTAATGTTTTTTAGCCAGAGTTGACCTTCCTGATTAGCTATGGCAATGTGGCCACTTTGAGATTTGCCAAAATTAGAGTTCTCTCTAAATAAACTATTATTGAAATTTTGGCTCCAAATATCAGTATTTAGTTCATATTTGAGAGTTTTAATTCCATTTAGCCAATGTTCAATATTATTTCCTGAAACAACAATCCTCGAATGATTGAATTCACCTATTGGCTTGGAGATTACATACCTTGGAGGCAAAATATCATAAACAGCACCTGTCACATGTGAATTACTAACCGCGGCATCTGGGTGATATTGATCATCAATAATCTGCATCTCTGGGCCGAAATTTAATATTTCAGTCAAAGAAAGAGTTGAAGGTACATGAAAGAAAAGTCCTCCATCTGCCCCTTTTTTTAGTTTCCATTCAAATTCCAATTCAAAATTATCATAAACTGATTCAGTAAGGATAACGTTACCAGAGGCGAAGCCACTGAGAAGGCCATCGGCTACTTCCCAACCATCTGGTTCTTTTTTACTATTGGTTCCATTCCACCCTGACATTGATTTGCCATCAAATAAGAGCTGCCAGCCATCTTTAAGCTCTTCTTCTGATAAATTGTTATCAACCCGAACAAGATTAGTTGGCTCAACTGTACCCTCATATGCCGGAATATTGTTTAAAGTATACCATACTTCGGAGGACCATAACTGCCGGTTCTCAGCACTCAAGACTGGGTTTACAAAAGTAATATATACAACTCTGTCAGGTTTCAGGCCATCGATCTCAAGGAATATTCTTCGTCGGTTGGGTGAGATTGAGACTGACTTTACTGGAAGGTTTTCAAGCTCTTGCTTGATACCACCTTCAGTATCTATATCATACCACCACTGCTGGACAAGGTAATCTTGAGGTGCAGCACCATCACCGATTCGTAAGGATTCTGTCAATTCAATTTCCATGCCATTATTTTTAGCCCTAACCGCTAGCATTTCGAAGGTAGGTTTACCGTTATAGGTCAATTTCTCCAAACCAAACCTTTTCCCCTCCCAAGTAAAATCATTTGTTCCACCAACTCCTCCTACGTAAAGAGAAGAATCTGGACCCCAGACAAACCTATTAATCCCAGCCTCTAGGCCCTGTGTAAAGCGAAACAACGCACCTTGGAGGAGTCCATTGACTTCTTCAATAAATACGCGTTTTAAACCACCATGTCTTGCATCTCCCATGATCATTTGATTTTTATAAGGGCCAACATGCAGGATTCCCGGTTCACTAGGTGAGTTCCCTATCTCATTTTGAGGAGTCCAAACAACAGGAGGTTTTATTTTTAAACCATCCGCTTTTTTACCTAAAACATAAGCATTGCCAAAAAAAGGATATTCGCTAGGATTATCAATGTCAACATGCATTAGTTTGCTGGCAGGGACATAACTACCTTCATTGTCAGTAGTAAAAATGTCTCCACCAAATCCAACACCTATACCATTAGGTGCTTTATAACCATGAGCTATGGCTTTAAACGAACCATCCTCAATTGATATTTTTAATGTCTTCCCAGCATCTGGAGCTTGTTTCTTATTATATGGACCTAAAGCAGGTCCCGTATTAGTGTAGAAATAGCCGTCTTTATAAGTGAGGCCAAATCCCCACGCATGAAAATCAGGTCTTGTGGACCAATCATCACTAAAGGCATGGTAATAATCTGTTATACCATCTCCATCTTGATCAACTAATTTTGTTAATTCCCAACGTTGCATAACATAAATATCACCATTAGCTACGGCTAATCCGAGGGGTTCACAAAGACCTTCAGCAATCTGCTTGAAAGACATGCTTGAAGGATCTCCCGATGAAACATTAGAGACAATAAAGACCTCACCATCCCATGTTGCTACAGCTAGGTCACCATTTGGTAAGAAATCCATACCACCCACTCTCGGTTGAAAAGATGTGGGCCTTGCAGGCATAAGATCGAAGCTTGGATGGACAGAAACAAGATCGCCGCCGTGCCCCGGGGCTTCCAGTTTATAAATTTCCTTGAGTCCCGGTGACGTTGGTTTTATATCTCTTGGTTCATGAAAAAGGACTGATTCAGGTACAAACTCAAATTTCTTTTCACCTTTTTTCCTCCATTGAAGGATTAAGGCCATGGTTAAGAGATTCTGATAATAATCAATGTCTATCTTGTGAAAACCCTTAGTTAAAAACTTTTCTCCAGTAAGTTTTCCTACTTCAGGTTCTTTTCCTAGATAACTGGCAAATCTATCAAATCTCGATAAATCTCCTCCTTGCCAAGGTGTGTAGGGTATGTTATTAACAAACGCAATTTTTTCTTCATCTATTTTTAGGGTTCCGCCCTTATCTGCTATAAACCGAAATTCATAATCTCCTTCCTCTTCGATTTGGAGATATGCCGAGACTTTCATAACAAAATTTCTTTCAAAATGTAAAAAATCCTCTGTAACCTGATCTTCCCACCCAATATCTGGATTCCCTGTTTGAAACAATATATCAGGGAAAACTTGAGAAACATTTGGATCCTGACCAGGAAGCAATTTTGGCTGTCTTTCTAATTTTGTCCCTATCTCAAAAAAATCAATTGCAACACCGGGTAAATATTCACCTTCTGGAAGCTGATCTAAGCCGAGAATAAAATTCACAATCTCTGAAGCTGTTTCTTTGTTGATATGAGGATGAGGAGGCATAAGTCTTTCACCCCAAACTCCCTTGCTACCAGTTAGAATTTTCTTGATTAGATAACTTTTACTTTCATCGGAGTTATCATATTTCTTGGCCACATCGTTATAAGATGGTCCAAGCATTGCTTTATCTATATAATGACAGGCAACGCATCCAAGACTGCCAATAAGATCCTTGCCACTCATCTCTAAGTCATTAATAGGCGATGCAGCAATAGGAGCGTCTCCATCCTCAAGCATATTTTTATTAAGCTTGTAAAGTTCAATTGGGAAAAATGTCTGAAGAGATGTTTTCCCATTCCTCTTTAGAAAAATGTTCCCGTTTAGGTTGAAACTACTACCCCATTCAGAGCTATTAGTTTTTATCTTATCAATCGTCAATCTACCATTTGTATGAAAATCCTCTGGACTAGCCAAATGATTTATCCTAACCGAATATGATAGTTCAAATCCTTTTGGCAGATCATAAACTTCAAACTCTCTATGTAATCCCGGTTTGCCATCACTATTGCGAATAAACTCAGGCCTTTCCTCTACAATAGCATCATGGGCATCATTAATGGGAATTATATATCTGATAATGATGGTATTATTTTTGATAAGGTAGCCTTCATACTCAGCTTTCACAGACCGCACAACTCCATCCGCCTTGATTATCCAGGGAGATTTTTCCAGCGCATCTTCAATATAAGGCATACCAATACTGTTAGGCTGAACACCATGCGCATTATTAAATACAATACCATTAAAATTGACCCCGCCAGTCCAAGCTCTGTGCAGGCCACTGTTTTCAGTATCATATGTAACCCACAAGTCCTGATTCAATGCTAACACTAGATTTCGAGGACGTTCATCCAAGTTGATCCTGAATGCCCAAGGTGTCCGATCTCTTTTGGCCTCCGTTGGTAAGGCAGCAATTCTATTGCTATAGTTTATGCCATCAACTTTGATACAACTAAAATTCATAGTCTGGATCAAAATTAGACCTGCAATAAATATCATCTGTCTTTTCATATTTTTTCCAAAATGTCTGAGCTTTATTCAGATAACATTATTAATGATTGACTCGAACAGCTCTTGCCTACCACTAATTTTTTTTGGATTGCCAATTTTCATTGAGACTTCTCGGAGTTGCTCCAACCCCAATGCTCCAGCCTCAAATTCCTTTCCAAAACCATCATCAAAACTGTTATAGCGATCATTTAATAAAGCATTCAAATTTGAATCATTCAGAACCCTGTCAGCAGTAATTAAAGATCGAGCAAATGCGTCCATGCCACTAATGTGCGCAATGAACAAATCTTTTAAATCAGTTGAATTACGTCTCGTCTTCGCATCAAAATTAATTCCTCCAGATTTAAAACCACCATTTCTGATAATGACAAGCATGGCCTCCACTAATTCATAAATATTAATTGGAAATTGATCGGTATCCCAACCATTCTGGTAATCACCCCGATTAGCATCAATACTTCCTAATAATCCGGCATTTGATGCAACTTGCAATTCATGCTGAAATGTGTGTTGTGCAAGAGTCGCATGATTGACCTCAATATTCAGCTTGAAGTCATCCATAAGATCATATTCTCGCAGAAAGGCTATAACTGTTGCGGCATCAAAGTCGTACTGATGCTTCATTGGCTCCATTGGTTTTGGTTCTATAAGAAAAGTTCCCTTAAAGCCATTGGCTCTACCATAATCTCGGGCTTTAGAAAGAAACATGGCTAAATGATCAAGCTCTTTTTTCATATTAGTATTTAAAAGAGACATGTATCCCTCGCGACCACCCCAGAAAACATAATTTTCACCGCCTAGACTTACTGTTGCATCAATAGCATTTTTTACTTGAGCTCCCGCATAGGCTACGACAGCAAAATCAGGATTGGTGGCTGCACCGTTCATATATCTCGGGTTTGAGAACAAATTTGCTGTTCCCCAAAGTAATTTTACTCCAGAGTCATTTTGTTTTTCTCGTGCATATTCTACCATTTTAGTCAGAGTTTCTTCGCTTTTTGGAAGAGACTTGCCTTCAACGGATATATCAAAATCATGGAAGCAATAAAAGGGAACGCCTAGTTTAGTGATAAACTCAAAAGCTGCGTCCATCTTCTCTATAGATCGTTGCTCAGGATCAGAGGTCATTAACCATGGGTATTCTTTGGTATCTACACCAAAAGGATCAGCTCCACTTGGTCCGAAACTATGCCAGTACGCTACAGCGAACCTGAGATGCTCCTCTAAAGTCTTGTCACCTAAAACCTTGTCTGCATCATAATAGCGAAAGGCTAAAGGGTTATACGATTCTGTACCTTCAAATGGAATTCTATCAATGCCAGTGAAGTATTCTTTTGCTCCTGTCACAATATTCAATGCCATAGGCCTCTTGTACCTCTAATAATCAAATCGGTTTATTATTATTACTTTTAGACTATTTAAGAAAGATTCTACAACCTATGTCGGTTCCGAGCTTACTACTTAAATTATAGCGAAAGGTATCTTGATTCAAAGTACTGATGGTCATTGTAGTTAAAGCTCATACTTTCTAGGATATGGAACCCTTAAAACCAAGGATTCCCTCTTTCCTTAATTAAATTATCGTCCCATAATAATGGCAAAGTATTATTCTCTTGGTTATGATATAGGAAGTTCCTCTGTTAAAGCATCTCTGCTCGATCTTGAAAATGGGAGAACTGTAGCTTCTGATTTTTCTCCAAAAACTGAAATGGCCATTGATGCCCGGTCACCCGGTTGGGCTGAGCAGGACCCGAATATTTGGTGGGAAAACCTCGTGTTGGCTACTAAATCGGTTATTGAGCAATCCGGAAATTATAACTACGAAATAATCTCCATAGGAATTTCTTATCAGATGCACGGCCTTGTAATGCTTGATAGCAAACAAAATTTAATTTATCCAGCAATAATTTGGTGTGATAGTAGAGCCATTTCTACTGGAGAAAGCCTACTTCACGATCTTGGATTGGACCACTGTTGCGATAATTATCTAAACGTTCCTGGGAATTTTACACTTTCTAAGCTGAAATGGGTCAAAGACAATGAACCATCTGTTTTTTCCCGAATTGGGAAAATTATGCTCCCCGGTGATTATATAGCTTTCAGACTCACAGAAGAAATAACAACAACTGTGCCCGGTCTATCAGAGGGTATCTTTTGGAATTTTCATAAAAAGACTCTGTCTGATGAGTTGATGCAATACTGTGGATTTAAAGAATCTTTAATCCCGGATTTTGCTAATACCTTCGGGGTGCAAGGGCACCTCAAATCCTCGGCATCTAAAGCGATTGGCCTTCCAAAGGGTATCCCAGTTACCTACCGAGCAGGCGATCAACCGAATAATGCTTTCTCACTAAATGCTTTAAAAACTGGAGAATTTGCTGCGACAGCAGGAACATCAGGAGTCATTTATGGAGTCTCAAAAGAGGCTGTGTCAGACCAAAGTTTAAGAGTAAATACTTTTGCTCATGTCAACTATGATATCAACGACCCAACTTATGGTATACTCTTATGCATAAATGGTGCCGGGCGACTCAACAGCTGGCTGAAGAATTCTATATTAGGTGGTGTTCTATCTTATAATGAAATGAATGCTCTAGCTTCTCAGGTACCTATAGGATCTGGAGGAATTAATATTCATCCTTTTGGTAACGGAACTGAAAGAATGTTGAAAAATATCAATGATGGAGCACATATAACTGGATTGGATTTCAATCAGCACAACAAGGCTCATCTGATTAGGGCTGTGCAAGAAGGAATTGCAAATGCCTTTCGTTATGGTCTTGATATCTTGAAAGATCTTGATCTAGAACCTAAAGTAATCCGTGTGGGTAAAAGCAATCTTTTTCTCAGCCCTTTGTTTTGTGAGATTTTTGCAAATGTCTGTAATACACCAATTGAGATTTATAATACTGATGGAGCCCAAGGGGCTGCTAGGGGAGCAGCTTTTGGAAACGGTTTCTATGAAAGTTTGGATGATACTTTTAAAAATCTGAAAATAATAAATAGTTATATTCCTGAGAACGGTCTTTGCAAGCAATATGATGATTATTATCAATCTTGGAAAGAACAACTGCTATATCAACTTCAGAAATAAAGGAATAAAAACATAAAAAATTGCCGCATT
>DLRJ01000147.1 GCA_002500485.1 Dehalococcoidia bacterium UBA7891
GTGCGAGGACGCACAAGCCAGCTTGGAATATGCTTTAAATCCTCCAGAAGGAATTTTGCACTCAGGGCCAAGAGCAGCCCTAGGTCACTATGAGAAATCATCGTGTGTTGACGACTATACGTTTAAGGTTGAATTTAAGGAAGCTCTAGCTAGAACACTGCCTCAGTTCGCAGGAATGCTAGGTTCCCCTAATAATATGGACAAGGACTTCATTGCCTATATAAGGCAGGAAGGTACTCATCCTGACCTAGAAATTGCATACATCGACATGCTCGATGAGACTACACCTGAAACATTCTTGTTTGGAACAGGAACAGGAGCTTTTGTTCCTACTGAATTTGAGGTTGACGTGCAGTCTAAGGTCAGGGCAAACCCTGACTACTGGAGAGAGGGACTGCCTTTGACTGAAGGTCAAGATCAGTTCATCATCACAGACGCCACAGCTAGATTCTCTGCCCTTATCACAGGACAGACTGATTACTATGGTGAAGGTAGCGCATCTCTGCTGCCAGCTCACGTAGAGCAAATAAAAGCACGATTTGCAGATAAATTCACGATTATGCCAGCCCTCCATTCTTGGGGTAAAGGCATCCAGATCAACATGGAAAGAGAGCCATTTAACGATGCTAAGATCAGAATGGCAATGCACTTAGCGCTCGACCGTGATGACTGGGTAGATTTCAACATGGCCGCTGGCGTGTCAGGTGTGCATAGGCACACCCTGTGGATGCCACCAGGAAGTATCTGGGCTCTGCCAGATTCCGAGCTAGGCGAATTGCCTGGCTGGAGAAGAGGTGACGGAAAGGTCGCTGACATAGCAGAGGCAAATCGTTTAGTAGATGAAGTGCTTGGAGCTGGAAACAGATTCAGCGTTGAATGTATGGCACAAAGTGCACAGATGTACATAGACGGATGCTTATATTTCCAGGACCAGATGAGTAGAAACCTTGACGTAGAAGTAACTATTGCCTCTGTAGAAAGTGCTGTACAAAGCACTCGTGGTAAAGAGGCCGACTACGACATTCACTATGGTTCCAAGGTTAGAACCAACGTTGCTGACCCAGATGACTTCTACATGATTCACTTGGTCAAAGACAAAGAAAGCTGGTACTACCGTGGCACAGGCCGAGAAACTGCTGACCCAGAATTGGCAGCCAGGCTAGAAAAATTAGCTCTTGAACAGTCCAGTGAACTGGATGTGGCAAAACGTGTAGAACTAGTGCACGACATAGAGAGAATCTTGGCAACAGAGGCCATGTACTCTATTCCATATCCATGGACCTACATATTCCCAGCCTGGTCGAATGAAGTTAAAGGCTGGCAATTGTATCCTCACCCATCCCAGAATAAATGGGCACAGTGGGAGAGGATGTGGTTAGACAGAAACTAACCATATAAATAGTTTCGAAGGGTGAGGCCGAGTCAAATATACTCGCAGTCTCACTCTTCGATGACAAAAAAAATAGAAAGCGGCTCGCTAACCCGGAAAGGTCAGCGAGCCGCTTTCAAGTAACAACTTAACTAGATAGCTTCAAAATAGCTTACTCTCCCTTTCATATATATAATGCAGCGAGTAAGAATAAGAAACACCACAGCAGGGAACAGGCAAAATGAAGGAATATTTGATTCGAAGACTCCTCTTTGGAGTATTGACCCTATTCACAGTTTCTGCGTTGATTTTTGCCCTGCTAAGAATCGCCCCTGGTGATGTAGCCTTAATGATCGCAGAAGCAAACTCCGGCGGTGAGGGAATTGATGTTTCGGAAGAAGACTTAGAAGAAATACGTGAAAAACTCGGACTTAATGCCCCTTTACATATTCAATATGGCACCTGGATAAAAGGATACGTAGTTGGTGATTGGGGTGACTCACTATTTACAGGAAGGGATGTTTTTGACGAATTTAAATTAAAGTTCCCAGTAACACTTGAACTAGTGATATTTTCTCAGATAATCGCCATTATTTTGGGTCTTCCAGCGGGAATAATTATGGCTCTCAAGCAAGATTCATGGCTGGATTACAGTATTCGTGTAGCGTCTTTAGCTGGTCTGTCATTACCATCCTTCTGGAGTGCCACATTACTTTTATTAGGCGGCGCATATTTTTTTATGTGGAATCCACAATTGGGCTCATTCGCAATAACAGAAGAGCCGTGGCAGAACATACAACAGTTCTTCTGGCCATCGATAATGCTTGGCTACATCAGCGCGTCCACAAAAGCGCGAATGATGAGATCAACCATGTTGGAGGTCCTAAGACAAGATTACATCCGCACAGCAAAGGCAAAAGGTCTCACCACGTACGTAGTTACCGCCCGGCATGCACTTAAAAACGCATTCATTCCTGTGATAACAGTAATCGGTATAACTACTGCACTCGCGCTGGGTGGCTCAGTTGTAATGGAAAGGGTTTTTTCAATGCCTGGACTTGGAAGTTTTATCCTTGAGGGAATGCTTGCTAGAGACTTTCCAATAGTACAGTCAATTACCCTTTTCTTTGCTATAGCTGTGGTATTTGTAAACTTACTAATAGATATTTCATACGGGTGGTTTGACCCTCGAGTGAGATATCAATAAATCGGAAGCATAGGGAACTAAATGTCAACAGAATTAGCACAAATTGCGGACTCAACTCCTTCATTACCGATAAGACTACTGTCAGCTTCTTTGAAGTTTACAGCGAGGCGTCCTTTGGCGGCAGCTGGGCTTTTTATCATTATCATTATGTGCTTTATGGCAGCAGCAGCGGAATTAATTACCTGGTATGACCCCATTGAATGGCGACTTTTTGATAAACTCCAGAGTCCTTTAAGTTCAAGTGAAAGGGAGCCATTTTCAACCTTCCTTATGGGAACCGATGACAAAGGCAGGGATATTTGGGCTCAGATGGCCATTGGGGCACAAGTATCACTAATGGTCGGCTTTCTCTCCGTAGCATTTGGATCAGGGCTTGGGGGGGTTCTCGGTGTGATTAGCGCATGGTTCGGCGGAAAAACAGATCAGATTATACAAAGAGCCATGGACGCCTTAATGTCAATTCCAACCTTAATTTTAGCGTTGGCTGTTACTTCAGTGTTGGGGCAGACCATAGAAAATATAATAGTCGCTGTTGGAGTAGTTCAAATACCACGAGCAAATAGGGTTGTCCGGGCTCAGGCTCTGACCGTCAAAGAAACTCAATACGTGGATGCCGCCAGGGCCATTGGTGCGAACAATATCCGCATAATGGTTCAGCATATTACCCCACAGTGTGTTGCACCTTTTTTGATAATAGCAACGAGTGCATTGGGTATTGCCATATTGACAGAAGCCTCTCTTAGTTATTTGGGACTCGGAGTACCGCCACCTAGACCATCATGGGGTGGTATGTTGTCCGGCGCAGCGAGAGACTATTTTATCCTTGCACCTTGGATGGCAATTTGGCCTGGGGTAGGTTTATCCCTTTCCGTATATGGCTTCAACCTTTTCGGAGATGGGTTAAGGGACGCCTTGGATCCAAGGCTGAGGGGCACCTAACCTCCACTTAAAGCAAAACAATAAAAGACCTGGGATTTACCTCAGGTCTTTTATTACTTCATCCGATACTGCTGATCGGCTACGCCACCTTCCGGTAACCCAAGAGGAAGGCGAATATCTAGTAAATAAGGTCTGTTTTGTTTCATGACTATTTCAAGCGCTTTTTCGATCGTCTGATTCAGCTTATCTTCATCATCAACTCTTTCACCTTCCATGCCAAATGCCTCCGCAATCTTAACGGGGTCTATACCATCTAAAACAACGCCTTGATAATTACCCGTGTCCGACATTCTGCCGCCACTCTGACCAAAGAATCCAGCTACGATTCCATAGGCTCCGTTATTAGGTATTACGTAGAGAAGGGGCACGTTATGATGTACCGCTGTCCACAGTCCTGAATCGGCATAATAAAGGGATCCATCACCTACTAACCCAATGACAGGCTTTTCGCCAACCGCCAATTTTGCACCAATGCCGGCTCCTACGCCCCATCCTTCTGATCCACCAGCCCCTTTCATCAAAATGTTATTTCGTTCTGACAATCCCGGACCCACGGCATCATACCTCGCAGCAAATTGCTCATTGGTAATATATCCTCCCCCTATTTTTTCTAATTCTGTATCTATTGCATCGACTAGAAGGGTAGCTCGCACCCTACCTTTTTCATAGGACGGCATCAAAGAATCTCGAAGTTTAGAACGTTGCTGTTCCACGAGGGTTAAAGTTTTCTCTCTTCGTTTAGAGTATCTATCTGCCTTGTAGTCGTTTTTGGCTATTTCTAGCATTCTCGATATAGAGGAGGCCTCATCAGCAATGATTCCCATTTCTAACCCGGGATAGTTTTTCAAATATTCCAAACCAGATCCCAAAGCCAAAATTTGTTTGGTCTTTCTCAGAGGATCAAAATCTTCCTTTTTCCCCGAACCTTGATGCCTTACCCCAAGGGAGATAATTACATCAGGCTCGTATGAGTCGAAAGCCGTATTTGACATGCCAATGTGCTGGGGATGTTTGAGGGAAATACCTCTTAGGTCAGTTTCCGGTGAGGCGATTACCGTTCCAAAATGAGTAGCCAGTTCTGCAGCCAATTTGTCGCCTCCACTTTTCCAAACCCCATCGCCCACATATAGAAGGGGCTTATCTGCTTTATCAAGAGCATCAAGTATTTTTACAATGTCTTGATCCGTTGCATTTCCCGCCTTTATGTTTTTGGCACCGCCGTGAATTATCTCTGTTGAAACCTGTTGGTTTTCCAGCATTTTGTCATATACTGCCAAATGAACCGGACCAAAAGGTGGAGTCGTTGCTACCCTCAATGCTCGGTCAACAGCCGCAGGAAGGCCCTCAGGTTCAATTACTGTCCATGTTTCCTTTACCATGGGGACTGAAATCGAGGCAGGGCTATAACTTGAATCCAAATCTAGATTTATTCTATCTGTAAAACTGCCTGTGTCTCCAGCAAAGGTAATTACAACTACAGGTAGACCTCCAAACCAAATGTTATATAGCTGCCCCATGCATTGGGCCAACCCTGCACCTAAATGAACCACCATGACGGCGGGTTCACTATTTACTTGAGTATATGCTCCTGCCATGGAAGCCACTGAGCCTTCATGCAGTGCCAAAATCCCATCAATATTGGGGTTGCTGTTCAAAGCATCAAAAAATAACGCCTCTCTAGATCCTGAATTGTAGAAAACATATTTAATTCCCGAAGCTACTAGCTGCTCGACTAACACTTCGGAGGGTGTTCCTGTAATAGATGTGGTTAACATGTTTTTTGGCTCCTTTTTTACTCCAGACGCAGTATATACTCAAAGGTGCAGGCACGGTACGCTAAGAGTACAATTAATGTGATGTTGAAACTTGCGTACTCTTCCTCCAACTACAAATGGCTGGTTTTCGCCGCAATTGGGTTGGGCTCACTGACTAATGTGATTCATCATGGAAGTATCAGTATCGCTCTACCAACAATTGCCAGAGAATTTGACGTATCCTTAACCACGATTCAATGGGTCGTTCTGGCCGAATCCTTAACCATCAGTGCGTTGTTATTACCGATGGGACGCCTATCCGATATTATCGGCAGAAAACCAATGTATTTATTAGGTGTTGTGCTATTTGGTTCAATGGCCCTATTTTCGGGCAGTTCCCCAGCTATTGCCCAGTACCTCGGGTATGCTCACCCCATCATGTTGATGATTCCCTTTCGCATTTTTCAAGGAGTTGGAGCAGCAATGACCCAAGCCAACGGAATGGCAATGGTAACCTCTGTATTCTCAGACCGAGAACGGGGAAAAGGGCTGGGAGCTCATGGAAGCATTATTGGTACGGGGGGGATAATCGGTCCAATAGTAGGAGGGTTTCTAGTAACCTACGCTAGCTGGCATTGGATTTTTTGGATTAATGTACCGTTGTGTGCCATCACATTTTTAGGTACGGCGCTTTTATTGGATTCATCAAGGTTTCGGGGAGCGACTCAAGGAGATAAAAGCTTTGATTGGCTGGGGGCGACTTTATCCTCTTCCACCCTCCTTGTGTTCCTTCTCACCTTATCAAATGGGGCTGAGTTGGGATGGTTCTCTCTTCCTATTATGGCAGGTTTCCTGATTTTTATTGGACTAATTACAACTTTTATTTGGTGGGAATTAAAATCATCCTCACCTATGCTGGATTTGTCTTTATTCCGCAGTAGACTATTTTCAGTGGGAATTGGCTCTAGCTACATCTCTTTCTTAGGGGTAACGTCCTTCCGATTTCTAATTACGTTTTACCTTCAAGCCGCTTTAAGGCTAACCCCGGCACAAATTTCATGGGTGCTCATTCCAAATGCTATAAGCCGTATCATCTTAGGTCCATTAAGTGGCAACCTATCTGATAAATATGGTACTAAGCTATTCACCACCTTAGGATTATTACTTGCAGGGTGTGGATTATTATTGATGGCTTTTATGGCTGATAGTACCCCGATTTGGTTCGTTATTTTAGCCATTGTGATTATGAGCTCAGGGTCTGGAATATTTATGTCTCCCAATAGCGCTGCCATCTTCTCTTCTGCCACTGGAAATAAATACGGTGTTACATCTGCTTTAGTCAATCTCTCCCGAAACTCCGGTAACGTTACAGGTATCGCTATAGCTACAGCTATAGTTAGTGGAACAATGATTTCTGCTGGTTTTTCTTCAAATGTAGAGGAGGTCATGATAGCTGAGACCGGAAGCAGAATCTTAAGCACTTTTATATCGGGAATGCGATTAGTATTTCTTTTGATGGCTATTCTCCAATTCATCTCTTCGATCGGCCATTTGACGACATCAAGAGCGCCGCTCTCAGAAACCTAATTCATGAATTCAATATGGATTGACGGACGTATGAATTATTCTTATCATAAATAGTCTAATTAGTTACATAAATACTGAATATATATGTCATATTAGTTTAATATGACTTAGTATAAAGCCTCAGGGAGGTGTAGCCGTGGTCAGCAACGATCTTATGACTACCAAGGAATTAGCAGATTATCTGCAACTGGATAGAATGACTATTTATAAGTTATTAAAGGCTGGTGATATCCCGGCTAACAGAGTAGGGCATCAGTGGCGATTTTTCCGATCTGATATTGACGAGTGGATTCGTTCAAAAAAGGTCGACTTAAACACGATTCAAATTTAGGTCTGTAATTTCTTTTGTTTACACTCTTTCTCTTGGTTGATGATGCAACCAGGAGGATGAGTTGTTGGAGGTTCGAAGCCAAGAATTTACAAAGGCCCCTTTCTCATCTTCTATTTCCACCCCCAACCCATCAGCAAGTCTATTCATAAAAGCAAACATAGCCGTTATCATGACTATCGAAAGAATCTGATTGTCTGACAACCCTGCCTTTCTAAGAGTTTGGATATCGTTTTCCGTCATCTCAGAAGGCTCTTTGGTCAACTTTTCTACATATTCAACTATAGCCAGTGTTTCATCATCTAAAACAGCGTCACCATAATCCTGCATCACAATAGATGCCATTTCGGGATCCTCTGTCGCCTGGCGGAGATACTCTCCGTGGGATACAGTTCAATATTTACAGTGATTTATAGAGGAAACTACGGTCGCTATTACTTCTTCTTGAGCCCTAGTCAATGCGGAGGAGCCAAAACTAATTTTATTCCCCATATCCCACACCGCATTCATCGCTTCTTCATTTATCGACATGCATTTAATGACATTAGCAATATCGGCATATTTAGGATCTTCTTTTACCCAGGACAACTAATGAGCCTCCCTATAGGCGAATTTGATTGCCAGCTAAGACGAAACAACTATTTTTATAGGTTTCGAGCCGTTTACGGCGTAGCCCAATTCATTCCAAACCGATTCTAGGGGCTGTTGCTCTCCATCGCTATTGGTGGCTCTAGATAAAAGGATGTGTTCACCAGGTGTATTTGGGGTCCATTTATAATTCCACTGCTGCCATGAATATTGTTCTGAAGGGCCTATAAGTTTGGCTTCATGCCAACTGTTCCCGGAGTCAACAGAAACCTCTACTTTCGCTATGTCTGTCCGACCCGACCATGCGTTGCCGCTGATGTGATAATCAGCACAGCATTTCAAAGATTCATTTTCGGCAGGAGAAGTTATAGTTGATTTTACCTGCATTTCCTCTACGGGTTTTTCGGTTCCGTCCTTATACTTAAGGATGTACTTCTCTCCTTGAAAAGTACCATAGTAAGGTTCTGTTCCCACAGTTTTTAGCCCAGAAGCATTAACATCATTCATTTGCCTGCACATCTCCTGAATAATAGCTATTATCGAACAAACCACCAACTTACCTACAATATTTCACAGCATTGTAGGTCAGTAGATAATTAGTAATCGACGGGGTATTCCGGGTAACCGGGGAGCCTTACTGATTTGCAAGGCTCTCGGTTTTCGCAAAAGCCTATCTGGGTTCTCTAGGCCGAGCCTCATTAACTCTAAGATCACGACCCATGAAATCATTGCTATCCAAAGCTGCAATAGCCTCTTTCGCTTGATCATCATCGGCCATTTCGACGAATCCAAATCCTTTGGATCTACCTGTGTCCCTGTCAGTGATGACACGAACTGCGCTCACCTCGCCGTACCTAGCGAATAAATCTCTTAAATCATCTTCCCCAGTCCCGTACGAGATATTTCCAACGTATATGTTCACTTCTTCTCTTCCTGCTTCTAAACTAATGGATATGCAAAATTGCCTATCCTGCTAACAATAAGTATAAAATTCTACCACAGTTGGCAACCCCTTACCCACTAGATATCTATTTTAGACAAATGAAGGGTGTCAATCTGGCATTATTTATACCAAATTATCTTTGGCCTATATCACTTTATAGCCTGTCGATTGAACAGACATTATCTTACTCTCATCCCAGGGGTGAGCCCTGGCTACTTCCTCATTGATGTCAACTCCCCAGCCGGGTTTATTTGGTACTGTCATATATCCGTCTATTACTTCGGGGGTGGAAGTGGTTAAATCATCCTTCCATGGAACATCGTCGATATCTATTTCCATTATCCGAACATTGGGTAATGAAGCACATAGTGAGGCACTAACAAATGTAGACAGATGACTATAATAATTGTGAGGGGCCACATTATGCTGAAATACTTCGGCTAAGTCTCCAACTTTTTTGGACTGACTGAAGCCATTCCACGGAACATCGATCATAAACATGTCCGCGGAATGATTTTCAAAATAAGGCAGGTAATCACTCATGTAAAACAGGTTCTCTCCGGTACAAATCCGAGTATCGGTAGAATCTTTAATCTGCCTTAAACTCAAAGGATCATACATATCGATTTCTAGCCATAACATGTCAAATTTCTCGAGCACTTTAGCGATTCTCAAACAAGCTTCTGTTTTAAAATGAAAATTTAAATCCAAATTAATATCTATATCATCACCAACAGCATCTCTAAAAGTGCCAATAAGCGTTTCTATATGGGGAATTAGCCATTTTGGAGCTATTTGATCTGTACTTCCAGCCCCACCAAAAGAGCCTCCTCCAAATGTTGCATTCTGGCCGGGAAGCAACACATTGGTTTTCAGAGCTGTAAACCCTTTGCTTTTAACTTCTTTACCTAACCTAGTAACATCATCCCAAGTCTCTATAGGCGGAGTTCCTAGAATATCCGTATGCCTGATCCTGCTCGAACCACAGTGAGACCAATAAACTCTCACTTTATCTCTAGTTGGTCCGCCGAATAACTCTGCCACAGATATATTTAATGATTTAGCTTTAATATCAATAAAAGCACAATCCAACCCTGCTAAGGCCTTGGCAGCTATCCCGCCTTTACTGGCTCTTGTTCCTATATACATTTCTTGAAATCTCATTTCAAAGGCACACGGGTCTTTGCCAATTAACACAGGTTTCAAATCCCTGATAACACCTTCAATCCCGTGCGGAGATTTTCCATCACTACATTCTCCCCAACCTGTAATACCTTCGTCAGTTTCAACTTTAACAAAGGTCCAGGGTCGCCAGCCAGCGTCCACTATCAACGTATCTATATTGGTTATTTTCATTAAATTACCCCCTGATTAGTAGCATTTTTATAAAGTTAACAATTTTGTCGACAGAAATGCATTTCCATCTGTTTAGCACCCCTTCTTCCTGCTCCAAAGTATGACATTTTAATGAGACAGTTCGATGCCACATTCAGTACAAAATCGTTCCGGATTTTGTAAATTCGTTCCACAGGCAGAACACACATTTCCAAAATTCGATCCCCGGTGTCGTTTACCGTTCAAAAATAGGCCTATGAAAGTAGCACGTACAAAATACCGATAAGTTACTAGGCAAACCCCAGCAGTAAAACTTGTTGCTATGACAAATTTAATTTCTGGGTATATTGGCCACCCAAACATGAAGAATGTCGTAAATGCGACGACAGGTAAATGAATCAGATACATCCAATATGAACCATCGGAAATAAATCGGGAAAAACGACTATAAGAACCAAATTTGTCTTCCGCCAAACCGATAAATCCAATTGAAAACAAGACGGCACCAATAGTTTCCATACTATACCGTGTCAGTACAAATAGACTTACATCCGGAGCTGGGTTTTCTCCTATCCCCGTTTGATAAATCACTTCCGTTATATCTTTGACTCCTCTCATATCGAACGCTATATACAAAGAAAAGATGAAAATAGCGATTAATAAATAGTATTTCCATTCCCTTTTTATGAAAGAAAACAAAGAGGGATTTTTATAGAGGCTAAAGCCAAAGAGGAAATATAACCCACTACCAAAAGGATTTATTATTAACTCTCCTCCTGCCCATAAATTAGTTATTCCGCATGCGAGCATAAATCCGATTGGGAATTTAGATTTAAAAATGATTACTGCTATAACGTTTTTAAGTTTATAAAGAAATGAGGTTAATACCTCCAACCTGTTGCCATTTAACAGGCGCATTAAAGCAACAAAGGATTTGCTGAGCATTCGAAATAGAGTCGAAAATAAGACAAATATTAAAAGATGCCATAAAAACCACAAATGAAAAGGCTGACCTGTATTCGAGTAGAAAAAGTAAAATTCCCCGGTTTGTCCATATTTCCAAATCCAAGGTAGTGTTAGGCTCATAACAGGAAAAAATACCGCGATAGGTAGCCCAACTCGCAAAAACCGGTTATTACACCAGAACATCCAGGACTTACGAGTAATAATCAAATTAGCAAAAAAACCGGCTAACATGAAAAACAATGGCATTCGCCACATATGGATGAATTCGAAAACAATCTTTATCGGGTATGAAGAACTATTATCAGAAGGCCAAATGGATGACGGGATACCCGGAATGTATGGAAGGGCAGCATGAAGGACTATTCCCAAAACCATTGCCGTTCCCCTCAAGGCATCTAGCCCATGATACCGAGTCCTTGAGTTGTTCATGTTTGCTCTTCAGGACCGGTCGCCTTATGCGGAAGGAGGTTCAGAGACAAAATTACCTGATTGCCCTCCTGATTTGGTAGCAAGCCATACCCTAAAGTTCATACTTCTATCGACAGCTTTGCACATATCATAGATCGTGAGTGCGGTTATAGAGGCTCCTGTCAATGCTTCCATCTCAACCCCAGTTTTTCCATTGGTTTTAACGATAGAGGCGATTTTAACCCTCTTATTTTCTTCATCCAATTGAATATCTACCTTTACCTGGCTGATTGGTAAGGGATGACATAGTGGTATCAATTTAGAGGTTTCCTTAGCAGCCATTATGCCAGCGATACGAGCCGTGGCTATCACATCTCCTTTATCAAAAGAATTGTCCCGAATCAGAGCTATGGTTGCTTCCTCCATATATACCTCGGCTTTCGCCTCGGCAATTCTCTCTGTGTTTGGCTTTGATCCTACATCAACCATATTGGCAGCGCCGGCTTTATTAACATGAGTTAATTTTTTTTCTGTAGACACTTTTGGCTCCTCTGATGTAAATATTATGCTGCTATCTTTCTTTAGCCACCCTTGAGGCTTCCCTATACGCCAATTGGTCCGCTTCTTCATTAAAACGATCACCAGAATGACCTTTCACCCATTCCCATTCAACGTTCCTAGCCTCTACCTCGTTATCTAACTGAGGCCATAAATCTTGATTTTTCTTTCTCTTCCAATTCTTAGTCATGGTATTTATGACGTAGGTTGAATCAGAAAAAATTCTCACATCGACATTTCTAGGAATGGTTCTTAAAGCCTCAAGCACCGCCGTAATCTCCATTCGGTTATTGGTGGTGTTTTCTTCTGCTCCATGAAGTTGTTGTTTTTTTCCATTTTCAAAAATGACGGCCCCCCAGCCGCCAGGACCAGGGTTCCCCAGGCATGCACCATCGGTATATATAACTATTGGAATTTCTCCTAAGTTATTTCTATCCTCCAATGTGATACATCTCCACTTTTTTTCTTTTTACTGTTTTTTCAGATCGTTCTTCAGAATAACGATCCTCTCTCTTACCCCAGATCCCAATGATGGTGTTTCTGATTTCATCATCAGTAGATCCGTTTCGTAACCATTTCCTTATATCAGTCCCTGATTCTGCAAAAAGGCAGGTGACCGCTTTTCCTTCCGGAGACAGTCGCATCCGTGAGCAGTCTCCACAAAATGGCTGGGATACTGAAGAGATAACACCAAATTCTCCTTGCCCATCTTTATAGCGATATCTTTTGGCGACTTCCCCAGGGTAAGTAGGACCTACCGGATCAGCAGGAAATCTTTGTCTTATTATGTCAACAATTTCGTTAGCAGGAACAACCTGCTCTAGCTTCCAATCATTTAACGTCCCAACATCCATATATTCGATAAACCGAGGAGTGTGCCCATTACTCCTGCACCACTCTGCCAACCCCACAACAGTGTGATTGTTGACTCCCTTTTGTACAACAGCGTTAATTTTAATTGGGTTCAACCCTGCTTCTTTCGCTGCCTTTATTCCATCTAAAACCCGAGCAGTGCTAAATCCTCTTCCATTCATCTTCTGAAAAATGTCGTCGTCGAGGGAATCAAGGCTAACGGTAATCCGGTGCAACCCTGCGTCTTTCAATTTTTGTGCATACCCAGATAGCAAATAGGCATTTGTCGTCATAGCTAAATCTTCGACACCATCCACAGATGCAATCATACCTACCAATTGCTCTATGTTTTGACGTACTAAAGGCTCCCCTCCAGTGATTCTCACCTTTGTGACCCCTAGTCCAACAGCAATATTTACAATGCGAGTAATTTCCTCAAAAGTTAGCAGATCTGCCCGGGGAAGAAATTCATACCGATCTCCAAAAATTTCTGCCGGCATACAGTACGGACATCGAAAGTTACAACGATCCGTAACAGAGATTCTTAAATCTCGCAGTGGTCGGTTGAATGTGTCAAATATTGGGATGTTTCCCATTTTTAGTCTTCAAGGAGACTAAAAATATTTTCTTTCATATAAGTTATCGCCTTTCTCATAGCTTCTCCCCTGTGGCTAACGGATTCTTTTTCTTGTGAGGTCAATTCTGCCAAGGTCCTGTTTTTTTCAGGAAAGAAAAATAGGGGATCATATCCAAATCCATTCCTTCCTTTCGCATTCCTGGTAATCCTGCCCTCAATTTTGCCCTCAAATGTCACAACAGTATCATCAATAGGGTTCCATAGAGCAACAGCACATCGAAACCTAGCTGTTAGTTCGTCTTCTGCTATTCCATTTAGATTTGATAACAACAGTCGATTCCTATCATGGTCATTCTTGCCGTCACCGCCATATCGGGCCGAATAAATTCCAGGTAACCCCCCTAACGCATCTACTTCTATTCCGGAATCATCCGCCAGAGTTAATCTACCGGCTAATTTGCCATAGGTTTCGGCTTTCAAAATAGCATTTTCTTTGAAAGTTGTTCCTGTTTCCTCCACTTCTTCAACCACTCGGACTTGTTCAAGAGAAAGAGGCTTATAGGCGCTGTTGGACAACATTTCTGACATCTCATCCATCTTTCCTGAATTACGCGTTGCGATCACTATTTCAATTGGCAGGTTGATAGTATTTTTCATAGATTAATTATATTCGATTGGTGTTTTTATTCATTAGGATAAGTTACCTCAGGTACTTATTCAGAGAATTCTCACCTCCTGTATAATTTGATTTTAGGCTTATTTGCCACATATTGGCCCAATATTTAAGGAGTGAATAGGATAGGTCCCCTAACTGGATATAGAGTTATTGAGTTTAGTTCGTACCCTGTAGGTTCCATTTTAGGCATGCTATTGTCTGACCAGGGGGCTGAGGTGGTTAGAATTGATTCTCCGAAAGATTATCCTATGCGGTTTGAAGGTCACGCAATCTCAATCTGGAACAGAGGGAAACAGTCCCTCGAAATAAATGTGAGTGATCACCAAGGGCAAGAAGAGTTTATTAAACATACCGCCGGCGCCGATGTAATTATTTACGATAACCACCCTGACTGCTACAAAGGCTTTAATCTATCTTATAACTCTCTGGCAAAAGATAATCCAGGTCTAGTATGTGTTTCCTTGCCCGGGTTTCCAAAAGGACATATCTATGAAGACCTTCCTCCAGACGAAGGAATCGTTGCCTCAGCCTCAGGGATCTATTCTTTCAATCCATCAGGCGAATTTCCGGTTGCCGGAGAAGGGCCATCGTTCCATGGGTTGCCTTACGCCAGTACATTTGCAGCCATAACAGCTTCCACAGCCGTTGTGGCTGCACTGTACCACAGGAAAAAACAGGGCACTGGCCAGCAAATTACCGTTCCTGTCCATGATGCTATGTATCAAGGAATGGGAACAGCCCTAGTCCGACATTCAAAAAGAAGCACCGGAAACCAGGAAGGTCATCCTGTTATAAAAAGATTTTACCAGTGCAAAGACAAACGGTGGATTAACGTTAACATCTCTTTCTCTAGGTTCTTAAAACCGTTTCTGGACAATATTGGCCATACTGAATGGCTAGAACCGCTCACTGATATAAACAACCTATTATCTAATGAAACAGACCGGAACCGCTGGATCAACCAATTTACTAAGATATGGAAAAATAAACCCGCCTTGGAGTGGGAAAACATCATGGACGAATTGGGCATTCCAGGAACAATGTGCCGGACTATAGACGAATGGTTGGATTCTGAACACTCCATGGCCTCAGGCGCCACTGTCACTATTGAGGACCCTACTTTCGGAAAAATGAAACAGGCAGGAAAAATTGTCCGTCTTTATAACCATGATCATGGAACTTTAGCCTCTGCCAGAGCTTCACAAACCGAAAAGCCTCAACCTGAGGTGAATCGATGACTAAGCTACCTCTAGACGGTATCCGAGTTTTGGATTTATGCATTGTGCTAGCCGGGCCAACCTGTGGAAAAACACTCGCACAATATGGTGCCGAGGTAATAAAAATTGACCCCGAACATCGCCCGCCTCAATTGACTCCTTGGTTAGACGTTGGTAGAGGCAAACGGAGTATCTCTTTAAACATCGTGAACCCAGACGGATTAGAAACATTTCTCAAATTAGTCGATTCAGCCGACGTCATTTTAGAAGGCTTTAGGAAGGGGGTAACGGATCGGTTGGGGATAGGCTACCAACAACTCAAGGCCAGAAACCCTAACCTTGTCTACGCATCTATTAACTGTTTCGGCCGATCGGGCCCTTGGGAATTTAGACCGGGTTTCGAGCAAAACGCCCAGGCAGCCACAGGGGTTCAGCTACGCAATAGCGGTGGCAAAGGGCAGCCAAGGCCGGCCACATTTACTTTAAATGACTACGGAACTGGTATTGCCGCAGCATACGGGATAATGATGGCCCTTCTCGAAAGAGAAAAAACTGGGCGGGGCCAGCAGGTTGAAGCAGCTTTGTCTTATACCTCGGCCACAATATCTGGCCAGTATCATGTCACGCACCAAAATTACGTGAGGAATGATATCGGCGGACCAGGAGTTCGCGGGTTAAATGCATTAACTGGGTTGTACGAGTCCTCAGACAGTTGGGTATTTTTAAGTATTTCTTCTAACAGGGAATGGGAAACACTTTGCAGGATAGAGGAGTTTTCAAACCTTGGTTTACAGGAAGAGTTTTTATCTGATGATTTAAGGTCGAAAAATGATCTCCTTTTACGTGAAGCCTTTGAAAAGATCTTTGTCGCTAATTCCACCACATATTGGATTGAGACCATGAGCTCCATTAGAATTCCTTTGGTGAAAAATACAACAGCAGCTGAAATACATGGTGATGAATTCAATCACGAGCGAGGTCTTATCAAAGATAAGGACTATACGAATTCGATGGATCTA
The DNA here is from genome assembly GCA_002500485.1 of Dehalococcoidia bacterium UBA7891. GTDB lineage: Bacteria > Chloroflexota > Dehalococcoidia > Lucifugimonadales > UBA826 > UBA11996. Next base: position 16,324 of record DLRJ01000147.1, read on the forward strand.
AATTCCTCATGGGGCAACACTTCTTGGGCGGGAAATCCCGTCATTATGTCTGAGACTCCTTTACAAGATGTTAATCCCCCTATTTTTGGAGGGGATACCGTGCCTATATTAAAGGAACTAGGATTAACAACAGAAGAGATTGCTCGCCTAAGAGAAACAGGCGCTATCCCTGAGGTTTTACCGATAAAGATATAGTGTGTTAATTATCGATTAATTCCTTGCTTTTTTGCTCAGCTTTTAATGCAAACTCCTCTGCAAAGTAGGAACACAGACCTGTATATTCTTCTGGGTCCAATAGCCTTAGTATTTCCTCCTTGGTTAACTGGCTGGCCACCTCTGGTTCCTCCTGCAAGGTCTGAGAAAATGGCCTCCCTTCATTGACGGCTCTTTGGGCTGCCTCATAAACCGCATCATGCGCCTTTTGTCGACCCATTTTTCGACCAAGTTCCAGCATGATTCTCTCTGAAAGTATTAACCCTCCACTAAGATCGAGATTTTGCCGCATTCTATCTGGAAAAACCTTTAGGTCCGTGAATATTTCAACGAGACCTTTTGTAATCTGACCCATTAGGACGCACGTCCTATCGATAGCAGAATTTATCATCATACTGGTGGTTTTATCCGCTTCGTGTTCAGTTTGCATCGCTTCTAGGGACATTGGCACAAATGTCCTGATTTCAGAAGCCCAAGCGACTACATCTTGACATAGCCGGGGGTTCCTTTTCTGAGGCATAGTTGAAGAACCAACCGCCCCTACGGGAACAGGCTCTTCAACTTCACCAAACTCCTGCTTCATCATGGTGTAGATTTCTCGAGCCATTTTGGTGGAAGTAGCTGCGAGCATGGCTAGAATAGTGATGTATTCCGTCAGATGGTCTCCTATGACTCTAGAGGGCATCGTCATGGACCCTAATCCAAGTTCTATTCCTATCAGCCTTTGGGTTTCAAGCCCTTCAAGACCCACAGAAGCCATAGTTCCCGCGCCTCCCCCAAGCATTGCCACAAAAACACGACGCTCGCTTGCTTGCAACCGATCAACATGCCGAATCAATTCATCTATCCATACAGCAACTTTGTAACCAAAGGTGGCAGGTACAGCATGTTGGCCATGTGTTCTTCCTGGCATAGCATAATCTTTAGTCGTTTCAGCCAGTTGTCCAAGTATATGAAGCAAGCTGCCGAGATCTTCTAGATAACTATTGTGACACTTTTTTATTAATAGAAGTTTTCCTGTCTGAGTTATATTTTGAGTAGTGGCCCCCCAATGTATATATCCCCCGGCCTCCTCACCACATATCCGGTCTAACTCCCAAATTAAAGGAACCAGCGGGTGTCCTGTCTTATCTAACCCATCGTAAACATTTTGTAGATTTAAGAACTCAACCTTGGCCTTTTCCGATATTATCTCGGCAGCTTTGGCAGGGATAATTCCTTGGCTTGCCTGAGCTCTTGCCAGGGCTGCTTCAACATCTAAATAGGACTGAAAAAGGTTAGCTTCGCTGAACATTTCACTAACGGTTGTTTTGTTTTTAATATAAGGTGCCATCTCTTCCATTTATCTCCTCAACAATATAAATGTTCCTGTATCTAAAAAAGTTTCCACAGAACTCGTGGAAAGCCTGTGCAATTATATGACTATTTTATTAATAACAAGAGGGCAAGCAGGGGACAAAACACCATCGATATCCACACTCCACATAAACCATTGATACTATTAACAAATATTTTTATTCCTCCTCCGATCTTCCACAATACATCATGATAAAATCTATATATATCCACAGACTACCAGATATTGATATCCACTATTTACACA
>DLRJ01000146.1 GCA_002500485.1 Dehalococcoidia bacterium UBA7891
CATCACTCAGCATAGCGCCAAATGCTATTGCGTTACCGCCGTCAAACCATTGATGGTACACTTCTCTGACAATGCAGGGTGCAGCTGGGGTAAAAGCCACTGCCATGGTATCGCCGACATCCCCACTGCCAAGGTACCACTCTGCTAAATCGTCAACATGGGTCAGGTCCCATAAATCATCCCGAACAGATCCATGAGAATTCTGTGCCGGTCTGACCTTGTCGTGAAGAAGAGGGACAAGATCATTGTCTGTGATACTGATGGGTGCTTGAAGTCTTTCTTTTACAAGATTCATAGGCACCTGCCGGTAAGTACCTGCCTGCAAGAACTGTACCTTATTATTTATTGGACTGTTAATTAATTGTTCAGCTGGTTTCTTTGCCAGGGGAAAGGAACTGAACCCAATCAATAAAGCCATGAGTATTATCGCTGTTTTATTCATTAGTGTTTCCTCCGTTTTGTTTGTTAAAGAAATAACTATCATAAGTATAAACGAGCTTAGTAGCTGGTTATTGCTTCAAGCAATTTATTAAGAAAACCAGAATAATCCTCGGTATATGTGTACTCCACCCCCACAATGTGACCTGCATCACTTATTGGATTTCCAGTAACAAGGAGCCAGCTGGTCCCTTCATAAGTTTTAATGATTGTGTAATCTACTCCGTCTGAATAGACTGAAGAGCTCGAAATAAGTTGATGATTTTCATCTACAGAAATTAGTACTTCGCCAAAAGCAAAAGTGTTCGTATTATCCCAAATTCCATTACCGTTGCGGTCATCAAGGGGTTCTCCTGAATCCCAGGATCCGCTGCCGTCGCTATCCTCATAATACTCTCCATAGCTTACTGTTCCGGTACCGGTAACTGTCTGAACGCAGTCATCACAGTCAAGCTCTATCTCCAAATCTTGAAGTACCAGGTAACTTTGTTCGATTTCACCAAGGTAATAATGGCTTTTCGCTTTTGAAATCTTGAGAGACAGAGAATCGACGGAGGAATCCTTAGAAAAAGCAAATGATTCATCAGCTTCCAACACCTGATCAATGTACGTTATGCATTCGGCGTAATTACCGGCAGCAAGCTTAATCAAACCAATTCCAGCCAGTGATTCAGCCGTTATCCTGGCCAAGTTAAGTGGTGAATCAAAAATAGCGAATGCAATGGCCTTTTGCAGGTTGCTTTCACCTTTGGTCAGTTCCAGATTACGGGCATAACTCCAGCCAAGCCCCAGATAAACTTCCGGTTTGATGGCATTACGTTCTGAAGCTCCAATAAAAGAACCAATGGCCTCTTGATACATGCCATTCTGAAAATGCCCCCACCCTGTTTCAATAAGGGCATCATACTGTTCCGGTGGGTCAAAAAGAAAATCATCACCACTGAATTTTTCACTGCATCCGAACAGGATCAAAACCACAGTGAAGCTCGAGAACAATGTTAATATTTTTATTGTCTGTCTCATTCTCATTTAATGATTAACATTTTTCTTGTCTGTTGAAAATCTTTGGCTGTAAGCCGATAAAAGTAAATACCAGAAGAGGCCACTCGCCCGGAGTTGTGTTTTCCGCTCCAGCGAAATTTGTGGTGCCCTCCGTTGAGCTGTCCATCAATAATCCGCACAATCTCTCTACCCATGATATCATATACAACCAGGGACACATAGCCTCGTTCTGGAAGATCAAAGGAAATATTTGTGACCGGATTAAATGGATTTGGATAATTTTGATACAAGGCGTATTGTTGAGGTAAAACAAGGTCTTTATCCAGTTCTCCATGAAGCCCGGAAAGCACTATGAACTGCCCCAATGAATTAGTCCTTGCCTGTAAAGAGTTTCCTATAATTTCAGCTCCGATATGCCGCCATTCTCCCTTGTGGAACTGATAAATACTCATGGCCTGTTCAGTTTCCTTTAAGGAAAAAATCACCGTTGCTGACCGGTTCAATTTCTTATCATTAGGTCCGAACATTATAATATCACTCATTGGTTCGAAGCCTTCCGGCAGTGCAACAGAGCGATGAATCGGGATAGCTCCTGCAACTATCATTAGCGGGTTATCTAGGCCTGCGCGCGGCAGATTGTACTGGGCATTGCCCACAGCAATTCTAGAAGCGGAAGCCGGGTCATAGTAATCTACAACAATTGTCAATGAATCAGTTTCAAAGAGATTACCACTCTGATCACTTCCTTGATAGGTAAAGTTATAGGTCCCTTCTGTAGATAATTCTTTGGATGTGTGATAAATTACGAGGTCAGAACCATAGGAAGTAAGTTCCGTAAGTGCTACCGAACCCGAATCTCCTGAAGTGACCGAGTATCCCACAACCGCTCCTTCATTCCCAAGCTGATCATAAACACGTCTCTCTGATACTACATAGAGATCCAAATAATTTTGGATACCCGGATTCTGGTAAGCATATAAATCACTGAAATCAGGAACAGAAACTATATTTGATACGGCAAAATCATAGGTTGCAGGAGGTTGTGCATCATCGGTTTTGGCGATCATTAATAACATGAGCTGAACCCCGTCTACTGCGTAACCCAGTGTGTCTTTAAAAGCGAATAACGCGTCAGTTGTCACTGGGTGGGTACTGTAACTAGCAATATCGTCCAGAACAAAGTCGGAAACCTCATAGTCGGAGTTCATTTGGTTTAAGAAACTGCTTTTTAGCATTAACTTTTTCACCTTGAAGCTGATACCATCATAACCATTGAATACCAAAATATCTTCAGCATTTATATCAGGGCTGAGATAATTGATATTTCCAACGAGATCGAAAGAGTAACCCAGCAT
>DLRJ01000003.1 GCA_002500485.1 Dehalococcoidia bacterium UBA7891
CGTCAGCGCCGGTAGCACGCCCTACTGCTGTACCGCAACCCACGAATATTATTGCGGCAGTAAGAGCCGCAAGAGCCATTAGTCCGAGTTTCATAGTTACTACCTCCAAAATTTTGTATTTGTTAAGCAATTGAGTGATTCTGTAGTTTAACTTATGGAAATTAAAAAGATAGGGTATTTTCACTTGTTCCTATTTACTTCAAACTAGTAGTAATAGGCGGCATTGATTGCAGGTCATAGCAGCACTTTTTGTTTACGATCGGTTTATGGATCTTTTGTTTTTGAGTGTGTTTGATCTAGAAACTTGGGATTATGGACATTTCCCCAATTTAGTTTTCTTGCCATATATTCAATTTTTTCCTCTTCTACTCTTTTATGAATATTTTTAAAAAGTTGTTCCCAGAAAAAAGTTGTATCGTCAGTATTTGGCAGTTCCCGCGGCCTAAAGCCTTGCCCTTCTAAGTGCCATTGTCTCCATAACCACTTCATGTGTCTTCCGGTGGGGTAAGTTTTAGTCCTCAGTTGGTATTCTCTATAAAGTTCGTCAGCTAAACTCCCTTCCTGCCAGGGTATTCCATAGTGTGCCAACCACTTCCATTCGTAGGGTCCATCCTGCATAACTTCGTCCTCAGGTAGGGCATCGTATTGTAACAGCCACCTATTTAACGTGGAAAAGCTAATAGTCGTCCTCGTTCCAAATTTCCTGACCATCTTTTGATAAATGTCTTTCCGGGTAGATGTCTTTTGATTCCATATCTGATACGCATATTGCATTTGAGCTACGTTTTCTTTTGTTTTAGGCATTGCAGATTCTCATATAAAATTATTATTTATCAATCATGGATTACCAATAACCACTATTTATTGTTTTATAGATTTAAATTCATATTAACACCAAGTATCATATATGAGTAACAAACAACCTGGTTTGGAGTTCAAAAAAAGTATTGCCCCCATTGTTGATAAAACAGTAATTCGAAGTGGGGGAAACTAATAATACCTATCCTCTCGTGTTAGAGGATATGTTGATGGGTACCAGGGTCATATGAAAGATTTCAACTGGGGTTATTTTCCAACGAATTTCTACAAAGTATTTTTGAGCCCACCTGTGGTGTTGCTCTCATCACTTTTTGGTTTCAAGGGTTTTATCCCATTCATATTGATGAAACGAGCGTAGGTCCTAACACGATTGGTATGATACGGCTTGTACGTGATATAAGCATTCAAATCATCAAGAACAGGTGCATCCCCAGTCACCATGCCTTCTACTTCTCTGTCTGAATATAGATTTCCAAGTTCTGCTATTTGGTTTGCTCTAAGATCGGGGCCTGCCTGACTTACTTTCCACCACCATTTTGCCTGTCTTGCAGATGGTGTTTTGTCTTCCCTTTCATAATAGTGGTGACATAACTCCAATAGTTTTAATGAATTGGTCCAAGGTATACCGTAGTCGTCACATTTATTCCATTGGAACGGTTCATCGAGTTTTGTGGCTGACTCAGGTAATTTTTTGAAGCTAGATATCCAACGACTAAGTATTCTTAAACTGATCGTATTTTCCTCAAAATGTTTTTTTAACTGTTCAATTATTGAGTGCTGACTATGACCAGACGAGTAGAGAATGTATGCCTGAGTTTTTTGCTTCGCACTTATTTTTAAATTTGGAGTCAAGATTTTCTCCTCTCCAGACTTTGACTTATTTCAAGCTGAATATGTGAAATTGAAAACTAATTATTAAATGTTATCCCCTGTTTGCCTTATCTTTCATAGTGAATTGACTGAAAGATTTTTTTACTATCTAATTTATGCTATGGCGCTAGATTACAAGACTAAAATCGTTTCTACTTCTGTAGAACTTGAAGATGTTCTTGAACTTCGAGTGGAAGTTTTCGTGTTGGAGCAATCTGTTCCCGCCATTGAAGAGATTGATGAATTAGATACTATGAAGGCGATTAAATCTGGTCGAGCCATACATGTATTGGTATCTAAAGGTCAGCTGGCGGTAGGGACAGCTAGATTAATACTGGAAGGCAGTATACCTGGATCTGAGAAAATCTCAGAATTGCCTCATATCGGACGAGTTGCGGTTAAAAAAATTACGAGACGACAAGGAATTGGTGAGATACTCATGGTGAGATTGCACCAATTAGCCAAGACAATGGGCTTTAGAGGGGTCACTCTTTCAGCTCAGATGCAAGCCGCTTCTTTCTATACTCAATTGGGTTATAGTGCTAGAGGGGCAGTTTATGACGACGTTGGTATTCCACACCAGGATATGGATTTGATTTTCGATTAATCAGTAGATGAAATTAGTCTAAATTGTGACGATTCCGCGGTTTCCAACGATTGAAATGTCGGTTCCCATATCTTCAGACAAATCTTTCATTCTTGATAAAGCTTGAGCTGCGATTTTGCCCGAAGCAATCAAAGGCCTTCCTGTCATTGAGCGGGGCTTTCCATATCCCATATCAATCGGTACAACATCCAGAGAGGAGAGGTTTCCATTTTCGAATTTGATTTGTGCCACTACACTTTGCCAATATATCGGATCACCTGGGAATCCTCTTTTCCCTTCATCGCTACGCTTATCGTAGAAATCTGCTGGTGTGAAGGTATGGTCTAAGCCAATTTGATCATAATTATAGGAAGGCTGCCACTTGACGGTGTCATTTTGGAAAATAAAATTACCCAGGCTATATAAAATTGGGGCACCTTTGTATATTTCGATTCCCCTTGTGACATGCGGACCATGCCCGATAAAGACAGATGCACCCGCATCAATGCATTCATGGGCGAAATTAATAAGAAATTCCGGTGGTTCCGACATAGTTTTCCCGCTTTCGTGGCAGTGAAATGAAACTATGACCCAGTCGGACATTCTTTTTGCATCTGAGATCCATTTTAAGTTTTCACTAAGATCTTCTTTATTTAATTCCGTATTTTCTGAGAAGTAATCCCCTACCATAAATCGGGTTTCAAGAAAGGAAAATTCTGTTTCAGTGTCCGCTGGGATTACTCCCGATGGTCTGAAACCTCTTTGAAAGTTTCGTTTTTGCTCGAGTCCTAAGAGGCGATTGGTCCTTCTGAGTTGGTCGAAGGAATCTTGGTCCACTGTGTATGTGGTTTTAAATCGTTGGGGATTTAGTCCCGGCCTACCTTTTAGATCCGGTCTTTGGTCTAAAGCTCTACCCGATTCTGCAAAGGTAGAGGCAGTAGCTACCAGTGCGACTCTTCCACTGTGGGTATCAAGGTATCCGGCACTCCTAGCCTCACTTAAATGTTGACCAGTGCCAGCATGGGTTAGATCCGAAGTCTTAAGATGTTTGAGATTCGTTAGGACTCCACCTTCTCCATAGTCATGACTATGGTTGTTGGCGGTTGATACTAAATTAATGCCTGACCAGGTTAATTCAGCTAGATTTGAAGGATCAGATCCTGTGAATGTTCCACCTGCAGATCCGGGGGAGTGTTCAAAATCATGCATTAGCATTTCAAGATTCACATATCCGACATCTGATGAACGGAATAATTCAATTAGGTCTAAGAAATTTTCTTCTTTGTGGACTGAAAGTTTTCTGGTTATCATGGCGTCCCCACCAGCAGTTATAGACAGGTTCCCAGATTCAGCATCATAAAGCATAGTTAATTCCTGTTAATTTAATTTGGAATCTATTTAGTCAACGTTATATTCGGTTGACAACATACCCATAACAATGGAGTCGTACCTTGCCCCTTCGTGAGGTCGACTCTTTCTCAAAGTTCCTTCGTGTTTAAAACCAAAATGTTCAAACATTTTAAGAGCGACTTCATTATATTCAGGTATATCTGCCCATACTCTGAATAATTCATAGTGGGTAAACGCTTGGTTTAAAGTTGCATGTAAGGCTGCGGTCCCAAAACCGTGGTGCCACATCTCCCTGGCCCCAATTAGGATCGATATTTGCCCATCGCCAAGTGATTCCTCAATGGCGATGTGCGTTTCCCCTATATGAGAACCATCAGTTGTGTAGATGGAAAATATGGCGTGCTCCGGATTTGAAAATGTTTCTGACCATTGCTGGTCGGAAAAGGTGTCAATTTGTTCCGGGTGGTATCCCAGATGGGCGGGATTACCGTATGAGTATCTTCCAAACCAATTTTCGGCAACTTCGTCATCTGCCAACCATTGATTTATTCGTAATATATCTTCCCTAGCAACTTTTCTTAATTCAACGTTAGGTTCAGTCATACAAACCTCACTATTTGTAATGGACATGTTTGCAAGATGCCATAGATGATCGCATTTACAGAGAATTATTTAAAATTGAGCGGGATACGTCAATAAACCTAAAATTGTTGAATTTCTGTTCATGAACAGAAACTACACATATCTAATTCCAAAATTATGGAAATCGAGATAAGTTCAAGTTATGATTACTCTTTGATCTCAAAGTTATCACAAACTCAACTCTCAGGATGAATTGATGTTAGAAAGGCTTTCCTCAGTTGAAGAAAAGTATGAGGAGTTGAATAAATTATTGTCAGACCCTGAGGTGGTAGCTGATTACACTAAAGTTCAGCAGTATGCTAAAGAACAGTCGGTGATGAGAGAAGTTGTGGAACTTGCTCGAGAGTACAGAGAAGTTATTAAAGAAATATCTGAGTTGCGAGATATGCTCAGATCTGAATCGGATCCTGAGCTATTATCGCTGGCTAAAGATGAACAGGCGACTCTTGAAGGAAAGAAGGAAAATGCCGAAGAAAAACTTCGTAGGGCTTTAGTTCCAAAAGATCCTAATGACGATAAAAATGTAATCATTGAAATCAGAGCTGGAACCGGGGGGGAAGAGGCAGGCTTATTTGCCCAAAACTTATATAGAATGTACTCTCGGTTGGCCCAGCGATTAAATTGGAATTTGGAGGTAATAAATTCAAATTCCACGGGGATTGGGGGGTTAAAGGAAATCACTTTTCAAGTTGGAGGTGACCAAGCCTACAGCAAACTGAAGCATGAAAGTGGTGTTCACAGAGTTCAGAGAGTTCCGACCACTGAATCTAGCGGAAGGATACATACATCTGCTGCCACCGTAGCTGTTCTTCCTGAAGCTGAAGAGGTTGATGTTGAGATTAATCAAGAGGATCTTCAGATAGATATCTACCACGCGAGTGGTCATGGTGGACAAAATGTACAAAAGGTTGCTACTGCCGTTCGAATTACACATATTCCTTCCGGTGTTGTAACAACATGCCAGGATGAGAGGTCTCAACATAAGAATAAGGAAAAAGCTCTCGCAGTTCTTAGGTCAAGATTACTTGCTGCTGAGATAGAAAAACAACAACAAGAGATTACCGATAACCGAAGGTCCCAAGTAGGCTCTGGAGATCGTTCAGAAAGGGTTCGGACATACAATTTTCCACAGGGTAGGATTACAGACCATAGGATAGGGTTGACCAGCTATAACCTTGAGCAGGTACTGGATGGCGATTTGATGGAGTTTATCGAAGCTTTGGTCCAGGAGGATCAGGCTCGTAAATTGCAGAATGCTAGTCTATGAACGTTAAAGAAACCCTTAATGTTGCCAGTGAAGAGCTAATGAAAATAGGCTCACTTGACGCTAGGCTGGAAGCGGAAGTATTACTTAGGCATGTTCTAAAGATTGACAGAGCTACTATGTTCAGGGATTTAGATGAAGATGTCTCCATTGAGGATTCAGGCAATATAGCTTCCTTGGTAAAAAGAAGGACTCAGAGAGAGCCCCTTGCGTACATTACCGGGGCCAAGGAATTCTATGGATTACCGTTTGTCGTGTCAGAAGAGGTGTTGATTCCAAGGCAAGAAACGGAGCTTTTGGTTGATACAGCTATCGTTCAAGCCAAGTCGTTGGATAAAAGCGAAATTTCTATAGTGGATGTCGGAACAGGCAGTGGAGCTATAGCGGTTTCATTGGCTTTGAATATTCCTACTTCTAGCGTAATAGCTGTAGACATTAGTGAATCAGCTTTAACAATTGCAGATGATAATAGAAGGGCTCATGGGTTGTACTCAAGAGTTAAACTGAGGCGTGGTAACTTACTTGAACCGATCGTAGAAAAAATCGATATATTGGTTAGTAATCCGCCTTACATCAGGAGTGATAAATTGACCTCCCTCCAGGAAGAGGTATTACAGGAACCGATGGTGGCTTTGGATGGAGGATATGATGGGCTGGAGTTGATAAAAAAATTACTCTTTCAAGCGGTAGACAAAATGTCCAATCCATCGGTCATATTGTTTGAAATAGATTCTGATCAAGCGGCTGAAGCTGTCAAATTATCTCAACAATTTTTTCCGTCTGCCATAATTACAGTTTTGAAAGATCTTAGTAATAACGAACGGGCAGTGCTTTTAGAAATCAGATAGGTGCTTATTCATATATGTCGAGTAAGTCTGCTAGTGTATGTAATTAATCCTATCGACCCTTACTCTAGACCAAGTTGGTAATGTTTACCCTCAGTTTTTATTGAGGGAGCCACTACGACTTCTACAGAATGCATGTCTTTGATATTTCGCGCTCCTACCATGCCCATACAGGCTTTTAGTGCACCTACCAAATTTTGGGTACCATTTGATACAGAGGAAGGACCATAAAACAGTTCTTTAAGAGTTCCTTTGACACCAACGTTAACCCTCGTACCTCTAGGCAATGCTGGGTGAGGACTAGCCATTCCCCAATTAAATCCCTGCCCTGGCGCTTCTTTTGATTGAGCGAGAGGAGTTCCTATCATCACGGCATCGGCTCCACTTGCGATTGCTTTACAAAGTTCACCCCCAGTTCTGATCCCTCCGTCGGTTATGATAGGTATGTATTTGCCCGTTCTCTGGAAAAAATCGTCTCTTGCCAGTGCGCAATCCATGGTGGCCGTCACTTGAGGTATGCCAACTCCTGTGACCTCTCTGGTAGTACATGCAGCACCTGGTCCAACTCCAACGAGGATACCGTGTATACCAGTCTCCATTATTTCCGTGGCGACTTCGTACCCTACACAGTTACCTACTAAAATCGGCACTTTCACCATTTCGAGCAACTCCGGAAATTGAAGACCTTTTATGCTGTTGGAAGAATGCCGAGCAGTAGTAACTGTCGATTGAACCACAATCATATCTGCTCCCGCCTCAACGGCAAGTGGAGCATATGACTTTGTAACCGCTGGGGTTACAGAAACGGAACATTTTGAACCTGTTGCTTTGATTTCTTCAACTCTTCTTCCGATCAACGCCTCTTTTATCGGTGAGGAATAGACTTTTTGCATTACAGCAGTAACCATGTCATTTGGAGTTTTCGCTATTTCTGCAAGGACACCTTCAGGATCTTCATACCGAGTTTGTACCCCCTCCAAGTTCATAACGCTTAAGGCACCCTGTTCGTGCATTTTGCCTATAAAGTAAGGGTTGGCCACGGCATCCATTGCTGACCCTAGAATCGGTATGTTGATACTCACATCACCTAATTTAAATGAGGTATCTGTCATTTCAGGGTTAACTGTCACTGTCCCGGGGGCTATTGCCACTTCGTCGAATCCATAGGTTCTTCTTAATTCGCGAAGATTTGACATTTCCAGCTCCTCAAATTGAATTCATTTAAATGAGAGACATTCTAAATTTTCTTTGGGATGGAATGTTCAAAAATTTATCTGAATAATCTTAATGGTTTATCCACTAGGCGAATGTGATTAGAATGGTTCGTAGAGCTGAAAACCCAATCTGACCCGTTGGTCAATAGATGCTCCATAATAACAAGATACGTATAGTGGGATGCGGTGATGATATGGCTGAAATGCGAGAGGTGTCAATACGATAGCACGGATATCTATAATTCAAAGGGAGATTTAAATTGCCTCTCAGTAATGGAAATCTAGAGGATCAAGTTAGAGAATGTGCCTTTTCTCTTGGGTTTGATCTTGTTGGTATAACAGATTCTGAACCTTTTAAAAGCAATGAAAAGGCCGCCATGAAACGAATAAATGATGGGCACATGGAAGGGTACCACTGGTACACAAAAGAACGGGTCCGAAAGATGAATCGCCCGCAACTTCTTTTAGATAATGCTAAATCGGTAATATCCCTAGCGACAAGCTACCTAACAATGGATCCAGATACAGGAACATTTAAGAATGGGCGAGTAGCAAGGTATGCATGGGGAGATGACTATCATAAAGTCCTTAAATCTAAACTAAAGGAATTTTGCATAAAACTACAAGATATCTCTGGTAAAGATATAAACACTCGTATTTTTGTAGATGATGGGCCAATGAATGATAGGGCTGCTGCACGAAGGTCCGGGGTAGGTTGGTTTGGTAAAAACACTAATATATTGACTCCAACCCATGGCTCATGGGTTTTTCTATCCCAAGTGATTACTGATTTGTATTTAAAACCAGATAACCCACTAAAAAAAACTTGTGGCAACTGTGTGAAATGTATAGTTGACTGTCCAACCGGAGCAATTGTAGCCCCGTATGTGATAGATAATGAAAAATGTATCTCTTATCTAACCATCGAACTCCGAGGTGTCATTCCTAGGAAATTGAGAACCCTAATGGGGGATTGGATTTTTGGTTGTGATATCTGTCAGGACGTGTGCCCTGTTAATAAAAAAGCTTTAAAGGGTAATCTTGGCGCGTTTCAACAAAGACCCGGCTTTTCTACACCAGATCTGGTTGAGATATTGAATATGGATCAGGCTGAATTTAGTAGAAAATATAAAGATAGTCCTATAAAAAGAACCAAGTTGGTCGGGTTAAAAAGAAATGCATGTGTTGCTTTAGGGAACAATGGTGACCCCGATGCAATAACGGCACTATCTATCGCTTTAAAAACCCTCGAAAGTCTAGTTCGCATACATGCCGCTTGGGCGTTAGGAAGGATAGGGGGGAGGGAATCCCTTGTAGTACTAAAAGAAGCACTCCAGTTCGAAGAAGATCAGGACACGCTAGATGAAATTCAGATGTCTATTGGAGAAATTGGCATTCCTCTGTCGGGCGAGGAATTAAAAAATGTCCGGTAAGATTTACGTCATTAATGTTGGGTCTAATGCTAGTCATAGTTTCTGTAGCCCAATCTTTAGTGATCAGACCTTTGAATTCATACCGATACCAGAAGATAGGCAATTGCCTTCCAGTCATGGGACGGAATACCGAAACTTAAAATCGCATTACGATCCCGAACAGGATTTATCTAGCTACATTCCCAAAAACATGTTTGGAGCTACTGTGCACAGTGATCCTGAGTTCGATACTTACACATATGGGGATAATTGTGAGGTTAATCCACGGGCAATGGGAATGAAAAATGTAACAAGAGGAGACTTCCTTTTGTTTTTATCCAGATTGCAATATTGGGAAGCAGGTGAACCAACAGATAATTTCGGGTTCTATTTTATTGGCTTTATCCACGTTGACCAGATTCTGCAATCAGTCTGGGCGCCTCCATCCGAATTGCAGATGGAGCGCTTTAATGTTAACGCTCATATAAGACGTGGAATGGCGGATGAGGATCTCTGGGATGGATTTTGGGTATTTGGCGGGTCATCATGGTCGAGGCGATTCTATAAAGCGGTTCCTGTAACTAGAAACCTTTGTGAACAGGTTTTTGTTGCGGCTAACGGATCTCCTTGGGAATGGAAAGAGAAAAGAACTGAATTGCAAACAATTGGGTCCTATACAAGAAGCTGCAGATGTGCAATAGATCCTGCTGTTGGAAACGGGAAAGTCAGGGCTGATATTTTATGGGACTGGGTGGAGAAATATAGCCGATGATAATTTTGTTTTGATTGACACCATTTGTGACTGGGACATATAATCTATACCCTTAATTGATACTAAGTCTCAATAGAGTGATTGTAGTTGTGACAATATGAAGAATCAAGGGAAGTTTTTCAAAGTGGATATCGAAGATCCTTGTGTGAGGTGTGGTTTCAATTGCACATGTGCAATAAGAGCTGTGGGGGCATGTGTGGAATTTAACGGTAGTTTAGTTTTGGATGACGTTACATTCTCCGTAGGCAAGGGGGTTTTATCTGCCTTGGTGGGTCCCAATGCTGGGGGAAAAAGTACTTTATTTAACGCCATCGCTGGAATCCAAGATATAGTCCATGGTTCGATATTTGTTAATGGCCTGCCCCCCAAAGATTCAAAAGGTTCTATTAGCTATATACCTCAACGAGAAAATGTTAATTGGAGATTTTCGTTGACAGCCCTAGAAGTGGTTGACCTAGGCCTTGTAAAAAATAATTCTCTTTTAGCATTTTCAAGAAAGGGGAGCCTGGAGAAGGTTCGATCTGCTTTGGAACGGGTAGATATGTGGAATTACAAGGACCAATTAATTAGCCAAATGTCAGGAGGACAGCGGCAAAGAGTTTTTATCGCCAGAGCTTTATGCCAGGAAGCGAATATATTACTTTTAGACGAGGCTTTCAGTGGGGTGGATGTGGCATCTCAATTCGGGTTGATCGATATGCTTAGAGAACTAAAAGAGCAAGGGAAAACTATAATAATTGCCACTCATGATCTTAATACCCTAGCTGATCGATTCGACGAGGTCATATGCCTTAATAGGCACGTATGCGCTCAAGGATCTCCGGACACAGCATTTACTCCTGAGGTCTTGGAAGAATTATATGGATCCCACCCTGGGATGTTTTTGAGTCATTCGTTAGGTCATCACCATGATTAACATCGTCCTTGAACCGTTCCAATATGACTTTATGCTGCGAGCTTTATTTGTATCAAGTATGGTTGGCATTATATGCCCGATTTTAGGGGCCTATGTAGTTATTAGAGGAATGGGTTTTATGGGTGACGCTATGGCTCACGCGGTTATGCCGGGTATAGTGATTGCTCTAATTCTCGGTCTCTCCCCTTTCTTGGGTTCTGTGCCTATGGCGATTGTTGTTGCAGTATCAGTCGGTTATTTAATTCACAAGAAAGATGTCAGTGTGGATACAGCCGTCGGGGTTATGTTTGCAGGATTGTTCTCTTTGGGGCTAGTTTTGATGTCTTTAGTTGGTGGTCTTGCTATAAGTATTGAGGATATCTTACTTGGACAGATTTTGGGGGTGTCTAGGGTTGATATGTTGATTTCATTTATTTTGACTGTTCTTGTTCTAGTCGCTCTTGTTACATTCCACAAGCAACTTATTTTTTCTGGGTTTGATCCCGTAGGGTCTGTCGTAGCAGGTTTAAATGCTGGTGCCTTAAATTATATGTTCCTAATTTTGTTAGGCATATCCATTGTTGTTACTTTGCACGTAGTTGGAGTGGTTTTGGTTGTCGGGTTGTTGATAACTCCTGCTGCTGCGTCTCAGATGGTGATGCGAAGATTCACGAGAGCCATGCTTTTAGGAATAGTCTTTGGGTTGTTTTCTACAGTGGTTGGGTTATACCTATCCTATTATTTCGATCTTCCTTCAGGACCTGTAATGACTTTGATTTCGTTTGCGATTTTTCTATGCTGTGCCGTTTATGAAAAATTTTTCTCTCAAACACAGACTTCGCATTTGATGTAGAACTCTATGTTATGACCGACAATCGAACCGGGTATGTCTGATTCGATGCCTTTCAATAATTTTTCAACAGTCGAGACTTTAAATTCTCCGACCTTTCCACATGATACGCAGACGGTATGATGATGGTGATCTACCTGAGAGAGTGAATATCTAGGATTTCCGCCTGGAATAGAAAGACGGCATATAACGTTTGCTTCCAACAGAATCTTCAAAGTTCGAAATACGGTAGCTCGGGATACATTTGATAGATCATCTGCCATTTGCTCAGCGGTGAACCATTCGGCGGCAGCATGGATGTAATCTACTATTCTCTGTCTTGGGGCCGTAATTCTAAGTCCATGATCTTCCAATAGCGCCAATAGATTCGGCCTAGTCGTGTTTGAATTAGAGTTTGTCATTACAGATTCTCACCCAGACACAGAATACCAGATTTATTAGTCTCGGGAACATTGGAACTTTGCTCATTGCAACATCGTTCTAAGTTTTTAGATTCCGACAATGTTAAACTTCCATTCCAAATACACAGATATTTACTATTGAAATAATGACAATTGACCTCTAGAAAAGAAGACAGCCCGACTGACTCAGATCAGACCACAAATACTTCGATGAATCCTGGACAGAACAGATTTAAGTTTTTCTATGGTTGGTGGATTTGCATTGGTGGGGCTTTTGTTATGGCCATGTCATCTGGAATTAATTTTCATGGATTTGGCAATTTCATTATTCCTTTGAGTAAAGAATTTGGTTGGAGTAGAACCACCGTGTCGGCTGTGTTCTCCCTGGCTAGGCTTGAAGCTGGATTTATCGGACCTGTAGAAGGGTGGGCGGTTGATAGACTGGGCCCAAGAAAATTGATGTTAGTCGGAATACCTGTGATGGGTTTGGGTTTCATATTATTAAGTCAGGTTAGTGGCCTTTTTACATTCATGTTGGTTTATATTCTTGGCATAACATTAGGTAACAGTCTTGGAATGCACGTGCCTGCCTCAGCTGCTGTTGCAAATTGGTTCAATAGGAAAAGAGGGTTGGCATTTGGGATCATGTGGTCCGGCGTGGGACTAGGAGGGTTGTTGGTGCCAGCCTTGGGGTGGGCTATTGATGTCTACGGTTGGAGAGATGCTTCGGTTTATGTGGGCATTTTCGTTATATTTGTTGGTGTTCCTGTCGCTGCTTTGATGAGGCACAGGCCTGAGCAATACGGATTCTTGCCCGACGGTCAAATAATTCCTCAGAAAACCTCCAATGGGAAACTCGGCAAGAACGAAGATTTAGAAGTTGACTTCACGGCTCGAGAGGCGCTTCAGACTTCGAGTTTCTGGTTTCTATCTTTATCGATAATGGCGAGGTCTCTAGTTACTGGAGGGGTCGGACTTCATCTGGTTCCGTACTTTGTTGGATTGGGAGCCAGCCCCATAGAGGCTGCAGCCTATGCAGGGTCGGTTGGCGTCATTAGTATTCCAGGACGCTTCGGTCTCAGTTACTTAGGTGATTATTTTAATAGGCGTTATATGATGGCTATTTCGCTACTATTTATGACCTTATCTATTGTGTTACTAGCTACAGCCGACTCCCTGTCTTCATCCATTCCCGGATTGGTTGCCTATTCAATCTCTCAAGGGGGAATTTCTGTCATACCGCAGTCCATTATTGCCGACTATTTTGGGAGGAAGGCATTCGCCACAATTTCTGGCTTCAGAAGCAGCATTCAAATGTTAGGGATTATTGTCGGTCCAGTAGTATCTGGGCTTGTATACGATAGAACGGGTAGTTACGAATGGGCCTTTTTGGGATTCGCAGCAGCCTCAATTGTGTCCATGTTATTGGTTCTTATGGCACTGCCTCCTTCTCCTCGGCCTCGCGATATATTGGAAACTTCCCAGTAATCACATATTTTGTGGTAATTTTATGCTAGAATCCGACCATTAAAAATTTAAACCAAATTGGGGGAGCTTGGAACGGCCAGGCTGAGAGGGCAACGCTGATGTTGTCGACCCATTAAATACCTGATCTGGGTAATGCCAGCGGAGGGATCCCAATTTAAAAAGCACAAAATATCCTGGCCGCCACATAGTGGGCGGTTTTTTTTTGGATTTTTTCATCAGAGACTAGACTTGAATGGAAAAAATAGTAGACAATCACATAAGCATTGCTGGTCTTGAGAAGACCATTTGTCAGGACGGAGGCCCGTTGAAAATTTTGGACGGGGTGGATTTATCGATTCAGAAATCTGAAATTATATCTGTATTAGGTCCGAGTGGTTGCGGAAAAAGTACCCTCCTTAACATTATTGCTGGTCTTGACGAGCCTGATGAAGGGGACATCAATATAGATGGGTTGGATTTTGATTCTAGATTGGGGTCAGTGGGATATATGCAGCAAAAAGACCTTTTACTGCCATGGCGATCAGTAAAAGACAATGTCATACTTGGTTTGGAAATCAAAGGCGTATCAAAGAAGAAGTCTTATCAAATGGTTGAGCCATATTTTCAATCTTTTGGGTTATCTGGCTTTGAATCAAACTACCCGCATACTTTGTCAGGGGGTATGAAACAAAGAGCTTCATTTCTCAGGACTGTAATGACTGAACCAGATATTCTTCTCCTTGATGAACCATTTAGTGCCCTCGATGCATTAAATAGGTCTCGCCTGCAGTTGTGGTTGCTGGATTTGCTGGATGGGATACAGCAAACTATTTTATTGGTCACTCATGATGTGGATGAAGCTATTATGCTTTCGGACAGGATTTATGTGATGACATCCCGGCCTGGCCGGATTAATTCAGTAGAAAAAGTGCCATATTCAAGACCTAGAAACCGTGAGATCGTCAATGACAGTTCATTTGTCAAATTGAAATCTAAAATCCTTTCCTTTCTATGGGATCAGGATTAAATGATGATAAATTGGTTGGTCAAATGGAGCCCCGCTTTTGGAATAGTATGTTTAATTGTTGGGGCATGGCAATTACTTGTGAAAATACAAGAAATACCTAGTTGGCTGTTACCCTCACCATCTTCTGTGGCAACAACTATATACAATGATCACAGTATGCTTATGCGGCATACTATCGTAACCCTAGAAGAGATTATTTTGGGATTTTTTTTAGCCTTGTGCGTGGGGGTCATTTTAGCCTCCGCTATTTGTCTTTCGCAGACAATTGAAAAAGCTTTATATCCGTTTATAATCGCTTCACAAACTGTACCAATTATTGTTATAGCTCCTATGTTATTGGTTTGGATTGGGTATGGATTGGCACCTAAAATAATAGTGGTAGCTTTGATCAGTTTCTTCCCTATTGTGGTTAATACTGTAGATGGCATGAAATCCATCGATCCTGATATCCAAAAGTTGATGCATACATTAGGGGGAAGAAAAGCTCAAATATTTTCGAAAATTATGGTCCCATCCTCGCTTCCTTATTTATTTTCGGGTCTTAGGGTCGCGATAGCGATCAGCGTGATAGGTGCGGTAATCGGTGAGTGGGTTGGTTCTAGCGAAGGACTTGGGTATCTGATGATTCGATCAAAGCCACAATTTCAAACTGAGCGAGTATTTGCAGCGATCATAATTCTATCTTTTATAGGGGTAGGATTATTTGCTTTAATAACCTATTTGGAGAGGGTGTTTGTGCCGTGGGCCCATGAAAAGAGAAATTAAATTTACGGAATAAAACCCCTAAAGGATGATAGATGAAAAATAAATTAATAGGATCCATCTTGCTGACAGTGTTAGCTTGCTTGAATTTTTCCTGCCGTCCCTCAACAGAAATTGTTCAAGTCAAACTTGCGTTGGATTGGTATCCAAATGCTAATCACATTGGGTTATACATTGCTCAGGAAAAAGGTTATTTTGAAGACGAAAACCTAGAAGTTGAAATATATACCCCATCGGATCCTTCTACAGTTTTACAAACGGTAGCTTCAGGTGCAGATGATTTTGGTATGAATTACCAACCTGATGTTCTGATAGCCCGTTCAGAAGGAGTTCCGATAATTTCAATTTTGGGTATGGTGCAGCACCCGTTGAACTCAGTGATGGCATTACAGTCTTCCGGAAACAAAACCCCGAAAGATCTGAAAGGGAAAAAAGTAGGGTATCCAGGTATTCCTTGGAATGAAGATGCCTTGAATACCATGCTTGAGTCTGATGGTATAAGCGGGCTAGATGATGTAGAGCTAGTGAATGTAGGATGGGAATTGGGGTCGTCAATGATATCTGAAACAGTAGATGCGATTATTGGAGCTTATTTTACTCATGAGAGCATACTTCTTGAAAATGAAGGGCATCCTGTCAATGTGATGCGGATGGAAGAATGGGGTGTCCCCGACTATTACGAATTGGTGATGGTAACGAGTGAAAACTATTTGTCAGAAAATTCCGATGTGGTCGAAAAATTCACCCGTGCTGTTGGAAAGGGATACGCTGATGCAATTTCTGATCCGCAATCCGGTGTTGATATCTTAAAAAAATATTCCCCTGAAATAGATGAAGATATCGATAGGCCTGGGGCAGATCTGCTCCAGGATTTGTGGAAGGGAAAGAACGGTAGGTTTGGGACTCAAGAAGAGGCCAGATGGGTATCTTTTTCTAATTGGATGAAAGTGAGAGGCATTATAAATGAAAATCTAGATCCAAAAGCTGCTTTCACAGATGAATTTTCTGCTAAATAAAGTAATAAAGGTTCTGGACAGTGACATTAACTTCTGATCTAAAAGCAAAATATTGCGGGCTGTGGGAATTGGTGACTTATCATCGGTTCGTTTCCCAATTGGGAGATGGGTCCTTGTCCCCCAGTATATTCAAAGCATATTTTCTTCAAGATTATGTTTTTGTAAACGATTTAGTCGTTATGGCAGCTCAAGCACTTGCAAAAGCTCCAAATTTGAAAGCCGCATCGATTTTTAATGATTTTCTGACTGGCGTGTTAGACGCAGAAAACGACCTATTTATGCGATTTTTTAATCAGCTGGGAGCATCTGAAGAAGATTATTCTTCTGTTGAGGCTTCACCCACTACTCAAGCCTTTGGTGACTTTTTAGTTAGGACATCTCTGGAAGGTACTTTTGATGAAATTGTCCTGGTGTTATATGTCACCGAAGGTACCTATTTAGATTGGGGTACTCGGTTGAGGGAAGAAAAAGCGAGTCTGACTAACCCTGTTTACAGAGAATGGATAGACCTACATGGGCCTGAAGTACTTTGGGATTTGGTGTCTTGGTTAGAAAATTATATAAATAATGATTCATCAATATCGGCTGAAAGGGCCGATTATCTTTTTCACACAGCTCTTAGATATGAATTTTTGTTTTGGGAATCTGCGTACAATGATGAACTCTGGTTTGATGTTTAAACGAAGATGAATTTAGGGGATCAACAATGACGGCACGTATGAAGACCACCCCAAAGTGTTTGACGATAGCTGGATCAGATTCTGGCGCAGGCGCCGGTATTCAAGCAGATCTTAAAACTTTTGCCGCAAATGGAGTATATGGAACTTCAGCATTAACCGCCATAACCGCTCAAAATACTACTGGGGTACAAGATATATTGGAATTGCCAGTCACTTTAATTGAAAATCAAATCGATTCTGTATTGACAGATATCGGAACTGATGCTGTTAAAACTGGTATGTTGTCTAGTTCTGAAATAATCAGAGCTGTGGTAGGGAAGTTATCCCAACATCAAATCGAGAATGTAGTTGTTGATCCTGTTATGGTCGCAAAAGGTGGTGATACGTTATTACAGGATGAAGCTATAGAAGCTTTAAAAACAGAACTCATTCCAATTGCGTTAGTCGTTACTCCAAATGGGCCGGAAGCTACTGCCATTACAGGTATAAATGTTGTAGATGTGAATAGTGCGAAAGCTGCTGCTGTCAAACTGGTAGAAATGGGTTGTAAAACAGCCGTGGTCAAAGGTGGTCATATAAATGAAGGACCAGCTACCGACATATTTTATGATGGGACATCCTTTCATCTGTTCACGACTAAAAGAGTCAACACACTCAACACGCATGGTACTGGTTGTACTTTCGCATCCGCAATCGCTGCTGGTATTGCTAAAGGGTTATCGACAAGAAATTCTGTTAGTGAAGCAAAAGCTTTTGTAACCGGCTCAATTAGGCATGATTTACAGATCGGGAATGGCCACGGACCTCTTAATCATTTCTATGAACATTGGAAATCTGAAGAATCGGGAATTCATTGAATGTCCATCACGAGATGTTATGATTCACCGGTTTTGGCCACTGAGTTCTTGGAGAGTTAAATGGAGTCTGTTGAAGTAAGCCCCGAATTGCGGAAAGGAAGAAACCAATTAGCCGTAACCGTTACATTGGGACACGCCGTCAAGCATGTATTCAATTCAGCTTTGCCTATTCTTTTGACATTAATGAAAGGTGACTTAGGTTTATCAAACACACAATACGGCGTTATTACTAGTGTTGGCAGAGGGACGAGTGGCGCGACAACTATGGTTGCAGGGTACTTAGGGGAGAGGTTTGCAAACAGAGCCGGACTAATGCTTTTTATCTCTCTGAGCATGATGGGTATATCGTATTTCCTTCTCGGGTTTGCACCCAGCTTTTGGTGGGTATTGGCTGTGATGCTATTGGTTGGCATTGGGCCATCTCTATATCACCCACCAGCAATAGCCTCATTGTCGAGGAAATTTCCAGACCGAAGAGGATTTGCTATATCCCTGCATGGTACAGGTGGTTCTGTTGGGGAAATGCTTGGACCTATTGTGGTTGGGTTGCTAACGACTGAGTCTGTAAAAACAGCCTCAATTATATCGCTTACTTACTTAGTAGCTTTCCAATGGAATGAAGTTCTTAAAATCAGTGTTTTCCCAGCCTTATTATTCGCTGTACTTGTTTATTTGATGATGAGAAATATTCCAACTGTTGATAGTGATACTGCATCACTAAGAGATTATTTTGGGGATGTTGGCTTATTGCTCAAAGATAAAATCATGCTAGGCCTTATCTTTGTTACTGCTTTTCGGTCCATGGCTCAAGCGACGATCGTTGCATTCTTGCCGGTGTATTTGATTGATACACTTGGGAAAGATGCAATCACAACAGCACTTTTCATTGCAGGCGCACAGGCAACTGGAATTGTTGCGCAACCTATTATGGGTTGGTTGTCGGATAAATACGGAAGGAAAATTGTGCTAGTGCCTGCAATGTCTCTCCTAGGAGTTCTCTATTTGACTCTTAGTGTTGCTGATGATGGTGTCCAACTCGTTCTCAATGTGTTGGCAATGGGTGCCTTTGTATATTCACTCCACACGATATTTATTGCAGCAGCCATGGACGTTGCAAAAGGAAGGGCACAATCCACTGTAGTCTCGTTAATTTATGGGGCAAGTTTTTTGGGGACTGTAGGACCAGTGATAGCCGGGCTTTTATCTGACACTGATTTAGGTATCAAAAGTTGTTTCATTTTCAGCGGAGTTGTCGCCTTGATATCCACAGCAATTTTGGCTGGATTGAAATTGCCTAAGACAATTAACCAACAACAAGCTCACTGAAATCAAGTAATATGATTTCATGATACCTGAATTAGATACGGCGACGTTTGTCTTTCAGTAGTGACTGTGGGCCCAGTTTCATAATAGAACAAATCGATTTCAGACCTGACTCCAAATTCCCCAGGTATGTATATGCCGGGTTCTATGGTAAATCCGATTTTTGGGCTTATAGTGCGGGTGTCGATGGTTTCCCATCCATCTAGGTTGACGGCATTTCCATGTGCCTCTCTGCCTAGACTATGTCCTAATCTATGACTGAAATATTTGCCATATCCCATGTTATCTATGTACCTTCTAGCTTCAGCATCAACTTCCCAACCCTGTAGCTCTCTTCCCTCATGATAGGCTTTTTCTAGCAGAGTAACTGCAGCATCGCGACCGCCTATGACGGTGTTAAATACTTCTAGATGTTTTTTCGGTACCTCGTCACCTATGAATGCTGTCCAGGTTATATCGGCACAAACAGAGGGTTCATCTCCTATTCTTCCCCATAAGTCAATTAAGACCCAATCTCCCTTACTCATTGTTGAAGAATTAGCTTCTGTGGGCTCAAAGTGAGGGTCCGTTGCATGGTTGTTTATAGCTACGACTGGGCCATCGGGAGTTATAAGATTACTTTTTGTGAACCGATTTCGTATAAATTCAGCAACCTCGAATTCCGTTAGGTTAGTATCTAAGTTTTCACTAATGAAGTTGAATGCTTCTTTAACTGTAGTGGTCAAAATTTCAGAGGCCTTTAAATGCGAATCCAGCTCTTTGTCAGACCATCTCTGTGTAGCGTATTGAATTAAATTAGCTGATGTAACAACTTCAACCCCCAGACTTCGAATTAGCTCTAAGGTGCCGCCATCAATTTTTGCGACTCTAGGTAAAACTCCCATTGGTGAGTATTCCATAGCAACTTTTCCGTGTTGAGGTAGGTGAGATTTCAAGGAGTCAATCATTTGTTCCCGGCTTACCCAGAATTCCGCTTTTATTCCTATATGTTCAAACCTATTTTGATCTACAAAACTTACAATGAATTTAGGATCAGAATTTGCAGGTATCCATAGCCAGCATGGTCTAGTTACATTTGATATGTAACCAATGGCGTCCCATAAAATGGGATTCATTCCCCTGTAGTCATAGAGAAGCCAGCCATCAATTTCGTTTTCTTGCATGTATTCTTGAGCTTGTGAAATCATTTCGAAGACTGAGGGGTCGTTTTGAAGCATTTAATCTACCTTCTGGCCAATGTCATGGGTTTTAACAAAATTTAAAATTCCATCCGCAGTAATTTCGGTTTGATCACCTTTGCTCAAATCTCTCAGAGTGTATAAACCCGTGGATAATTCATCATCCCCAATGATTATTACGTGGGATGAATTCATGTGAGATGCATATCGCATTTGACTTCTTAATCCCCTTGAAGGGCCGACAAAAGCTTCTTTTCCTAATCGTCTTATTTGAGATGATAGGCTAATGGCTTCTTTTTTAGCTCCTTCTCCGATGTGTGCAAACATAATGCTTAGTTTGGGATTAGATGCGATATTTATTTCAAGCCTTCTAATGTTTTCGATCACTCGCTCTATTCCCATTCCAAAACCTATGCCAGGTGTTGTTGGGCCTCCCAATTGTTCTAGCAGACCATCATAGCGGCCTCCTCCGGCTATAACATTGGTCCTTCTTTCCGTAGGAGGGGTTATTTCGTAAACAGTTCTTGAATAATAATCCAGGCCTCGGACAAGGGTGTTGTCAATTTCGTATCCTATACCAGTGGTTTCTAAATATTCTTGGAGCTGGACCCAGTGAGCATTGCACGGAGGGCAAAGATATTCGGTACTTTTCGGAGCAGATTGAATCACTGGTTGGCAAGATTCCATTTTGCAATCCAAAAGACGAAGAGGATTGGTCTCCAATCGCCTTACACAATCGGGACAGAGAGATTGGGAGTAATTTTGATAGTAGGTTTGCAAAGCATCAACGTATTTTGGTCTGCAGTTCGAGTCGCCAATACTGTTGATCCTTAGAGAAATATCATCGATGCCTACACTTGTTAGAAATCTCCAAGAAACTTCTATAACTTCGGCATCAATATAGGGATCTGATTCGCCAAAGGCCTCTATGCCAAATTGGTGAAAGGCTCTGAACCTGCCGGCCTGAGGTCTTTCGTATCTGAAATTTGGACAAAGATAGAAAAGTCTCACTGGTTGGGGCATGTTATGCATACCGTGTTGCATGTAGGCTCGACAAACAGAAGCTGTACCCTCCGGTCTAAGGGTTAGTGAATCCCCTCCTCTATCACTAAAGGTGTAGGTTTCCTTTTCCACTATGTCTGTTGAATCACCAATGCTTCTAATATACAGATTGGTATCTTCAAAAACAGGTGTATCAATTCTTCTATATCCGAAGCTTTCAGCAACCTGTGAAGCGGTGTTTTCTACGTAGCGCCAATATCTTTGATCATTTGGTAATACATCAGTGGTACCTCGTGGGGCTTGGAATTCCATTTCATCTCCCTCTATTTTGGAACCCAACCATTTTATATTAAAAATTAAGATCAGAGTGGCTTCGTCATACTGCTCAAGTTGCGATATAATTTGCCAACTTTCAAAATATGTTTCAGTAGAGACAAATGGGGAACGAGAGGAGCAAGCCAAGTAATGTCTTGGTTTGTTTGGTGACCAATAGTTTGGAGAGTTTCGCTCCATGGTTAATGTCGGGAATGTAATTGTCGATGATGCCTTATATGAAAAAATGGGGCATTACCTTGCTTCTGACAAGGTAGAGTTAGTGGCTAAGGCCTATGCTTTTGCCGAAAAAGCGCACGCTGGTCAGAGCCGACTTTCCGGAGAGGAATTTTTCGAACATCCAAAACAGACGGCCCTTTTTTTGGCTGATCTTCGCTTGGATGCAAACGCTCTCTCCGCCGCTCTACTTCACGATGTTTTGGAAGACTGTGATGTAACGTTTGCTGAACTTTCCATGGAATTTGGGAGTGACGTTGCAGGATTAGTGGATGGAGTTACAAAGCTTACCAAGGCGGAGGTAATGGGAGATTCCCAGTTTTTGCCTGGATCCCAGAGTGCTTTCGAGGAGATTTCATTAGAGGACATTGCTCAAGCAGAAACCCTGAGAAAAATGCTTATGGCGATGGCTGAGGATGTGAGGGTGGTCTTAATCAAGCTAGCCGATAGGCTACATAACATGCGGACTGTTGGGTCACTACCTCAAATTCGCCGAGAGGCAATGGCCAAAGAGACTTTGGAAATATATGCTCCCTTGGCTCATAGGTTGGGCATTTGGGAAATAAAATGGATGCTTGAGGATTTATCTTTCCAGCAAATAGATCCTGATGCATATAAGCAGATCTCCCTTCGGTTGAATTCCAAACGTGGTAAGCGGGAAGAGTATATTGCCAAAGTGGTAGAAATAGTAAAATCTGAACTAGACAAAGCTGGCATAACAGCGGATATATATGGAAGGCCTAAACACATATATAGCATTCACAAGAAGTCAGAAAGGTATCATGAATCCAACAGAGAGGTCAGTGAGATATATGACCTTTTTGCTGTACGTATCCTAGTAAATGAAGTGAAAGACTGTTACGGCACTCTTGGAGTAATTCATACTAAATGGAGGCCCCTGCCTGGACAGTTCGATGACTATATAGCCAATCCTAAAGACAATCTTTACCAGTCTCTCCACACTGCCGTTTTGTGCGAAGAATCATCCCCAGTGGAAATTCAAATTCGAACGTATGATATGCATCAGGTAGCCGAATATGGGGTGGCAGCCCACTGGCTCTACAAAGAAACTGGGGAACTTGATGTTCAGTTTGAAGAGAAAATGACTTGGTTGCGGCAACTTTTAGAATGGCAACGTGATGTGAGTGGAGCAGTAGAATTTGTAGAATCTTTCAAAACGGATATTTTTCAGAATCAGGTTTTTGTTTATACACCTAATGGGGAGGTTATAGAACTTCCCACCGGTTCTACCCCACTTGATTTTGCTTACAGAATTCATACGGATATTGGGCATGGTTGTGTTGGAGCGAAAGTGAATGGCAAATTGGTGGCTCTGAATTATCATCTACAAAACGGTGACACAATTCAGATAATGACCAGCAAGATCACTAGGGGACCAAGCTTAGATTGGATTAACCCTAGTCTAGGATATGCTAAAACTTCTTCAGCACGTGCCAAGATGCGTCAATGGTTTAACCGACAAGAACGCCAAACAAATATAGAGCGTGGGAAAGAAGTATTCCAGAAACAATTAGCAAGATTGGATTTGGACGTAACTCCGGAAATAGTAGTGGAAATGTTTAGGTACAAAGCTGTTGATGATATGTTTGCCGATTTGGGTGGCGGTTCTTTATCAACAGCTAAATTGATATCTAGAATATCGTTGAAGTCTGAACTTCCTGATGGGCTTACCCGATTGACACCCCCTAAAAAGGGACCAGCTTCAGGGGTGCAGGTTCTTGGTGTAGGAGATCTGTTAACCAATATTGCTAGATGCTGTAATCCAATTATGGGGGATGAAATCACCGGTTTTATTACCCGGGGACGAGGTGTCACTGTACATAGAAAATCGTGCCCAAACATAATCTCAGAAGATGAACTGGATAGGATAGTACCAGTGGATTGGGGAGAATCCAGGACTTTGTACCCTGTGAGAATTCAATTGGATTGTTGGGACCGTGTCGGATTGTTGGGAGACGTTACGTCAGTGGTATCTAATGAACGAATTAATATTGCCAATATTAATTCTGAAGAGTACGATGATAGGTGCGTCATTTCGCTGACGGTATACACAAATGGGATTGATCAGCTTGGACATCTGTACACGAAATTAGAGGCTGTTAATGGTGTTGATGGGGTTACCCGGCTGAGGAATATTGATTCCCGAAATGATATTGAAAATTAGTTTTTAGAAAATGCAATAGGAGACTCGATTAAAGTGCCAAGCGCAAAAGCTTTTAGGGTTAGTGAAAGAAAGAAGAGTATCAACCAACCCTTAAGATCACGGGCCAGAAATTTGGTTACGAGGACGCGGAGGATGATTGCCGATGGGGACATAGAGGGTGCTGAAGTAGCTGCAAAGGGGGCAGTAGTGGCCTTGGATAAAGCTGCTGGGAAGGGTGCGATGCATAGAAATACGGTGTCTAGAAAGAAATCAAGACTTATCAAGCATCTCAACGATGCTAAGAATAATCAGGAGTAACTGTCATGCTTAGAATTAGGCTTAGAAGGACAGGCTCCAAAAACCAACCAAGTTATCGAATAGTTGTAGCAGATTCTCGCAAGCCGAGAGATGGGCGCTTTGTCGAATACCTGGGGCACTATAATCCCCGTTTTGATCCTCCGGAAATGGTTGTTGATACTGAAAAGGCACAGAAATGGATTAGTCAGGGAGCTCAGCCCTCCGATGCCGTAAAAAGAATAATTGAAAAGGTTTCAAGTGGCAATGGAGAATCAGAAGACGGGGCAGAAGCGTAAATTTTCTCGAATGCAATTTAAATTTCTCCCCATTTCTAGTTAATATGAAAGAACTTATAGAGTACATAGCTAAATCTATTGTGTCGTATCCAGATGACGTCGTAGTTTCCTCAAGTGAGAAAGATGACGGAGACGTCGCTTATATATTGCAGGTTCATCCTGATGACAAAGGTCGAGTGATTGGACGACAAGGTAGAGTAGCCCAATCGATAAGAAGCTTGTTGCGGGTAGCAGCAGTCAAGAACGGATTGCATGTCAGTCTGGAGATCGAATAAACACCTCACGTTCCATGTTCCCCAAAGATCAGTAGAGTTGGGTCACAACACCTTCGAAAATATTCGCATGGTTGGTTTTATATGGATAATGACTTAGTTACAGTCGGGATAATACGGGGTATCCGAGGCCTCCGAGGTCAATTACGAGTCGAGTCTCTATCTGATTTTCCAGAGAGATTTTCAAAAGGTCAGTTCGTACAACTTGATGATCTACCGAGGATAATAGGTAATGTTTTTAATGATAAAAAAGGATTGATTGTAGAGTTAGCTGGTATAGAAAGCCGAGAGGCTGCTGAGAAATATATAGGATGTGCATTGAAGATTGACTCTCAAGAATCTGAAGACTTAAATTCAGAAAACACCTATTTCCATCATGAGATTATTGGGATGGTAGTTTTGGACCAAAACAATGCGGAATTGGGAGCGGTGACAGAGATTATAGAAACAGGAGCTAATGACGTTTACGTTGTAAGTAACTCAATGGATAAAGATATTTTAATACCAGCGATTGGCTCAGTTGTGGGTGAGGTATGTGTGAGAGATAAAACAATGAGAATTACTCTCCCTGAGGGCTTAAATACTAGGAGCTGAACTTAGAGTTACACGATTCAAGTTATTTGGTATTGATTTACGAACGCACCTCAGACTCTAATTTGTTCGTAAATTTTAGACTTTGTAATCGTTGACACACATTTTGTCCAAAGATATAATTATTCCTTGTCGCCCCTAAAAGCGGTGGCTGTTTTCGGTCAAAAAAAGAGACAAAAAAACAGGAAATTATATGCCTACGGTTAATCAACTTATTAGGAAGAAGAGGCGCAAAAAGGTACGGAAAAATACGGCACCTGCGTTAGATCTCACCTGGAATACTCTGAAGAATAAGGGTAACCGAGGGGCACGCTCTCCACATAAACGGGGGGTATGTGTGCAAGTGAGGACTCAGACACCTAAGAAACCGAATTCGGCCCTAAGGAAGGTGGCTCGGGTAAGACTGACCAACGGAATGGAGGTCACCGCCTATATCCCGGGAGAGGGACATAATTTGCAGGAACACTCCGTTGTTTTGATAAGAGGGGGTAAGGTTCGGGATTTGCCAGGGGTACGGTATCACGTCGTACGAGGGGTTTTAGACACAGCTGGAGTACAGGATCGGAAGAGAAGTCGTAGTAAGTACGGAACTCGAATAGAAGAAAATTAAGTTGATTGATAGACACTTATCGTAAATTAAGGTATCAGTTCAGAGAAGTTATATGGCGAGAAGAAGAAGAGCGGAAATAAGAAAGATTTTGCCGGATCCTAAATATAATAGTGTGGATCTAGCCAAGTTTATAAATAATGTCATGTCCAATGGTAAAAAAACAGTTGCCCAAAAAATTGTTTACTCTGCCATAGATAATGCAGAGAAAGAGGCAGGCAGATCTGGATTCGAGGTTTTCGAGCAAGCAATTCGAAATGCTACTCCTATGATTGAGGTTCGTTCTAGAAGAGTTGGGGGAGCCAACTACCAAGTGCCCGCCGAAGTAAGGCCGGCACGGCGTATGGCTTTGGCCATGAGATGGCTTGTTACTGGTGCTAGGCAAAGGTCAGGTAGGGGAATGTCAGAGAAGTTGTCAGCCGAATTATTGGATGCCTCTAGGGGACAGGGAGCAGCTGTGAGGCGTAAAGAAGAGGTTTTCAGGATGGCGGAGGCTAACAGGGCCTTTGCGCATTATCGCTGGTGATCGATTTACTAATCCCTATTGAATAATGCCTAATGAAGGATACAGACAGTGGCACAAAAGTCCCTAAAACAAACTAGAAATATTGGTTTTATTGCCCATATTGACGCAGGTAAAACAACTGTGTCAGAGAGAGTTTTATATTTTTCCGGCCGCATCCACAAATTGGGTACGGTTGATGACGGAAATACAGCTACAGATTGGATGGACCAAGAAAGAGAGAGGGGAATAACCATAGTTTCTGCCGCTACAGCAACGCAATGGAAAGATTGGGATTTAAATATTATTGATACCCCTGGACACGTGGATTTTACCGCTGAAGTAGAAAGGAGCCTTAGGGTTTTGGACGGTGGCATTGTTGTGTTTGATTCCGTAGCTGGAGTTCAACCTCAGTCCGAGACTGTGTGGAGACAAGCTGATAAATATCAAGTGCCTCGCATTTGTTTTATAAATAAAATGGATAAGGTGGGTGGTGATTACTACCACGCGATTAGCACCATAGTGCAGAGGTTAAAGGCGAACCCTGTCCCGATACAGATACCGATGGGAAGTGAGGATCAATTTTATGGGGTCATTGATCTTGTGGAAGGTAGATCTTTCACATTCGATGATGAGGGCACGATGACGGAAGGTGGAGTCCCAGATGAGTTCGCCGAAGAATTTGAGGTTAGACGATCAGAAATGATTGAGAAGATAGCAGAACAAGACGATAATCTGCTGGAAAAATTTCTTCTTGAAGAGGATATTTCGGAGGAAGAACTTAAAGCAGCTATACGGAGTGTAACCATTTCTAACAAGGTTGTTCCTGTTCTTTGTGGAACAGCCCTAAAAAACAAGTGTGTTCAGCCTCTGTTAGATGCAATTGGAGAATATTTACCTTCACCTTTGGATGTTCCCCCTGTTGAAGGTGTGAAGCCAGGGACTGATGATGTGATCGCAAGAGACGCCAACAACGATGAACCGTTCTCCGCGCTTGCTTTCAAAACTGTGACGGACCCCTTTATCGGTAGGCTTGTTTATTTCCGTGTCTATTCCGGTTCAGCTAAGTCAGGGACGAGTGTTTTGAATACTGTGACAGGAGACAGGGAGCGGCTCGGCAGAATAGTTAAAATGCACGCAGATCAAAGGGAAGATGTCGAAGAAGTTTTTGCAGGGGAAATTGCTGCAGCAATTGGTTTGAAAGACACTACGACTGGTGAGACCATCAGCTCGATACAAGACCCAATCTTATTAGAAAAGATTGAATTTCCAGATCCGGTTGTTTCTGTTGCAATTGAACCCAAAGCTAGGGTAGATCAGGATAAGTTGTCTGATGCATTGGTCAAATTATCTGATGAAGATCCTACTTTCACAATTGTTTATGATGACGAAACCGGGCAGACCGTTATGTCAGGTATGGGTGAATTGCACCTTGAAATTTTGACTGACCGTATGAAGAGAGAATTTAAAGTCGAAGCCAATGTTGGAAAACCTAGAGTTGCATTCAGGGAGACTATTAGAAAAACTACAACTGCTGAAGGAAAATTTGTAAGGCAATCCGGAGGTCATGGTCAGTACGGGCACGTCATCATTGAGATGGAGCCACTGGAAAGAGGCGAGGGGATACAGTTTGAAAACCGTATCAGGGGAGGATCTATTCCGACGGAATTTATATCCTCAGTGGAAGATGGTGTTAGGGGTGCGTTGAAAAATGGGCCTAAGTCGGGATTCCCAGTAATAGATCTTCTAGTCAGGCTTATTGATGGTACTTATCACGATGTTGATTCATCCAAAGTTTCTTTTGAAATTGCTGGCTCAATGGCGACCAGAACAGCTATTGACAGGTGCGGCCCAGTCGTTTTGGAGCCTGTGATGAAATTGGAAGTTGTTACCCCTGAAGATTATTTGGGAGAAGTAATCGGAGACTTGGGTAGGAGAAGGGCTGGGGTGGAGAGTATCGATGCTCAAGGGGACACTCAAATTGTTAAAGCATCTCTTCCGTTGGCTGAGAGCTTTGGATACGCAAATGATTTACGCTCTATCACTCAAGGAAGGGCAGGGTATTCTATGGAATTCGAAAAATATTTGGAAGCTCCTGAGTCAGTTGTAGAAGCTCAGGCCACTTAGGACATTTAAGAAATGGTACAAAACGCCCAAAAAATCAGAGTTATATTGAAAGCATTTGATCATAGAATTTTGGATCAGTCCGCAGGTCAAATAGTTGAAACGGCGGAAAGGACTGGGGCTAGGGTTGCCGGTCCGGTGCCACTACCCACTGCTATTAAACGGTTTTGTGTGTTACGGGCGCCCCATATTGATAAAGATTCTCGGGAACATTTTGAGATGCGGACCCATAATCGACTTATCGATATACATAACCCTACATCTAAAACGATAGATTCATTGACTAATTTGGACATGCCTGCTGGTGTGGACATATCAATCAAATTGTAGGTACAGAAAGATGTCAATTGTAGGGATAATAGGTAAGGTCATTGGGGGAACCCAGTATTTTTATGAGGACGGTACAGCTCACGCAGTTACAGCTATTGAAGCCGGTCCTTGTACCATCACACAGATCAAATCCTTAAAAAAAGATGGATACCAAAGCGTTCAACTCGGATTTGAGAAAGTTAAAAAGTCAAATAGACCAAAGAAGGGTCATTTGGCGCTGGCAGGTGGTGACCTATTCCGGCACCTCAGAGAGACAAAGTCTGAAGACTATGAAAATTTAGAGCTCGGGTCTCAAATTAATGTGGAAATGTTTGAGGTGGGGGAAAAAGTTAACGTCACAGGGGTTTCAAAGGGAAAAGGTTTTCAGGGGGGCGTCAAAAGATATAACTTTCGAGGAGGACCCAAAACTCACGGTCAGTCTGATAGGCATAGAGCTCCAGGATCAATTGGGGCTGGGACAACTCCGGGGCGTGTCATTAAAGGAATGAGAATGGCGGGTCGAATGGGTGGAGACAAGGTGACCGTGAAAAATTTGGATGTTGTAATGGTAGATGCCGAGAGGAATCTTCTGTTGGTGAAAGGTGCTGTACCGGGGCATCGTAATTCTGTGTTACTTATATCTAAATCGAATACAAAGAGTTAAAAGTAGTGAAACTTCAAATAAAAAATATTCAGGGAGAGAATGCTGGCGATTTGGAAGTTCGTGATGATGTATTTGGGGTGCCGGTTAAATCGGCTTTGGTTCATCAGGTAATGGTTGGCCAGTTGGCCAACAAGAGGCAAGGCACAGCCAAAACCAAAACTAGATCAGAAGTGTCAGGCGGCGGAGCCAAACCTCGACCACAAAAAGGCACAGGAAGTTCGCGGCAGGGCTCTACTAGTTCCCCTGTGTGGGTTGGTGGTGGAAGAGCCTTTGGTCCTTCCCCGCGAAGCTACAGGAAACGGACTCCGAAGAAGATGAGGCGTTTGGCATTGCTGTCAGTTTTGTCTGATAAGGCCCGCCATTCAGATTTACTTCTTCTTGATTCACTAGAATTGAAGGAAGGAAAGACGAAAGAAATTGTGTCGATACTTTCTGATTTGAACATCTCGAAATCAGCTTTGATAGTGACTGATGGACCAAATAAGAAATTGGTTCAATCAGCAGGAAATGTTGGTGGAGTAAGAACCTTACCAGTGCAAGTACTCAACACATTAGAGTTACTTAATAAAAAGCAATTAATAATTACAGTTGATGCAGTAAGAAGGATCGAAGAGTTATGGGGGGGAGTATATAGAGGGGAAAGCCCTTCAAGCGATTCTTCAGGTGAAGAAATTGATGTGGAGAAAGAAGAAGTTCATCCTGAACCTCCAATTGTCGAAGATCCGGTGGAAGAAGTCGCTGTAGAAGAAGTCAGTATAACTTCGGTAGAAGATCTCAATCTTTCAACCAGAACTAGAAATATATTGCTGCAAGCAAGCGTTACAGAAATCAGTGACCTGATCGCTCTATCCAAAGTGGAACTTATGGCTATACAAAGTTTTGGAGAGAAGTCTTATCTGGAAGTTCGGGAACAGCTGCAAAATATAAAGTTACTGCCCTCAGACTGGGAATAAAAGGTAAGCAGAGATGAGTAAGCACCATAAATACGCGATTCTAAAACGACCCTTGATTACTGAAAAATCTACACTGATGCAGGAAGATGGTCGTTATGTATTCGAGGTCGCCAAAACTGCTACTAAACTGGAAGTCAAAGAGGCAGTCCAGGAAGTTTTCGGAGTCACGGTAATTAACGTCAACACCATGAACGTGAAAGGAAAAATGAAACGCTTTGGTCCCAAATTCTCCCAAAAACGCTCCTGGAAAAAGGCGATTGTTTCTGTGGCCCCTGGGGATTCCATAACTTTGTTTGAGGGAGTTTAATGCCACTAAAAACTAGAAAACCAACAACCCCGGGCCAAAGGGGGTTAGTACTCCAGAGTACTGACGATATAACGGAAAGAAAGCCGCGAAAAAACTTAGTTAGACCTTTAAAGAAAACAGGTGGAAGAAATTCCAGCGGACGTGTAACAGTAAGACATCGTGGTGGTGGTCATAAAAGACGGTATAGGGTGATTGATTTTAAAAGAGATAATTATGGTGTGCCGGGGACCGTTGAGACTATTGAATACGATCCTAACCGTTCCTGCCGAATAGCGCTTATTAAATTTGAGAACGGTGATTGGCGATATATTTTGGCCCCAAATGAAATTCACGTAGGAGACCCAGTTAGGTCTGGTGATGATGCTGATATTCGCCCAGGCCATGCATTGCCATTAGAAAAAATACCTTCAGGAACCTTGGTACACAATGTCGAATTGACCAAAGGGAAAGGCGGGCAGATTGTGAGAAGTGCGGGTGGCTATGCACAGGTATTGGCTAGTGAGGGGAAGTACACCTTACTGCGATTACCGTCCGGAGAGATGAGAAATGTTTTAAGTGCGTGCATGGCAACGGTTGGTCAATTGAGTGCCCTAGACAAGAAAAATGTGAAACTTGGGAAAGCTGGCAGGAAGAGGAACTTGGGTAGAAGGCCAGAGGTGCGAGGGGTTGCAATGGCTCCAAACGCTCATCCACACGGGGGCGGTGAAGGTAGGTCTCCGATAGGTATGCCTGGGCCAAAAACCCCATGGGGTAAACCTGCGCTTGGATACCGGACTAGGAAAAAGAAAAAGAATTCCAGCAAATTCATAGTAAGAAGAAGATATGACAGGTAAATTATCGAGAGGTGTAGCTAAATGTCGCGTTCAATAAAGAAAGGGCCGTACGTGCACCCAAAGTTGGCAAAAAAAATTGACCAAGCAGTTAAATCAAATAGTAGAGAAGTGATAAAAACATGGTCCAGAGCCTCTATGATCATGCCTGATATGCTGGGATTGAC
>DLRJ01000085.1:0-472 GCA_002500485.1 Dehalococcoidia bacterium UBA7891
TCAGGAAAATAATAGACATCCATGTCGTATTGAACCTTGGTGTGAAGGTAGCGAAGGGGAAGTAAAGGTAGTTTCTGAAATAAAATTGGCTGTTGGAACTCCAATAACGTTCAACTTGCCTGATTTTAGCCTGTCTGACAACCAAATAGAAATGCGGGCATTAGATGATCTTGCTGGGTGTGCTTCAATAATGGCTTCATTAATCCAATTAAACCGAGAGTCTTTAGAGACCGATATTTTCGGGATTTTTACTCGAGCTGAAGAAGTAGGCTTGGTAGGAGCTGGGCTAATCGCAGCCGAGCGGACTATACCTTCAAATACTTTTGTGGTATCTGTTGAAACTAGCTCGGTTATTCCTGGAGTCGAACAGGGTATGGGACCAGTCATACGGACAGGGGACGCTTCCTACACCTTCGATGCCGAGGCTGAAAACATTTTGACTCTGGCAAAAACATCTTTACTTGCCCAAGAT
>DLRJ01000085.1:819-5220 GCA_002500485.1 Dehalococcoidia bacterium UBA7891
CAGAGGCAATTAATGGCTGCAGGATCTTGTGAAGCTACTGCTTTTGCGGTGAATGGTTATTCCACCACAGGGATTGCATTTCCTTTGGGCAACTGGCATAACGCGACAACGAAGATACCAGATCCAGAAGGGAGTGTAGGTATGGAATACATATCTCAATCTGATTTTTTAAATGGGATAGATTTAATTTTCACGTCAGCTCTCGTGGGTTATTCAAACTCTAGCTCTCCGATTAAGGAACGGCTTTTTGAAGTGCAGGGGAAATTAAAAGATCGACTTAGGCGACCTATTTAAGGTTGGCTGCGATCCCATCCGTCTAGGGTCCAGTATCCCACATTTGGCACCACCATTTTTGGGATCAATCCTTGGGCTTTTTTTAAGCGTTGAATATTGTATAAGTGGGTTACTTCCTCAAAATAAATGTGTCGCATCGTGGCTTCAAGGGTCATAGAACCCTTTGCGGGGATCCCTTCTGAAGTCACCCCATTGGGATGAGCTTTTGCCATCATCTCCCACTGGGGAGTGGCATCTCTATCGATTTTTTGAGAAGCCATAAACTCAAGCGAATTATCACAGAGTACTCGTATAGCCAAATCAATGAACTTCTTCAGCATAAGGCTTATGTCTTCGATTCTCCAATAAACTTCGTCATCAAGACGCCTATCTGATTTCGATTGGGATATCTCTTCAATATTTTCGACTCCATGGTCTTCTAGAGGGAAAAGGGTTGACCCCCACCTTAAAACTAGCCACCTTGGAATTAACGATGCCATGTGGCTGACTTGATTGCGAATGCTCCATCCGGCCCATTCCCAAACATCTGAAGTGTAATCCAACTGTTCTTCAGACAGACCATCAATCTCGCTTGCAATCAACATATAGAGGGTTTCGAATTCAGGGAAATAAGTAATTGCTGGCTTGATAGGATTCACCATAACTAATCTTTGTACCTTTCGATGGCACGGAGCAAATGCTCCATTGATAGATTTCCACCACTTGCTATTATGACCACTTTTTTATTTCTCAATCTTTCTTTTATTTTAATGGCTGCTGCTAGACTTGCAGCTCCCGCGTGCTCCACTAAATTTCGTGTATGTTCCAGGTACAAAATGATGGCATCTTCCATTTCTTCATCAGAAACAAGAATAAAATCATCCAGCATCTCTCTCAAAATTGTTTGTGCAGGTTCGTAGCCCTTATTGGTTGCCAAACCTTCCGCTATACTGCTCATTTCAGCCTGTTCTAAGTCACCTGATTTCCAAGAATTGTAGGCTGCTGGCGCCCGTTCGGATTGAACGCCTATAACTTCTATTTTTGGGTTAATGGATTTGGCTGTAATAGAGGTGCCACAAGCGCCACTTCCTCCTCCCACAGGCACAATTATTATGTCAACCTCAGGCAGATCTTCTATTATTTCAAGTGTGTAGGTTCCCACACCTGCGTAAAGTTGGGTTTCTTCCACAGCATTTATATATTTGTAGCCTTTTTCTTTCGATAGATCTCTCATGTATTGATCTGCTATGCCAAAATGCTCGCCGTAATGAATCACTTCTGCACCCAAATTGCGCATTGATTCCACTTTACCGGGATTAGCTATTTCAGGGACAGCTATAAATGCTCTCGCTCCAAATATATTTGCAGCATAAGCTATGGACTGGCCATGGTTGCCACTTGAGGCTGTTGAAACACCTTTTTTTAAGTCTTGAGGTTCCATTTGGGCGAGAAGATTAACCCCACCTCTGACCTTGAAAGCTCCCAATTTTTGGTGATTTTCATGTTTTACATACATTTCTGTCCCAACTATTTTTTCTAACGCTAGATGTCGATGAAGAGGAGTTCTAGTAATGTAATTTTGTATCCTTTTTTGGGCGGCTATCACGTCGGTAAGCGTTGGTATAGACAAAAAAAACTCCTGAGGAAAGGTTTCCATAATTTATATGTCAAGAAATATTTTACGCTTAATATCGGTGACAAACACCACTGTGCTCATGACATGCTAAAATCCTCGGCACTTGGTCTTCTTTAAATTTAAGACACTTTAAATAGGTGAGTGAATGGGTACGATCGATAAACAATATGATGTGGTTGTTGTCGGCGGGGGCATCATCGGGCTTGCCACTTCGATGAAGCTGACACAAGACTTCCCAAATTTAAAGGTTGCGGTTTTGGAAAAAGAAAAAGAAGTGGCTCAACATCAAACAGGTCACAACAGTGGTGTAATCCACGCAGGGATTTATTACGCGCCGGGTAGTCAGAAGGCAAATTTCTGCTCTACCGGTGGAAAGCTTCTCCGAGATTTTTGTAACGAATATGGAATACCTTATGACATGTGCGGGAAACTGATCGTTGCTACAGACGATTCGGAGATTCCACAACTTGAGGAACTTTTTAAGCGTGGGACGGAAAATGGCGCTGAAGGGTTGAGAATGGTTGATCAGGAGGAAATAAAAGAGATCGAGCCATATTCTGCAGGAGTTAAAGCAATATTATCTCCAAACACAGGCATAATAGATTATTTTGAAGTTTCTCAGGCGTACGCTACTCGTATGCGGGAGAATGGAGGGGATCTTCTGACGAATGTTGAGGTGATTTCTATCGAAAATAAAGATGGTCTGGTTTACCTGGAGACTACATCAGGCACGGTTGTTGCAAAATATGTCTTAAATTGTGCCGGTCTTCATGCCGATACTGTAGCCAGAATGATGGGAGTTGACGTGGGAGTGAAAATTGTCCCATTCAGAGGGGAATACTTTTCAATTATTCCTGAGAAAGAACATATGGTTAAAGGTTTGATTTATCCGGTTCCAAACCCCAGTATGCCATTTCTAGGAGTTCATTTTACTCGGAGAATAAATGGAAGTGTTGAGGCAGGTCCGAATGCAGTCTTTGCATTTGCGAGAGAAGGTTACAAAAAAACAGATGTGAATTTAAAAGATACCTTGGGGACTCTCTCGTATTCAGGTTTCTGGAAGATGTCTGCCAAATATTGGAAAGTTGGTATGCATGAACAATATAGGTCTCTTGTTAGAGGAGTCTTTGTGAAATCTTTGCAAAAATTAATGCCTGAAATTACCGGTGATGATTTGGGAGATCCTGGGGCTGGGGTAAGAGCTCAAGTGATAGATTCAAACGGTGGGTTGTTACAAGATTTTGCGATTGAGGCCTCAGCGAATGCTATACATGTACTTAGTGCTCCGTCACCTGGGGCTACCTCTTCGCTGACTATAAGTGAATATATTGTGGATTTGGCTCAAGAATCTTTTGACCTGAGTGCCGCCTAATTTTTTACA
This sequence comes from Dehalococcoidia bacterium UBA7891, assembly GCA_002500485.1. GTDB lineage: Bacteria > Chloroflexota > Dehalococcoidia > Lucifugimonadales > UBA826 > UBA11996. Next base: position 4,110 of record DLRJ01000085.1, read on the forward strand.
AGGAGTGTTGCTATGAAAATTGCCTATGCCTTCAGGCGGACAACGGTATATCCATACACAGCAGGGTTTTACGGGCCTGCCGGGTGGGGACTTCCAGATGAACCTGGATTAACAACATTTCTAAAGAAAATTAATGAAATAGGGTTTGATGGTATTGAGTTGGGATTTGAGGCTTTTGGGGGTTATGAGGCCACAGAGTCTTCAGCTAAGGAATTACAGAAACGCCTGGCGGACTCAGGCGCCCCGTGTGTTGCAATAAGGGCTGGTGGCGTTCTTTCTACACCTGTCGTTGGCGAGCAAAATAGAGATCGCCTGTTTAAGTCTATTGAAATAGCTGGGTGGATGGGCATAGAAATCGTCAATAGCGCTTTGTCGGGACCATCTCGAAATAAGACATTAGGAGATAATAGACCAGGCAAGCCGGTACAACAGGGTTCAAGCCAACTTGCTTCATATCAAGATTTCGAGCGAACGGCCAGTATCTTGCACGAAGCAGGCGAAAGGGCTGGTGGAGCTGGACTAGAAGTTACTGTAGAGGTGCATCAACACTCTATAGCTGATACTAGTACTTCAACTCTGAAATTACTTGAAATGGCGAATAGTGATCATGTTTTTGCTAACCCCGATTTGGGTAACATACTTTGGCACTATGATGAACCCGAAGAATCCAGCGAAGATGCTATATTAGCCCTCGCTCCCCACTCCAAGTATTGGCATTGTAAAACTCTGCAGAGAGTCCATGTGCCAGAGTTGGATCGTGCTTACTTTTTAAGGGTGCCTTTACCTGATGGAGACATAGATTATAGATTTGCTATCAACGCCATGATAGACGCTGGGTACGAAGGATATTTTGCTTTGGAAGGGGCAAACACCGGCGATCATATCTCTAAAGATGCAAGAAGTGTCCAATACGTCAGAAAGATAGTGGCTGAAATAGAGCAGGGGAAACCAATTTTGTAGTATTTGTTTTACTTGACTCCATCAGTCAGTGAGATTAACATGTACGTCTGTTGCGTTTTTTAGCGCACTTTTTGGGTTCATCCCGACGCACCTTAACAACTGGATAGTAGAAGGAAACCGTTATATTTAGAGTTTGATCCTGGCTCAGGAC
>DLRJ01000085.1:5551-5790 GCA_002500485.1 Dehalococcoidia bacterium UBA7891
TCAGGACGAACGCTGGCGGTGCGCCTAATGCATGCAAGTCGAACGAGCGACCCGGGCTTGCCCGGTTAGCTAGTGGCGGACGGCTGAGTAACACGTAAGTAATCTGCCCCGAAGAGGGGGATAATCCAGAGAAATCTGGCCTAATACCCCGTACCTTCCTCTCCAGCCTGCTGGATTGGAAGAAAGGTCTAGGCCGCTTTGGGAGGAGCTTGCGGCTTATCAGGTAGTTGGTGGGGTAA
>DLRJ01000106.1 GCA_002500485.1 Dehalococcoidia bacterium UBA7891
AGGTTCACCTGAAAAATGAGAAATTTTAGCGTTTTCAAATACATATGTCATTTTTTAATTTATTATATTACTAGTATAAGTAATCTTATCTGACGAGGAGTATTTGTGAAAGACGTTGATGATTACAGGATCTGAATCACTGAATGGAAGAGATGTATAATTAAGAATATACTGTGAGAATATTTAGATGGTAAAACGGAAAGAGCTAGGTCACATTATGTCGAATCAGATTAGGAAGGAGTAACTCCTCGAAGTCGTTCTGTACGTCGACGCAACAACTCCACAGTAGTCAACAATAAGATGGAAATAATGACTAAAATAGTTGCCGCCGACAGTATGGTTGGACTAATTTCTTGGCGAATTCCGGACCACATTTGTCGTGGAAGTGTGACTTGTTCAGGGCCTCCCACAAAAAGTACTATCACTACTTCATCAAAAGAAGTGATAAAAGCAAAAAGCCCTCCAGAAATAACCCCTGGCAAAATCAACGGCATTTGGATTTTAAAAAAATTTCGAAAAGGACTTCCACCTAAACTGGCTGCAGCCCTAGTTAGATTCTGATCAAAGCCAACTAAAGTGGCCGTCACCGTAATCACAACAAATGGTAAGCCAAGCACAGTGTGAGCAAAAATCAAACCTGTGTAAGTCGCAACTAAATTGTATTTTGCAAAAAAGAAAAAGAGTCCCGATGCTGTTATAATCAGTGGCACGATCAAAGGAGAAATCATGATCGCCATAATAACTTTACGATATGGCATATGCGGACGACTTAGACCCAGTGAAGCCATGATACCTAGTGTGGTAGCCAGAAATGTGGCGATAATACCGATAAACAAACTGTTCTGAGCACCTCTTACCCATCTGTCTGTACAAACTGTCGTAATGCCTGGATCAGAACAATCACCGATCAGCAACTTGTACCAGCGCATCGAGAATGCATCGGGTTCGAATGCAAGCATTTCCGAAGTGAACTGCAAAAAAGGTGAAGATGAAAACGAAAGCGGAATCACCGCTATCAGCGGCGCCACTAGGAAGAAAAGCACAAGAGCGCAAATAGCTAAATAAGTATAGTGCCAAAGGCGTTGAAGTGGAGTCGCATAAACAGGAAGTGCCATAAGTCAGCCTAGTTTCATATTGTCAATACCCACGATCTTATCATAGACCCAATACAATAACAAAATTGCAGCCAACAGAACAGTACCCATAGCTGCTGCTAATCCCCAATTGAGAGATTGTTGCATATGATAAGCAACCATGTTTCCAATCAAAGTTCCATCCTTTCCACCTACCAATTCCGGAGTAATGTAATAACCAATTGCTACAATGAAAACCAATATTACACCCGCACCAACTCCTGGGAGTGTCTGCGGCATATACACCTTGAGGAAAGCCAAGGATGGGGTTGCTCCCAAATTTTGAGCGGCTCTCATATAGCTCGGAGGGATTCCCTTCATAACACTGTAAACTGGAAGGATCATGAAGGGTAACAAAATTTGAATCATCACTATTACTGTGCCCGTAAAATTGTACATCATCGGGAGCCTATTTTCATCAGAAAGAACACCGCTAAAAACGAGTGCATCGTTGATAACCCCCTCCTGTTGTAGCATTATCATCCAAGCCACAATGCGAACAAGCAAAGATGTCCAAAACGGCATCAATACACATATCATTAATAGATTTGAATATCTGAGCGGTAAGGTTGCCAAAAGATGTGCAGTGGGATAAGCCAAAAGAAGACATCCTATTGTGACAATGAAACTCAAAAGTAATGTGCGCCACCAGAGCATCACATAAACCTGACGTTCCTCAGGCTGCATTATAACACTCTTCCTTTCGTCAAATTTCCGATCGAAAGCATTCAGAAAATACCCACTGGTATAGGGATCTTTCATGACAATAAGAGATTGCCAGAAGCTCACATCTCCCCAGCGTTCATCAATCTTTATCATTGCCTCCTTGTAAGGAGGATTCTTAATTTTTTTAATATTTCGTACAGATTTTTTGACCAGACTTTTCCAGCCAGGTTTTTCATAATTCATTCTTGTACTGGATTTACCAGCTAAAAATTTATGAGCCGAACTTAGATCTTTATAGAGAGCTTTAAAAAATTTTTCATTTGGAACAGTCAGCTCATCCCAGTCTTTCAACACTTTAAAGGTCTTGCTACAAGCTGCGTTTTTAAGCGGAGTAAGATAAGAACATAGTTTAAATTTTGCACGTTTTTCAACAATACTTCTTTCTTTTTTCGAACCTTGAAAGTCCAAGGCATTTTGAACAATTTTACTAAGAGGCAACCAAGTTTCGACTTCACCCCAACTTGAGTTTATTTGAAGAATAGGTCCTTTATAGGGTCCCCTTTTAGGAATTTTAACTCGCCAACCTGGGTCATGCTGATCAACTTGTGTACCGCTATTATTAGTAATCAGTAATTTATTGATGGTCGCAAGGTCTAAAGACATGGCATCGAATAAGTCTTCCTCAGGCAAGGTCTGACGATCCCACTTCTCTATTACTTTAAAGGTCAACGGCAACTGATAATTGATAAGTTTATCATCAACACTGCGGGTCAACAAGTTACCAATAGGAATTATAAACAATGACAGGAGAAACAATAATGGGGGCAACACTAAACCAACCGCGCGCAACTTGTTGCGGCGCATTGATCTTCGAAGACTTACTTTCAACGGAATTCCATCCGCAGTCAGTAGAGGTTTTGAGGCAACGGCTGTGTTGCTAGTCATAGAAATTTCAATTGCCAGAAAAATAAACTATCAATAAAAAACGGGGAACGACTGCTACTAATTGTTCCCCGCTTCTTCATTAACAAAGATGATAAGATTTACTTACCCTGCCAAGCTTTGAAACGCTCAGAAATTGATGCGCCATTATCAGCCCACCAATCTGGATTAGCGTATAATCCACCTTTCATGTGTTCATCCGTGTTAGGCATGTGAGGCATGATGTTCTTACCGTTGTGGAAGTAAGGCTCATTTGCCGCGAGGATTGCCATACCGGATTTTCTCATCGGACCATAGTTTATCCACTTGGCCTGACCTGCTTGCTGAGCAGGTGCAGAGGCGTGAATTAGAAACCTGAGAGCTTCATCGTAGTTATTGGTACCTTTTGTCATTACTAGCCATTCCTCTTCAAGCACCTGACCATCCCAGATCGGAACAAACGGAGCGTCTTCTGAAAGAATAGCTGCACCAACACGCCCGTTATATGCCAGAGCCATTGAAACTTCTCCACTCGTTACTAACTCTAATGGCTTTGCACCAGAAGACCAAAAGACTACGTGGTCTTTTATTGTATCCAGCTTGGCAAATGCCCGATCGATACCTGCTTTCTTACTCATCTCCTTATACACATTGGCAGGAGGAACCCCATCAGCCATGAGTGCCATCTCTATGAGAGCATTGGCCCACGTATGAATTCCACGTTTACCCGGAAACTTCTTAACATTGAAGAAGTCTGCAATAGTATTAGGTTGTGTGCCTGAGAAGGTACCTTTTTTGAAGAATGCCATGTAGGACCACCATATCTGCGGAACTACGCAGTCATTGGGAACACTGACAAACATGTCCTGGTCCATCGGGGTACCGTCTGGAGCTTTAGCAAAAACGTCCCGAGGTAATTCCTCAAACAGACCTTCGTCACAACCTGTACGAGCCTGACTAGGTAAAACGTCCACGATGTCCCACTGGATACTTCCAGATTCTACTTGACTTCTCACTTCTCCAAGACCACCGTTGTAATTGACAAAATTTACTTTTCCACCAACAAGAGGTGAATCAGAAAAGGTGTCACCATAGGCCTTCTGCTGGCTCATGGTATATGCTCCGCCCCATGAGGCTACAGTAATTTCCGCAAAAGCATTTCCAACAAAACAAAACATAGCCATAACTGTTGCTGATGCTGTTGCACGTATGAATTTACTCATACTATCTCCTTCTTATACAATTAAGCCCAGTGTGGGCAGTAAAAGTGCCCCTGAATTGGGGAACCTTTAAAGATTTAGAAGCACAAAACCAAAGTCTTGCTTCTATTTCATTAAACAGGCACATCAAGGGCCCGCGCATCTTCTGCTTTCCAGCCCACCTGAACTGTATCACCTGGACTCAACTGTGCATGGGTAGCAGAGTTTGGGATTTTGACGATAAAATCGTCATGTCCACAAACATTCATTCGGGAGCGAATATGATCTCCCAGGTAAATAATTTCTTCCACTTTTCCTGTAACGGTACTTGAACATTGCCCACTTTCAGGATTAACAATGACCCGTTCCGGTCGTAAAGAAATCATTGTTTCATGTCCAACTCCTTCAATATTTACAGCAAGGGCTTTAAGATTTTCCCCACTTGCAACTCCAACAGTGCAAATTTTTCCATCAATCCCGGTCACATTTCCATTAAGAGTATTATTTTCTCCAATAAATTGGGCCACAAAAGCATTTTCAGGGGCTTCGTAAAGCATATCAGGTGCTGCCAATTGTTGAATTATACCATCATCAAAAACTGCGATACGATTTGACATGGTCAGGGCTTCGCTTTGGTCGTGCGTCACATAAACCACTGTCACCTCTAAATTTTCATGAATATGTTTGATTTCATACTGCATTTGTTCACGAAGTTGTTTGTCAAGTGCGCCAAGCGGCTCATCCATCAGAACAAGTTTAGGTTCAAACACCAGAGACCGTGCAACAGCCACTCTTTGCTGTTGTCCTCCTGAAAG
>DLRJ01000093.1:0-443 GCA_002500485.1 Dehalococcoidia bacterium UBA7891
AATAATACACAAAAAGTTTTGATGACCCTCAGAGAGCCAAGTGGAGAATCATCGACGAGGGTGGTGCAAGTCATTCATCCAATAAAAAACCCTAAATCATACCACCACTTTGTTGCCGTCGCAGATGCTGGAAAGCAAAAGCTTCTACTCTACGTTGACGGGGAATTCAAGCAGCAATTGCGTTGGACGGGGAAGATTGCAGCATCTCGAGCTACCGAAAAAAATTGGGCCTTGGGAAAAATGTATCCAAAAGAATCCGATTGGGAGAAGAGAGTATTGAATGGGGACATCGACGAAGTCCGCCTCTACAACCGTGCTTTGAGTGCAGACGAGGTGAAGGAGCTTTACCTGTTCACTTCGGCCTTTCCACCAGCGGAATAAAAAAAGAAAATCAGCGTGAAATTTCAACTAATATTAAATTGAATGCTAAAATTTAAATCGTT
>DLRJ01000093.1:637-9413 GCA_002500485.1 Dehalococcoidia bacterium UBA7891
GAAGTCCGCCTCTACAACCGTGCCCTCTCAGCAGATGAGGTGAAGGAACTCTACCTGTTCACCTCAGCCTTTCCACCGGCAGAGTGAGAAGGGATTCAGGCATCACGCTTTGAAAAAGGCCATGATGCCATACCCACTCCAAGGGAACTGAAGTGACCCCATTTAAAAAATTTTCAAGTTCCCGAACCGAACACAGGGTTCGGTAGAAACTTCAGAAATTCTGAAAATAGTCCGTCCAAGTGAATGAAAAGAGGAAATGGATCCCTTATCACTGCTTCATTGATGGATAAAGAAAGGACCCCCCATGAAAAAAATAAAAACCCTGCTCGTTGTTTCGATTCTGCTGCTGGGCATCTCCCAGCCCCTGCGGGCGCAGTCGCTGGAGGTGGTCTTTAAAAACTCCCTCTGGGGGGCAGGCATCGGTGGGGTGCTCGGTCTTGCATCGTGGCTGATGACCGAGGATATGATGGCCAATGAACTGCGAATCCGGCTCATCCGCGGTTCGGCTTTTGGAGCCCTGGCTGGAGTGGGTTATGGTTTATGGGAAGTCAATCGGGGAAGCAGCAGCATGAGTGCGGAGATGGAACCTGCTCCTGCCGTGGCAGAATACGATGCCTCACGGAAACGTCTGATTCTTCAACCCGTCCTACCCCGTCTGGCCTTCCAGGAGGAAAATCTTCCAGGCTGGCGATGGGACGTGATGCGCATACGGTTCTGAAGGAAGGAGAAAATTAAACGGTTTTCGTGGAAAAAATTAAAAGTCATGTATATTCTTAAGAATCAAATGCCTAAGTCGTTTTTTTTGTGGGTTGACCCAAAGAAAAAAATCCTTTTCCCAGTACTAATAAAATCCATCAATATTTGAGTGGTAGATATTTCATGGGGACCTCACTAAATCTATTACTTCCCCCACGGTATTCCCCAACAACTTATGGAATTTACAGGGTAACCTAGGGTAGTTGCGTTCTTAAGGGTCCTTGATTCGCAACCCTTCCAGGCTGTTTTTTGGCTAACCACATTATGTATCGAAGGGCAACCCCTTGGGCCGTGGGACAAGAGATTGTCATACCACGCTGGGAGTAATTTTATGAGGCAGTCAACTTCTTGATTAATCAATTTTTCTTGCCCCTCGATTGCCATAATAGATTGCAACCGGACCAAGACAAACCATTAAAGCAAGTGAAATAAATCCTAATCTCCATCCAAAGGGTGCTGTTTCACCTCCACCAAGATCAAGCATATATCCAAAAATAACTGGACCAATGAACCCGCCAAAAAATCCGACCAGAGAATAGAACGCCATCACCGTTCCCCTATGGGAGGGGTCCGCAGCATCTACCATTCCAGCGGTAATGATAGCTGAATCTGCGGCTACAGTAATTCCATAAACCACTATGATACCCAAAATCAAAAGAAAAGGAAGTGAGGCTGAAAAACCAAGTGCGGTTGATACTACAGCGGATCCAAACATAACAATCCGTAATACCTTGAGCTTGCCAAAACGCCTAGCCGCTTCATTGCCAAGGATGGAGGCCGGAACCGCTAGCAAAGTGACTGTAGAGGCAATCGTTCCAATTCCAAGAGAATTTGCCAATATTCCTGAATGATGCATTCCTTGGGAGAAAGTTAGAAATGCAATGATCCAGGTATAAAACCCCATAATTTCCGCAGTGTGGGCTGAATAAGCTATCGTAAAACCGATCACTTTACGATTTGCTAAAATAGGAAGTAAATCAAACAGACTTCTGTCAGTTTTTCTCTCTGTTTTCAATGGTGCTTCAGGTATGATCACCCAAACCATCAGCACAGCGATGGTAGGACCGATTGCCGAAAACATCCAAATCCACCTCCAACCTAAATATGTGTTTAAGTTAGTTCCATAACTCAGAGATAAGGCAGCACCAACATAAAAAAACGAGGTATACCATGCAACAGTTCGACTTTGGGCTGATTTGGGAACAATATCTGTCAGAAGTTTCAAACCTGGCATATAAGTTCCCGCCAAACCAATCCCTTGAACGCATCGCCAAAGGGCTGCTGACCAAAAACCTCCTGCAGTTAATGCAAACCCAAGGGGAGCAATGATGGTTAACACCATAGAAAACATATAGATTTTTTTAGGATCAATCCGGTCAGTGAGATTGGATAGCGGCCAGATGGCAACCAAATAACCGAAGTAATAGATACCACCAATCCACCCAGCAGCTCCACTGGTTAGGTTCCAGCGTTCTATAAAATCAGGAATCATTGCTGGCCAGAGATTGTATCCCACCATTCCCAAAATCTGTGCGAGGCACATCGTCCCCACCAGAAAACTTATATGTCCTGAACTATTCATTATTCCTGAAATATACTGGATCTTTTTGAACGATTAAGATTCAACCTGTCAAAGAAATCAATATTTTCACAACTATGGAATCAATAAATTCAACAATCCAAGTTCCTTCTACTTTTATCAATATTTATGTGAATAAAAAAATATTATAAAAATGGGTTGGAAAGAGGGAAAGTACGGATGAGGAAACAAATAATCTTATATATTTTGGAGATTATAGTTTAAAAATCATCGTCTTTCTCATTGCTCTATCGGAGAAAAAACTGGAGCCTAAGAGATAAAACACTCCATTTACTTGAAATGCTTTTAAAAAGTAACTATGAAGGGGGAGGAAGAAAAATCCATAGCGTTATGTTGAAAAAAGTGAATACTCAAAGAAAAACAATGTCATTTAAAGACATCATGTTTAATTTTGATATACGGCCTCAAGAAACTTAAACGCTAAAAATTACCTGATCCTTGAACCTACCTATTGGAGATAGTGATCTAAATTAGAATGAGTTTGAGTCTCATTGGTTTATCAAATGAAGCTATAGAATCTCATTCATAAACATCAAGCCACTAAGTATCACCCGTTTTAAAGAACGATTGTGAAATCAAGAATTGCTAAACAAGTTTTTTATACTCTATTGCTTCGTGCAATTTACCTAATTCTGTTAAATTCATATCTCCTGAAAGAAGAGAATTGAATATCATTTCATATCGTTTATTTTCAGCCTCCAGCCTTTTTATATATTTCTCCTTGTATTCCGATTCTGAATCACTTGGAATCTCTCTGCCAAGAATTAGCCAATCTGTAGACAATGATTCAATCCTGCAAAAATTGATTAAATATTTATAAGGAATCGATTCTTTTTTTTTATACTGATACAATTCCTGTCTGTTTATTCCTAGATGACGTGCTAAATCAGCATCTGATTTAATATTTAGATGTAGCTTCGCACGTTCCAATATCGGTTCTAAATCCATAAAATTTGTCCTTACTGTTTCCTTTGTCTGGAGTTGGTTGCCCAATTCTGGGCCCGATCAGACACTGAGTTCCTATAAATAATTGATTTTCCATTAAAATTCTCCCTTTGATTAGTCAGATTAAAATAATGTAATTAATATATTGACATTTGTAATTTCTTATATTACAAATACTAATATATTACATGTTAATCTTATATGCAAGACCTTAGAAGGGAGAATGCCAATGAATTAAATCAGATCATATTTTGTATATCAATCTCTTACAACACAATTTAAGGAGATATCATGCCTAAAACCTTATTAGATGTAGATTTAAACAATGCTAGAGTTCCGCAGATACACAATCGATGGCATCCGGATATTCCAGCGATGGCATCAGTCAATCCCGGAGACACCTATCGATGCGAATCGATTGATTGGACTGGCGGCCAAATTGGAGATAACGAATCTGCAAATGACGTACGTGACGTTCAATTGACCCAGGTTCACTATCTCACTGGGCCTGTTCATGTCAATGGAGCTCAACCCGGTGATTTGTTAGTGGTCGACATTGCTGACATTGGGATGTTGCCTGATTCAGAATGGGGTTTCACAGGAATTTTTGATTTTGAAAATGGTGGTGGTTTTCTCTGCGATCATTATCGAGATGCGGGAAAAGTCTGTTGGAATTTCGAAGGCGTGTATGCCAAAACACGACATATTGATAATGTTAAATTTGCAGGATTGACTCATCCTGGATTGATTGGCTGTGCACCTTCCATGGAACTGCTTGAAGAATGGAATCGTCGAGAAGCCAAACTAATTGCGACGAATCCTGATCGGGTTCCACCTTTGGCTGCGCCTCCAACGACAGAAAATGCATGGATGGGGCAGATGAAAGGTTCCGATGCCGAAAATGCTGCGAAAATAGCTGCGCGAACGGTCCCTGGCAGGGAACATGGTGGCAACTGCGACATTAAAAATCTTTCACGTGGTTCAAAAGTTTATTTCCCGGTTTACGTGGAAGGAGCCAAGCTTTCATTTGGTGACATACACTTTTCTCAAGGAGATGGTGAGATATCTTTTTGCGGTGCTATAGAAACTGCGGGTTGGATTGATTTCCACGTCGAATTGATCAAGGGAGGTGTTGAAAAATATGGCGTCAAAAACCCGATCTTCAAACCGGGGCCCGTTGAACCACGCTATTCAGAATACCTTGTCTTCGAAGGAATTTCTGTTGATGAACAGGGAGATCAGCACTATATGGATGCAACTGTTGCCTATCGCCAGGCTTGCTTGAACTGTATTGAGTACTTGAAAAAATTTGGTTACTCAGGAGAACAAGCCTATATGCTGCTTAGTACAGCTCCGGTAATAGGAATGGTTAGTGGAATTGTGGACATTCCAAACTCAGTCTGCACACTTGCATTACCGACGGAAATTTTTGATTTTGATATCCGTCCTAATTCCAATGGACCTGTATCGGGGAATCGTGGAAGTGCACTGGTTTGTAGTTGATCATATAAATATTAGAAAAGTTCATTGGGACTTTAGCTAATATTGCTTAATTAACAGGGGGGTTGTTCTAAGCCATAATATCAGTGCCTTTTAGGTCACTAGAAAAGCACATTATTATTTGCAACCCTCCTTTCACAAATCAATCGCAGAAAGGTTCATATGGCAAATGTAATGCTGTTTTATGTAGGTGCTGTGTTGTTTTGCAATGGTCTATGGTTGCTCGGCCAAATTGAAGACAAAGAAATCAAGGTGATCGATACATTTGTTGGTGGTTTAGGCCTTGTTATCTGTTTGTTGCTTCTACTTGCAGGCACTCCAGGAGATTTTAAGCTTGCAGCACAACTTCTGCTTTTTGCCTTTACCTATCTATGGGTTGCATGGAATAGGGTAACAGAAGCAGATGGACGTGGGTTGGGGTGGTTTTGTTTGTTTGTTGCAGTAACAGCAATTCCAACCGGCTATATAGTTCAACAAGGAGCAACTACGACTTTTGGAATGTGGTTGGCTTTAGATTGGTACGCGTGGGGTATCCTTTGGTTCATGTTTTTCCTCCTGTTGGTAATGAAAAAAGATATTGGCAAAATAACAGGTTGGGTAACTCTGCTTCAGGGTATTTTCACGGCATGGCTGCCAGGATTCCTTTTACTCGAAGGCTTAATTAGTTGATCGTACATGAGGGGTCATTCTGATTTATTAATCACCAAGATCTAAGTATAGACAATTTAGAAATGACCCCAAATCCATAAACAGGTATTTTATAAATGTAAGGAGAAAAATGCCTCTCTACGAATATGAATGTAATAAATGCGGATTATTTGAACAATTTATTTCAATAAAACATTACGAACATATTATTGATTGTCCAACTTGTGATAATGACTCTCACAGAAAATACTCACCGCCTAATATATATAATACAACTCCTAACTATAGGAAAGCGAGGGGTATTAATGAGAAAAATCAAGAATCACCAAGAGTTGAAACAATAAATCAAAAACAAGAGAATCACCATTCTCACTCTCACTCTCACTCTCACAATCAGGTTTCACATAATCCATGGATGGTAGGACATTGACAATAAGGATGAGTTTAGGGACTTATGAAAAAAGCATTAAAGATAAAATAATAGTTTTCTGGTAATTTGATATTGGTAATTTGATCCATATATTGCAAAAAAATTTCAAACGATAAGGCGAAAATTAATGAATTAATTTAATTGCCTAAACGTTAATACTGCAAGCATTTGATGAATAACTACTATTTGTCATAATACTTCTTAAGTTTCTAAAATATATACCATCATAACACACTGTAATACATGTGGAGAAGTTTGTGTCGAATCAGGCCATAAATGCTGGTCGTATTAAAGAAATATGGCGCTATCCTGTAAAATCGATGGGTGGCGAGAGTCTACAAAATACTACCATCATTGAGGGAGGAATTCTTGGAGACCGTGGGTATGCTCTCATTGATCAAACCACAGGTAAAATCGCTAGTGCAAAAATGCCTAAGCTCTGGGGAGGTTTGTTAGAACTCGAAGTTGTCTTTAATGAAGCCCCTAAGATTGACAAAAAGTTGCCTCCAGTCTTAATTACTTGGCCTGATGGAGTAAAGGCCATAACAGATGGAGGAGACCCGAAGGGAAAATTCACTAAAACAGTTGGAAGGTCTGTAAAAATGACCTCCAAAAGACCCAAAGAAATAAGTCTTGAACGTCTAGATCCACTTAAAGATGAAGAAACCATTTTCGATATTGGAAATATCATGATGGAAGGACGATTCTCTGATTATGCAGCAGTGCATGTGGTTACAACTTCTTCTCTCGACAGGCTTACTGAAATTGATCCAGAATGCTCATATGATGCACGAAGATTTCGCCCGAATTTAGTCATTGATACATCAGCCATTGGTAAGGGATTTATTGAGAACGATTGGGTGGGAAAAACACTGAGTATAGGGGCGGATGTTCGTCTCCATATTTCAGATCCAACACCTCGTTGCGTAATCCCAACACTCGCGCAAAAAGGAGGAATCGCTAAAGAATCAAAAATTCTCCAGACTATCGTTAAACATAACAGCCAATCTGTTCCACTTCTGGATGATGAAATTCTCCCATGTATCGGTGTATACGGATTCATACTTCAGGGTGGTGAGATAAATAAAGGTGATTTTATTCACGTGGAATAGAATCATAAATCTTTCATACTTAACAAATCTTATTTTTATTCTTTCTGCCTAGCCTTCACTTTTGTATCCCAATTTAAAGAGGGGGTTATCCATCCTGAGTATCTGTTTTTGGATCTCAATTAACCAAGTGTTTTCCTTATTTTTAACCATAGTTCTCAAAATTATCACTTTGTATTATAATGTTAAAATAATACAATTGATGGATATAGGGAGCAAAAACTAAAATTACTGCATGTGCTGATATTAGAGTAGAAATCTATGGCTGAACCAGAGATCCTTAAAGGCAAACTACGACTGCCCGTTGTTGGTGCACCACTCTTCACCATTTCCAATCCCGAGTTGGTCATTGCCCAATGCAAGGCTGGTATAGTTGGATCATTCCCTTCACTGAATGCCCGTCCGACGAGTCTATTAGAAGAATGGCTGGATCAGATCATGTCTGAATTAAAAAGCCATAACAGGAGTAATCCGGTTTACCCGGCTGCACCATTTGCGGTCAATCTAATCGTTCACCGTTCAAACAACCGACTCGAAGCCGATCTTGAGCTCTGCGCGAAATTTAAGGTTCCAATCATCATTACCTCACTAGGTGCGCGCGAAGATGTCAATCAGGCTGTCATTGGTTGGGGAGGGATCACTTTGCATGATGTGATCAATCAGCGCTTCGCTCATAAGGCCATCGAAAAGGGGGCTACCGGGTTGATCTGTGTGTCTACCGGGGCTGGGGGGCATGCAGGTACACTGTCGCCCTTCGCCTTTATCTCTGAAACTCGAACATGGTTCGAGGGACCGATCCTTTGTTCAGGTTCGATCTCTACAGGTGAAGGAGTCCTCGCAGCACGGGCAATGGGAGCTGACTATGCTTATATCGGTTCAGCCTTTATTGCGACTAAAGAAGCACGTGCCCACGAAGCATACAAGCAGGGTATCGCAGAGGGTAGTGCAGAGGACATCGTTTACACTAATCTGTTCACAGGTGTCCACGGGAATTATCTGCGCTCGTCGATAAAACAGGCTGGGCTGGATCCGGACAATCTACCTGAAAGCAATCCTTCAATGATGGATTTCAGGTCGGGTGCCAAATCCGATGCCAAAGCGTGGAAGAATATTTGGGGTTCCGGGCAGGGGATTGGTGCGATCCAATCGGTGGAAAGCACCAGAGATTATATCGACCGCCTTTATTTTGAATATCAGAACGCCAAGGGTCGCATTTGCGGAGGCCCCTATAGCTAGAAACTGTTGACCGTCCATCCGAGAATTTAAGAATTCGAAAAACGGGAAACTTACTTTATGTGGCTTTGATTCTGTGGAATATGTTGATGATATATTCAGGCCCCACTAATTAGTCCAAAATTTTAGGGTGTTAATATGAAATTTCAATTTTGATTTTCAATCGTATCAATCCTATTCCTCTCTCTTAGTCGTAAAACTACAACTGAGGATCATACTTAGGTTCTCTCATCAGAGCAAAAACAAGAAGAACCTCAGAGCATTGATGTTCCTGTTGCATATCTTGGAAATGTATCAGAAACAAGGAAGAACAATCTTCACAATTCATTAGAGAACAAACTTAAGGACGTTCCTCTGATCCAACCATTCGTTAAGTCTTTCTAACCATCCTTAAACATTCTTATCTGATCCTGTCCTTCACTCACATACCAAAAGGGGGTCCTCTTCCATAATCCAAGTCCCACCAGTCCACTCCTGTGGGTCCCTTTGGATCATCTCTGGTGCCCATGTGAACCGGAAGGGGGGACATTTAGGAGTTTGGCATTTGATTTTCAT
>DLRJ01000117.1:0-25266 GCA_002500485.1 Dehalococcoidia bacterium UBA7891
CGCATGCTTTGGGTATCAAAAATATCGTTTGCATGACCGGCGACCACCCGGCTGTCGGTGACCACCCGGAGGCCACTCCCGTTTTCGACCTCGATTCCATTTCTCTGCTAAGGGCCATTGCTTCTCACCGGGCTGGAAAGGATATGTCAGGTCACCGTCTCACGGGAATCTCTGCTTTCTCAGCCGGTGCAGTGGTCGATCCGGCGATTACAAACCAGAATCAGCAAATGCGACGAATGGAGATGAAGGTGGCTGCCGGCGCCCAATTTTTTTTTACCCAGGCAGTGTTTGATCCGCTCCTTTTCAAGTCATTCATGCGCACCGCAAGCAGGTTCGGTGTTCCTATCATCGCGGGATTGATTGTGCTCAAGTCCGGTGACATGGCCCGTCGCCTGAACGCCGGGCTACTTGGAATCACTGTTCCAGATGTCCTGATCGACGAGATGGATCGGGCAGAGGATCCTGAAAGAACTGGCACCGAGATAGCGACGCGAACCATCAAAGATCTAATGTCCTTGTGTCAGGGTGTGCATTTAGTGTCAGTCGGGAGAGAATATCAAATATCCAGCGTGCTGAAGGCTGCTGGTATTGCTAGTGACTCATCTCTAAGAGAGAGGTAGATAACTTTGCAAACAGGTTAGGATCGGTGATTGCTGTTGGTAACTGCATATTAACCAGGAAATTTGAATTCAGATATTTGGTATTCATTCTCACTTATAATAGGCTCGTTTTCCTGAAAGCGATTAATTCGAAATGGATCAATATTTACAGTTCGACTCTCGCCCTCCAAAATAAGTTCTGCCATACCTATTCCAACTGCGGGACCGGTTTTGAATCCACTTCCACTCATCCCAGCAGCAACATACATTCCTTCAATATCCGGCTCTTTTCCTAGGACCATATGGCCATCCGGTGGGTAGCCATCAACATGCGCCCAAGATCTACGCCAGCCAGCATCGACCATAGCGGGAATCCTGTGTGCGAGCTGACCAAGCGAACGGACCTGCCATTCCATAGCTACACTGGCATCATAGTCGTTTGGATCTACTTGCAGATCAACCGAGGGCCCCGGTCGTATGCCCAGCAATGTCAGATTATTCGAGTCAGGCCTAAAATATTGGCCTACGGCATGATCGATAAAGATCATGTGAGGATCCTTCAACTCCTCAGGCCGTTCGACAAGGCCTGCGGTTAATCGCTGCGGTCCCACGGGTAGTTGAATTCCAGCGGTCTTACCCAAGTGATGAGACCAGGCGCCAGCAGCCAAGACTACCGTCGGGGTGAAGATATCCCCATCGGACGTTCTTACTCCTATAACTTTATCGTTCTCACAAAGGATTTCGAATACCGAAACTCCTTGCCGAACGGAGACACCCAGATCACGCGCCCTTCTGGCCATTGCCGTAACTGTAGAGTATCCATCGGCATACCCGCTATCCGGCTCGTAAGCCGCCGCACCGAGGTCATCTATATTGCAAAACGGCTGGAGATCCTCAATATCCCCAGGGGAGAGTGCGGTGGTATTGACTCCTACATCTTTTAACATTTCAACATTGTTTTGAAGTCTTACTGCGTTGGACTTGTCTGCAACTGCCAGAAAACCCGTTTTCCGAAATCCCGAATCTCCACCAATGGTATCCTTCCAGTTCTCAAAAATATGAAGGCTTTTCAAGGCGAGTGCCGCGTCGTACGGATTGGTGTAGTGCATTCGGATCAGAGCACCTGAACTACCTGTGGCACCACTGCCAATACTATCTTTCTCAAGCAAGACCACTCCATCTTGACCCATACTTGCGAGGTAGTGAGCTATGCTGGCCCCGACGATGCCACCTCCTACGACTACTACTGGCGAAGAAATCGACATTCCAAACCTCCTAACAATTTGTTGGACAGCGTTTAGAGCGAGGTATTTACCAAATCTACAGCTCTTCACGAAATGTTCCATTGCATCAGACACCATAATGAACTTTTATTCAATATGCATTCGCTATACAACCTTGCATAAAATAAGAGACCGGGGTCAAGAATAGGGCTTAAACTCCATTTACTTCTGGAAATCATTTGTGTATTCAAATAAATTTCACAAACCTTGACCCTAGTGCAAAGTGTAGACGGACCCTCTGCCAGTCGACAGGGGGCCTTTAGATCTGGTGGATGCCTCGTATCGTACGGCTTCCAGCCCCTTTCTGTCAGGCTAGTGCCGACTGTGGACAAGTATGAATCGCTAATCTTAAAACAATGGAGAGGTTGTTGACACAGATCCCTAAACCTAGAATACTAGTTGTATGGTTATAAGCAACAATGTTCTAGAGTTTGATACTTCATTAGCAGCTGAAGGATTTTCGGCCATCGGTTCCGAACCGAGGTTGAACGTGCTTATTGTACTCGTGAAAGCAGGGAGTGAAGGGCTTACGGTTGGTGAGGTAAGAGAACGAATTGGTATGCCACCATCTACCCTGGCCCATCACTTGCGAATTCTAGAAAGTGAAGAGCTTATTCGGCAGGAAAAAAGAGGGCGTGCGGTATTGAATTTCGCCGTAATAACCCATATTGAAGCGCTAGCGGCATTTCTGCTGAAGGAGTGCTGCCAAGATGAGGTTGAGATCAAGATGCATAGAAACAGATGGAGGTAAGAAGTTGGTCGATAAAGAGTTGATCATAGAAAGCGTAAGGTACAGATACGGTGAGCTTGCGAGAGGTGCTGCCGATTGCTGCGGTGAGAGGGACGGATTCGCACCAGGTTCCGGAGTTTATGAATCTACCCAGATTAAAGACTTGCCGGAGGAGGCACTTATGGCCTCCGCGGGCTGCGGTAACCCCAACGCGATTGGAGAGCTGAAACAGGGAGAAACGGTGGTGGATCTTGGCAGCGGAGGAGGTATCGACTGTTTTATTGCTGCAAATATGGTGGGCGAAACCGGTCGTGTAATCGGTGTCGACATGACACCTGACATGATCAATCTTGCAAACGAGAATAAGGTCAAGGTCGAAGCAGGAAACGTCGAATTCAGGTTAGCCCAGATCGATAAAACGGGAATTGATACCGATTCGGTAGATGTAATCATTTCCAACTGTGTCATAGTACTCGCACCCGATAAAGACGCCGTTTTCAGGGAGTCTGTAAGGATTCTCAAGAAAGGTGGCAGAATGCACATATCCGACGTCATGCTGACGAGTGAACTGCCTGACCATGTGTCGTCAGACATGGACAATTGGACCCACTGCCTTGCAGGAGCTGAGTTAATAGACGTCTACATAAAAAGAATGAGAGAATCGGGATTTAGCAAGGTGGAAATCACCTCCAATGTTTCCTATAGAGAGGGATTAGAAGAGGATTGGGTATCCTCAATCAGGAGTGTGAACTTACTGGCGACGAACTGATCAGCCCGTGTCGGCAAAATGTCGGCAAGACGAGAATTGGATAACCCCGACGGAACGCAAATGCACTGTTTTCGTGACTACAAAATGGTGAGCCGGGTGGGATTCGAACCCACGACACTCGGATTAAAAGTCCGATGCTCTGCCAACTGAGCTACCGGCCCATTTTATTTTCTCTAAACATCAATTCTATATATAGAATTTCCTGTCTTCAACAAAAAATGTTATTTATCGTAGGTTTCCTGTGTCATAGGTGATATCGAACAAACCGAGGAAGGATATCGTCCGAGGTATTTTCCTATTATGTGTTTTCTCGAAAGCGTTCCCCAATCTCTAGAGTCATTGCTTGCCCTTCTGTTATCACCAAGCACGAAATATTCTCCTATTCCGACAACATTGGGACCCCAATTGGAACTATCAATTAATGCTGGGTCGAGATATGGCTCCTCCAATAAAACACTATTTAAGAAAACTACACCGTCATTGATATGAATGCTATCTCCTTCCGTAGCAATAATTCTTTTTATAAAATGGCGATTCGGATCTTCTGGATAAGTGAATACTATGACGTCTCCTGTATCTGGGTCTCCAAATAAATATCGGTTTTTTAATGCGGAAGTGTTGTTTTCTGAGAAATTCCCCAAACGCGGTTCTGGTATCTTCCAGTAGGCAGCTTTATTGGCTATTACACAATCTCCTTGATTTATGTTTGGAGCCATGCTGGAACCTTCGACCTGGTAATTTTGGATAGAAATATACAAAACAGAAAACACAAACATAGCCAATATCGATGTTTCAACAATTTCGCGAACTGCCCGTCGAATTTTTCTCTCATAAATGTACATTGCATCTAATTATATCTTCTAGTACAAGAGACCTGTCACAATGAAAGGTTTTTCAATCCGGATAGTTGTATCCTTTAAGAGACTGATATTTGTCCTAAATGTACTACCAATAGGTGACCAGATGAATAAGTTAATTGTTTCGGCGCTACTGTTAATCATTACGGGTGTGGCTTGCACCAGTAATGATCCAATTACCAATGAGCTTGTTGAAGCCCTAGAGCCAACGGCCTTGTCGCCTGTTTATGCTGCCTCCTCCACATTTGCCGATGGAGGAACAGTAAAAGGTGTTGCTAATTCAGATTCTTTAAGCATTGATGGGATACAAGGCGGGATAAGAGTTTCAGGTACAGGATCGATATCTGTGGAGCCCGATGTTGCTGTACTGGAAATTGGAGTTGAAGTATTTGCAGGAAAAGTTAGTAAGGCCAGGTCAGAAGCTTCTATTGCTATGGAATCAGTAACCTCAACCATAAAGAAGCTAGGTGTTGAAGACAAGGATATACAGACAACTAGATTTAGTATCTACCCTAGATATGATTACGAGGAAACGACAATGAACGGAAACCGGATTGGTACCCAAGTGCTTACTGGCTACACGGTAAGTAACACTGTAAAAGCTAAAGTTTTTGAAGTAGATAAAGTGGGCAAAATAATTGATGATGCAGCGGGTGCGGGAGGTGATTATGTTCGGATTAATGGTGTTGACTTCACCGTTGATGACCCTAATCCGTACAAGACCACGATTAGAAAGATGGCAGTGGAAGATGCAGTCAATAAAGCTCAAGAATACGCGCTTTTGACCAATGTCGAATTGGGCCCCATAATCTCATTAGATGAGATGGGAGTTGGCTCTATTCAATCTCCATACGAGGCTGATTACGGTATGCGGATGATGGCTGCAGCACCGACTACCTCCATAAGTAGCGGCCAATTGGAGATTAGTCTGAGTGTGAATACCCTGTTTGCTATTAAGTGATACCTGCCGTGACTCTGTATGGACTTTTTTGGGTATGTCCTCAAGCTATTGATAGAATCAGAATAAAATTTTACGGAGACCAACAATGGTACTTAGTGACCGAACCATAAGGGAGGAGATTGCTGCTGGCAGAATAGTTGTTGAACCTCTGGGGGAAAATGCGATTCAGCCTGCAAGTATTGACGTTCATCTTGACAAAACTTTTCTCGTTTTTCGAAATTCTAGATTGCCTTATATAGATGTTCGGCAGAGTGCTGAGGATTTGACAGAAAAATTGGAGATCGAAGGCGATACACCATTTATGCTTCATCCGGGAGAATTTGTATTAGGCAGTACCCTTGAATATATAGAATTGCCTGACGACCTTGTGTCAAGGGTGGAAGGAAAAAGTTCCCTTGGCAGATTGGGGTTATTGATACATTCCACGGCAGGCTACGTAGATCCTGGTTTTAAAGGACATCTGACACTTGAGCTGAGTAATGTATCTAATCTACCGATAACCTTGTATTACGGCATGAAAATAGGGCAATTGTCTTATGTGCGGCTAACCACTTCAGCTGAATATCCTTATGGTTCGCCAGAGTTAGGCAGCAAATATCAAGGGCAATCAGATCCGACTGCCAGCAAAGTACATCAGGATTTCCAAAGAGGGTGATTCATGTCATATATGGACATTGCGCTAACTGTTGGAAAACAGGCTCGAGGTATATCCAGCCCTAACCCCCCTGTTGGGGCTGTCCTGGTAAAAAACGAACAGGTAATATCAGAAGGATTTACGGGGCGACCCGGGTCCCCCCATGCTGAAGTCATGGCCATCACTTCAGCAGGAGATGGTGTAAAAGGGTCTGTTTTATATGTTACTTTGGAGCCTTGTTGCCATTTCGGTAGAACTCCTCCTTGTACTGAAGCAATTATAGAATCTGAGGTTTCTAAGGTCTATATTGCCATTAAAGACCCTGATATCAGGGTTTCAGGCAAAGGTATTGATCGACTGCAAAAAGCAGGTATCGAAGTTGTTTTGGGTGTCGGTAAAAAAGAGGCTGAGGTTGATTTGGAGGCCCACATTAAACTGTCGAAAACAGGGATCCCTTTAATTACTGCAAAATTTGCTGTTAGTTTAGATGGCAAGATAGCAACCTCTTCAGGAGACTCAAAGTGGATAACTAGCGAAGAATCTAGGACGCGAGCTCATTTTATGCGCCTTGAGTCTGACGCCATTATGGTGGGAGTGAATACTGTTATAGCTGATGATCCTCGGTTGACAGTTAGGTTGGATGATAAAAAAATCGAGAGACAGCCCTTGAGAATAGTAATTGATTCGTCTGGGCGTATACCTGAGGATAGTGCATTATTTTTGGAAAAAGGAGCTACTTTCATTGCTTCAACCCGAGACTTTAAAGTTCCCGATAATCTGCAAAATGTCACAACCAAGACCTTTCCCAGTAGGGCTGCAAGAGTAGATCTTGCAGCGGTTTTAAAACACTTAGGGAATATCCCTGTTTCCTCGGTATTGGTAGAAGGGGGGTCGGAATTGATGGGTTCTTTATTTGATGAAGGTTTAGTGGATAAGGTGGCGGCTTTTATTTCTCCTAGTATTATCGGAGGGAAATCGAGCCTAAATGCAGTGGGAGGAAGAGGAGCAAATGTCATGTCAGAAAAATACTCACTAATTAATGTCTCGAGAGAATTCATCGGGCCGGATGTTTTGATATCAGGATACTGTGGAAAAGGAGATTGATGTTTACAGGTCTAGTAGAAGAACTTGGAGTTATTTCATCTATCAGCCAGACTGATATATGGATAGAATCCTCGATCATTATGGATGATCTAGGGGTTAAGGACAGTGTTTCTGTGAATGGTGCTTGTCTTACAGTAGTCAGCATTGAAGAAAAATCATTTAAGGTGAATGTAGTACCTGAAACTCTACGCCGTACTGATTTGGGAGATCTTTCAGTAGGAGACAAGGTTAATTTGGAAAGATCAGCCCTACTCGGAGGGCGCCTTGGAGGACACATTGTTCAAGGGCATGTGGATGGAACAGCTAGAATCACTGCATATGTTGAAGAGGGAAGTGCATGGCTTATAGAATTTCAAATATCAAAAAAATTATCTAGATATATAGTTGAAAAAGGGTTTGTATGCGTGGACGGTGCTAGCCTCACGGTTGTAAACTGTGATCAGAATACATTTACCGTAGCTTTGATACCCTACACTCGGGACAATACGGTTTTGGGGTACAAAGAGGTAGGCAGCTCTGTAAATATAGAGACCGATATAATAGGAAAATATATAGAACAACTCTCAACTGGGAATAAAGCCAGTATCGATCTCAATTGATCCTATATGGGAAAGATAAATATCCATGCCATTATCCAAGATAGAAGAAGCCATAGATGATATAAGAAACGGCAAAATGGTCATCGTTATTGATGATGAAGATCGTGAGAATGAAGGCGACCTAACGATGGCGGCGGAAATGGTGACTCCAGAAGCTATTAATTTTATGGCTACATATGGTCGGGGTTTAATATGCGTGCCAATGCGTGGAGAACAATTAGATAAATTAAATTTGCCGCTTATGGTCTCCAACAACACTGCAAATTTAAGTACTGCCTTTACTGTATCTGTTGATTCCTTGATAGGAACTACCACCGGAATTTCTGCCTCGGATAGATCTAATACTATTAAAGCTCTTGTGAATGATGAAACAAAACCAGAAGATTTGGGCCGACCTGGCCATATTTTTCCTCTGCGGTATGTTGATGGTGGGGTTTTAAAACGGACTGGACAGACTGAAGCTTCTATAGATCTTTGCAGGTTAGCTGGGCTAAGAGAAGCTGCTGTGATTTGCGAAATAATGGCAGATGATGGCCATATGGCAAGGATGCCTCAATTAGAAGAGTTTGCTCAACAGCATGATGTAAAAATTGTCAGCGTAGAAGATTTGATCTCTTATCGGCGGCGGCATGAGAGATTAATCGAAAGGGTAGCAGAAGCAAGAGTGCCAACAGAGTATGGGGAATTTACAGCAGTCTCCTTTAGCAGTGTGGTTGATGTGCAGGAGCATGTCGCTTTTGTTAAAGGAGATGTTTGTCAAAATGATCCAGTATTAGTTAGGGTTCATAGTGAATGTTTGACTGGTGATGTGTTCGGAAGTAAAAGGTGTGATTGCGGATACCAAGTTCAACTAGCTCTTGAGGCAATTGAAAAATATGGGAGTGGAGTGCTTCTTTACATGCGACAAGAAGGGAGGGGAATAGGGATTAACAATAAATTGAAAGCCTACGCCCTGCAAGACGAGGGGTACGACACTGTGGAGGCTAATGTAATGTTGGGCTTCGCACCAGATCCTAGGCAGTATGGGATAGGGGCCCAAATTTTGGAGGATCTTGGCGTGAAAAAAATGAGGCTTTTGACAAACAACCCCACTAAAAGGGTTGGATTGGAAGGATTTGGCTTGGAAGTTGTTGAGCGGATACCGATAGTAGCTCCTACTACTGATGAAAATGTAAGGTATATGAAGACAAAAAGAGAAAGGATGGGGCATATTTTAGACCCTATCGAAGATGCCTCGGGGGATCGATCCGGTGATTGAGGGTGACTTGGATGGAACTGGTATGCGGTTCGGTATTGTTGTTGCCGAATTTAATGATTTCATCACACTAAAATTATTGGATGGGGCCAAATCGGCTTTGTTAGAACATGGGGTATCGGAAAGTGATATAACCGTTGCTAAGGTACCCGGATCCTTTGAGATTCCCGTTGTGGCCGACGGTATGGCATCCTCAGGAAATCATGATGCTGTTATATGTCTAGGAGCAGTAATTAAAGGTGAAACCGATCACTATGAATATGTTTCACAAGGGGCGGCAGAAGGTATTTCCCGGGTGGCTTTAGATAATCAGATTCCCGTAATGTTTGGGGTTTTGACGACCCATAACGTAGAACAAGCCTTGGATAGGTGTGGCGGTCGCAAGGGTAATGAGGGGGAAAGTTGTGCGACCTCAGCGATCAGAACAGTAAATGTGCTTAACCAGATAAATAATACTGCCTGAGATATCCGCAATATTTTCGATTATTTCCTTTGAAAGCCCCTTTTAATGATATGGAAGTTAGATAATATGTCTAATTATGATAAGCCCCAAGAACAGATCATTCGGTTGCTTGACGGCAATATGAGAGCGCTTTCTAAATTGATCACACTAGTTGAATCAGACCCACAGATACTAGCCTCCGTTTATCCTGTAATGAAGGATGTTGGTGGGAACAGTCATATTGTCGGGATAACAGGCCCCCCGGGAGCAGGTAAGAGCACTCTTTCATCTGCTTTGGCTTCGATTATTAGAGACACGGGGCGGACAGTTGCAATACTGGCATGTGACCCAAGTAGCCCGTTTACCGGAGGCTCTGTTCTTGGTGATAGAGTAAGAATGCAATCACATTACACTGATCCAGGAGTGTTTATCAGAAGCATAAGTAGTAGAGGATCGGGTGGCGGGTTGTCCACTTCAACCTATGGGATTACTACCTTGCTTGACGCATTTGGTTTTGATGTGGTTTTGTTAGAAACTGTAGGGGTGGGACAAACTGAATTGGATGTGATGAAGATTTCAGACACGGTTATTGTTGTAATCGTTCCTGAATCCGGAGATTCCATACAAGCGATGAAAGCTGGATTGATGGAGATAGCAGATATATTTGTTGTCAATAAATCCGATAGGGTCGGCGCTGATAGAATGGTCAAGGACGTTGAAGGTGCCCTACGGCTTTCCGACAGTCACGCTGTCAATCTACCATCAGTCCTCAAAATTAGAGCCGATGCAGGAGATGGTGTACCAGAACTTCTTCTAGAGATTGACCGTATATATTCAGATCGCGGGTACTGTGATCGCCTCGCTGTTCATAAGTCAACGAAAAGATTGGAGGCGTTGCGGACCACTACCTTGCTGGAGATAGAGTCTAAATTAGACATGATTCTTGATGGTGAAAATTCTTCGACTAACTCAGAAGTGGCAAAACTAAAAAAAGACGTGGAGCTTGGGCGAATCGACCCTATTAGTGCTTCCCGGATTTTAGTGGACTTGATAAAGAACCTTGAATGAAATTTTAGATAAAGTAAACACCTTTTAGATATGAATATTCCGCTGGAAAAAGATTTTATAGTAAACCTTCAAAACGACGCCTATGAATTGGCTATGTCAGCTGGCCGGTTGCTCCAAATGTATTTTCGAGACCCTCTATCAGAGTCACAAGATTTGAAGGTAAGTTACAAGGATTCGAAAGGAAGAAACCCCGTGACTATGGCAGATAAAGATGTACAAGATTTTCTCTCTGAAGAGATAATTAAAAGGTATCCAGGGCATGGGATTGTTGGGGAAGAGAGTGATTCAACTGAAGACTCTATTCCTGACATTGTTTGGGTGCTAGACCCTTTGGATGGTACCCGTAATTTTATGCACGGCTTCCCCTGCTATGCATCTTCTATTGGAATTATGTACAAAGGGTTCCCAATTGCTGGTGCAATATTTATACCCTGGCCCAACCAGAATCCGGGTATTGTTATTCATGCGAGCCGAAATAATGGTTGCAAAATAAACAACAAACCGCTTGAAACCCCCGTAATTAAAGAAATTGATCCAAACGCAATAAATACCATTCCTGGTTCCTTTGCCGGTAGGTTCAAATTTGATAGTCAGTTTTCTTCTAAATCAGGGGAATCTCGTATGGGAGGAAGCATAGCTTATGAAATGTCCTTAGTGGCTCTTGGAATAACAGAGTACGCTGTTATATCAGGGTCGCATTTGTGGGATGTTTTAGCAGGAATAGTTCTGGTGAACGAATCCGGGGGTAGTTCATTGATGCAGAATGCCGGCAACTCTCTTAAAAGCGATACTGGTGTTTGGTCCGAGTTTGGCGCAGTTGTTGAGAATTGGGAATCAGGCAAAACAAAAGTCAGTGACCTTAGGCGCGGGGTGTCTCCACTACTTCTGGCGCAGTCAGATATCATCAATACTTTGGCAGCCAATATACAACTTAAAGAAAACCCGATAAAAAAGATCGCGAAATCTATATTTTCCCAAAATATGATTGCAATATATTAATAAATTAGATAGGACCTATTAGTATTCATGAATATATATTTTGATGTCGATTACACTCTAATAGCTATGGATGGAAGCCTCAGACCGGGCACTACGGAAGTGTTTGAAGAATTGATTAATGATGGTCATTCGATATACATTTGGTCTGGAGTTGGCATGCGGACAGATGACATAGAAAGATTGGGACTTTCAAAATTTGTTTCAGATATTTTCGTAAAGCCTATTACGGAATATGAAGTTGGATTAAGAAGATTTTCAGTATCGCCAAGACCTGATTTCGTGATTGATGATCATAGAGAGATCGTAGAAGCTTTCGGGGGAGTACACATAGAGCCTTACTATTTTAGATCTGCAGAAGACGGAAATATGGCAGAACTGTACAAGGCGATAAAAGACTTCATATCAACCGGTACTTCAAATCACAGGGGATTCAAACCAGTTTCAGAAGAAAAGTGAAATTATCTATGCCTGTTATAAGGAAACTTACCCCTGAAATTTCTGCCTTAATAGCAGCCGGAGAAGTGATTGAACGCCCTGCTTCAGTAGTGAAAGAGTTAGTGGAAAATTCCTTAGATGCTGGTGCAGACAGGATATATATTTCCACATCCGGTGGTGGCATCGATTCAATTGTTGTATCTGATAATGGTGCCGGCATCAATGCTGAAGAAGTAGAAGTTGCTTTTGAAAGACATTCAACGAGTAAGATATATAAAGAATCAGATTTGGATCATATATCTACTTTAGGTTTTAGGGGAGAGGCGCTTTACAGTATATCTTCAGTGTCTCGGATGGAACTTGTAACCAGACCGAGAGGTCAAATAGAAGGTGTGCGAATAGGTTTGAATAACCATGTTCTCACCTCCAAATCATTTGCAGGCATCGATTACGGTACAACGATTTCAGTTTCTGAACTTTTCTCTCAATTTCCGGCCCGAAAAAAATTCTTCAAATCCGAATCTGCTGAGGGAAGCCGAATCCATTCCATGATACAAAAGTTTGCCATATGTAATCCTGGGGTGGCATTTGAATTAAATCAGGGTTCATCTAGATCATTCCGGACATCAGGTTCCGGAGTTTTGAGAGACGTTATGGTTGCTATCTTTGGTATATCAGAGGCCTCCAAAATGATTGAAATAGCAGAGGAGTACGATCAAGATTGGCAAGGACCTATGGTATCGGGGATCATAGGCACTCCAGACCAAAAACGTTCTAATAGATCTCGCATTTTCCTATTTGTTAATGGGCGGTTAGTACAGAGTAGAACCCTTTCTTTTGCATTTGAACAAGCATATAAAGGATTTTCTCCTGACAATAAATTTCCTATTGGGGCGATCACACTTCAGGTACCTTTGGATGAAGTGGATGTTAATGTTCACCCTGCTAAAACTGAAGTGCGTTTCAAAAATGAAAGTCAAGTATTTTCCGTTGTCCAAGGAGGGATTAAGAGCACTCTTTTAACACAATCTCCTGTGCAGGCCATAGCAAATTATACTCGAAAAGATTCTAAATTTACGGAAAGTATAGAGCCTTCTGCATTTTGGCCAACAGCGCTTAGTACAGGTGGTTTTAAATCACTGGAACCTCTTAGCTCCAACACCATTGTAGGTCAAAATTTTATCAGTCCATACCAAGAAGTGCTTCCATTGCTCCGTGTCTTGGGACAAGTATCTGATACATACATTGTGTGTGAGGGACCAGATGGTATTTACATGATTGATCAACATGCTGCACACGAGAGGATAATTTTTGAAAAAATTGTTGCAGATGCTAAAAAAGAAACAGTTGAAACACAAATGTTGCTTGAGCCGATCAATCTGGAATTAGATTCGAAGCAAGAGATATTAGTTGAGGAAAATAAAGATATTCTTAATGCCTTTGGAATGACTCCAGAGCCATTTGGGCCCAATTCCTATTTAATACGGAACATACCTAAAGTATTAGCAGAGGCCGATCCAAGAGATTCATTCCATAAAATGTTATCTGCTTTAAGTGAGCAGATCGAATTTAAATCCTGGGAAGACAAAGCTGCCTACTCCTTAGCATGCCATGCAGCTATCAGGGCAGGGAAAAAAATGTCCTATCGCGAAATGTCTCTTCTTGTGAAACAACTAGAATTCTGTTTGCAACCCAATAATTGCCCGCACGGTCGTCCAACTATGATCAATATGAACAAGAACCATTTAGAGCGGGAATTTTCTAGAATTTAGGTTAACGAGCTTGGTTAAATACCCACATCTCTATTGTAGAAACCGTACAACGAAACGAGTAAAAACAAACCTGATAATACTAGCATTACAGCGAAACTTGTTTCATTCAGCCCGTTTATCAATACTGAAGGACCATCATAATAATTAAAAAGTGATATATATTTCAGGGAATTCAAGCCATCGAGCAACTCTGACATTACCATCATGACATAGCTAAGCCCAACAACCCCGCTTCCAACCCCCAAGGCAAGTCCCTTTCGTCCCTTAAGTGCCTGGGCGCTCATAGATATGTAAGCGACAGTTGTACCAAAGATCCATCCCATAGCAGTTGCGGCCAATACATTGCTCAAGGACACATCGAATGGAAAGAGAATCGATCCTATCGCAATACCTACCCATAGAAATCCGCTGACAATCGCCAGTTGGATCATTATCCCTAAAGATTTTTCCAGTACCACTCTTCCTCTGCTTATTGGGCTAGCCAGTATAAGTTCAATAGTGCCTGATTCTTCTTCGGCACCGATCGCTGAGGCTCCTGCCGATACTGCAATTACTCCTAGTAAAATAGGGAACAATAGTCCGTAAAGTTCTATTCCCAACCAACTTTCGGGGGTGACAGTGTCTTTTGGGAGTGGTCCTATCATGGCCTCCATTAGTTTGGGGGCATTATCTATCATATCGCTGATTTCACCTTTAAAAGAGTCATAGAGGCCCGAGAACATTAGGGCTAAAAGAAACATTGAGGCGGACCAAACTACGATGGTTTTCCATCTTGAGATGATGTGAATAGAGAATATGTAGTTAAGCATGAGGTCAGTCCTCGTAGTACTTCATAAATATATCTTCAAGACTTGTTTCTTCTTCAGAAAGGTCGATTGGATCTTGATCAGAAAGGGTTTTGATGAATTCTGAAATGTCTCCTTTTACGGTCACAGTCAATTTGTTCTCATCTTGGGTTACTTCAGACACTGATTCTATTTTTTCAAATACACTTAGCTCAGGCAATTTTGGAAACGTAATAGTGTATCTACGGAGGCTAAATTCGAAAGCTCCCCTAATATTTTCAGTTGCTATGAGTCTTCCTGACTTAATGAATGCTGCTTTATCGCAAATATGTTGTACTTCATTAAGGTCATGCGATGAGACGAAAACACTATTGCCAAGGTGTTTCATCTGGAGGACCATTTCATAGAAAACCTGCTTCATTAAAGGATCTAATCCACTAGTAGGTTCATCCAAGATCAACAATTTTGGTTGGTGCATGAAGGCCTGAATTAAACCAATTTTCTGTTTATTCCCTTTTGATAGTGTTCCTATTTTTGCTTGAGGCGAGATTTGTAACCGGTTGGCCAGATCATTAACATAATCCCAATTAGTGTTTTTCCCTAATCCGGTGAGATATTTAAACAATTGGTATCCTGACATGGAATCATAAAGTGAAATATCACCTGCCAAATATCCGATATGATTCTTGATTGCGACGCTGTTTTTCACGCTGTCTAGCCCAAATATGCTGATTTTACCGTCGGACGGGGTTAGAAAATTTAGTATGGATCTTATTGTGGTGCTTTTCCCTGCTCCATTCGGGCCAAGAAATCCAAACACTTCACCTTCATTCACTTTTAAATCTAGTCTGTCAACGGCAATTTTTGTACCGTAGGTTTTGGAAAACCCCGTAATTTCTACAGGAACATCGGTTTTTATCGAATTCATACTAGTATTTAGGTTTCACTGTCTTCGGGCTCAGACGGGCTGGGCAGATCTTGACTAGTAGGGGGCCATTCCATTTTGTGATCGAGTCTAGATACAGGTATAGCTGGTACTGTTTGTATCTCTACTCCGACTTTAACCCCTAGTTCAAGAGAAAATCTCGCTGCGGCTTCGTTGTCGGGAGCTTCAAGGATGGTTATAAAATCGTGATCCCCAAGAACTGCATATAACCCCATGCAATGAACATCAGGGAGGTCGCTAGAATGAGCCGCGTGCAAGACCATTTCTGGGTCATCATTAACTAGGCGCCTTCCCTCTTGTGTAAGAGTCATCAATAAAAAATAAGTAGAAATTTTATTACCCCCTATGTTGTACGTTAGTTAGGAATCAAGGGAATAGATAGGGAACCTACCAATTCAGGAGACAAGGTTTTTGATCCTTCCATCCTTGATCAGAAGGGAAGACAGTGTTCATCATTACTCTTTCAACGTCTCCATCAAACCAGGATTCCACTGTTGACCTCCACTTTTTATAGTGAGGAGCATTTCGATGTGCATCCAGCGCGGATTCATTTTCATAAACTTCGTATAAATGGAATCTATTCGGATCTTCGGCATTTCGTAGGATATCGAATCTGTAGCACCCTGTTTCATCTCGAACAGACCCTTGGCTGTCACCGAAGCTGGCTTCAGTAAATTGCCCTGCATAACCATCTTTTACTTGTATCGTGACAAATATTGAAATCATAATTTTCCTCGGTGTAATTGTAGAATTTGGTGGACCTGGATAGCTTTAGTCCACTAGATTATATCAGCGGGGACCATCTAATCCTTGCTACTTGTAGCTTAAATTTCTTCTAAGAGCTCAGCCGGGTGTTTTAAATGCCAATCAGTTTCCTGTTGAAATCGATCGGCTAAGTTCAAGATTGCATTTTCAGCATATACCTGCCCTATAAACTGAATGCCTGTAGGTAAATTGGCTTTAGTGAAGCCATTTGGAACTGAGATAGCAGGCAATCCGACTGAATTTCCTAGGGCACCAAGTGTATCTTTTGCATTGCCCCGAATGGCGCCTCTAAACTCATCTTCCAGTTTTGATGCCGGTGTTCCTCTAGTTGGCCCACACACAGCGTCATATTTTGACATTATCGGATCAATTTTCTGGGATATTTCGTCTCTTAACCGTAACGCTTTTAAATAATCCTTGGCAAGCACCGCGGTACGCGCGTACGGGCCGTATTTATCTTCCGGCGCTGTGAGGTGGGTTGCGGTTCCATTACCAGCAAATTCTTCAAAAATGGCACCAGACTCCGCTAACATGATCGTTCTAGTTATTGCTTCATAGGGGTATTCTGGAAAATTTATTTCTTCTATCTCACAGAATTGGCTAAGAGCATTCAAACTTTTTTTGAAATTGTCCGCTACTTCTTCATCTATGCCGGTAGAAGCACTAGCTAATACTGCCAGTTTGAATTTACGTTGATTAGAATAGACACTATATTCATAGGGTTTATCGCTTGTTGAAGAATCCTTGGGGTCTGGTCCCGCGATTTGGTTTAGCACGATGCCACAGTCATCAGCAGATAAACAGAGTGGACCAATTTTGTCTAGTGACCAGCTAAGGGCCATTGCCCCATATCTACTCACTCTGCCAAAAGTAGGTCTTAGGCCTGACACTCCACAATTATTGGCTGGTGACAGTATGGATCCCCAAGTTTCCGAGCCTATAGCGAAGGGTACTAAGCCTGTCCCGACTGCTGAACCAGACCCACTGGATGAACCGCCGGCCCACGTATTCTTGTCCCAAGGACTTCTACATGGTCCGGTAAGGGAGGCATTTGGCTGCCTGTAACCCATTCCGCCAGCGAGTTCAATCATAGCTAATTTTGAAACTAATATTGCCCCTGAAGAGCACAATTTATCTATCACTGTAGCGTTGTATTTAAAGGTTTGATGCCTGAATGGTTCAGCACCCCAAGTTGTTGGAATACCTCCGTCTGTGGCCAGTAAATCCTTCGCTCCAAAGGGAATGCCATGTAAGGTTCCCCTATATAGACCGGACATTATTTCTTTCTCAGCCGCTTCTGCCTGCTTCAGAGCTAGCTCACCTGTGACGGTAACTACGGAATTATATTCCGGCCCCAGTTCATTTAGCCGAGTTAGGTAGTACTTTGTTATTTCTATAGGCGAAATGTTTTTGTTTGCTATTTCTTTTGCTATAGACCGTATATTTTTAAACAGAGGGCTCTTATTCATTTGGATCGCCTCTGAATGGCTGGTACCAATTTAGCAGTGGAAAGCTATCATCCAATTTGGCTGTTCTAATTTCATTGGCGTCGGTAAGTATGCCAGCTATGGATTCCTTAATCTTCTCAACTTGATCGTCAGAAATCAGGTTGTCGAAATGTAGATTCACCAAGTCCCACATGATTTCTTTTTCGCGCTCGTGGCCATATTTAGTCATGGTTCCCTTTCCTCTAACTTCACTTGATGCCATAAATCGTCCTGACTTTTCAATGGCAAATCAGAGAATTTTTGTCCTGCCTGTTCGGATAATTTTTCCATGTTAGTGAACCTGGAAACAAACTTTCTATTGGAGTTTCTCAATGCCTGTTCTGGGTCTATACCATTATGGCGGGCCATATTTGCGACTGTAAACAACAAATCTCCGACTTCTTCTTCTTGTTGATCACAGTTGGTAGCGGCTTCGAATTCAGATAATTCCTCCAATATTTTTTGACGAATTTCATGAGAGTCATCCCAATCAAAACCGCACCTCGCCGCTCTTTGTTGTATTTTCAGTGCATAGGCAAGACCAGGCAGATTGCGAGGTATACCATCCATTTCGTACTGTCTGGATTCTCCTTTCTCGTCTCGTTTTATTTTTTCCCAGTTGTTCTTTAAGTCCTCGATAGAATCCACTGTTTGGTCTGAAAAAACATGAGGGTGTCGACGGATGTATTTTTCCATAGTGGTTTCAAAAACGTCTGACCTGAAGAATGAACCGGATTCTTCTGAGATTAGGATTTGGAACGCAATATGCAACAGGACATCACCTATTTCTTCAAGTCGCTCAGAGTCTTGTTCGTTTTCGGTGGCTTCTACCAATTCGTAGCATTCTTCAAGCAATAGTGGAGTCAAAGTATGTAAGGTTTGCTCTTGGTCCCATGGGCATCCACCCGTGGAACGGAGTTGAGTCACTAATTGGAGGATTCCCTCAAAAGTATCAGGGAAAGGTAGTGATGTATCCATTTTTATATCCTATAGGGCCTTTGTTGACACTCTTTAGGGCAGGTCAATAAGCTTAGTACCGTATGTACACTAGAATTTTCAATAACATTCTACAGGCCTTGTTTATTATTTGCGTTCCCCTTTTACTCATAACCACCAATGTCAGAATAGTATTGAATTCAGCCACAATATATGACTATGGGTTCAACAAGTACAAGATTGAGAAACATACGGGGATAGAATTCGAACAATTACAATTAGCCGGGAAGCAAATAAGAGATTATTTCAACAATGATTTGGAATGGATCACAATTAATATCTCGCTACGCGGAGGGAATGTCCCCAATTTGTTTAATGAGAGGGAGATTCTTCACATGTATGATGTTAAAAATCTCGTAAAAATGGTTTACATGGTGCAATTATATTCAGCGGTATTCCTTTCATTAGGTTGTGTTTTTATGCTTTTTAATTCTTTTACTAATGGAAGAA
Source organism: Dehalococcoidia bacterium UBA7891 (assembly GCA_002500485.1). Classification (GTDB taxonomy): domain Bacteria; phylum Chloroflexota; class Dehalococcoidia; order Lucifugimonadales; family UBA826; genus UBA11996. The sequence goes on from DLRJ01000117.1 coordinate 18,937, forward strand.
TTCTGACTATGAAGTATATCGGCAGAGGGGGGGTGTTCGCTTTTAGTTTGGTGATAGCAGTTTCAATTTTGGCTATTATTGGATTTGATAGGTTATTTCTGTTTTTCCATTTGGTTAGTTTTAGTAATGATTTATGGGTTTTAGACCCAAGACGTGACTATTTAATAGCCATGTTTCCGCAAGGATTCTTCTTCGACTGTACGGTTGTTATTGCCTTTCTCACGTTAGTGGAGGGAGTGATTTTGAGTTTAATACCCCGGGCCATCCGACTTGCTGTGAAAAAATAGTTTAGGCTTCCTTAAATTTCGATTGTGCCATAAATATTTTCTCCAGTAACGAATATGGCGACTCTCCTATCTTTTTTCATAGCTTCATCGTAATCTTCCCAATTTGGGTGTTCTTTTCCTGCAGCTGATCTGTAGGCTGTACGAAGGATATTTTTCAAAATTGTGGGATCAGTTGTATCTTCGGAAAAGATAACAGCTCTACCTTCCAAGACTAGATAGGGTCTCCAATTCGAATTCGAAATAAGTAAGGAGCATTCAGGAGTCCTATTTAAGTTTACAAATTTAGCTCTAGATTTTGTGGTAGTGAATATCGCGCCGCCTTTATAGAATCCAACTGTGACGGCACTAAGTTGAGTTGCACCATTCAACCGTATTGTTGACAGGACCGCGTTATGGTTGTGATTTAGGAAATGTTCTACCTCCTGGCTACTGATATCCATTATCCTGCCTCTTTGGCATGATTAAAATTCTTCTTCGTATAGGTAATAATCAGTTTCATGCATACCTAGGGTCCTATATACTTTTTGGGCGTTTCTATTATCTTTCTCAACATACAACCTGATCCCACAGCAATTCCCATTCGCTTTGCTACGTCGAATGACTTCACTATGCATAAGCCGGTATACTCCCTGTCTTCGATACTCTGTATCGACAAACACACTTTGTATCCAAAAGAACCAACCATTCCTCCAGTCGCTCCATTCAAACGTTACTAATAAGCTTCCTATGATTTTTGAACCTACCTCCGCGATTATATAGAAGCCTTTATCAGAGCAGTTCAAAACTGATTCGACCCCTTGTCGAACTGTCGATTCATCTAAAATTTTAGATTCTGTCTCCAAGGCCATTTTCTGCTGAAATTTAGAGATGGTAGGAGTATCAGATATACTTCCCTCTCTTATTGAAATTTGCCTCATTATTGACCTCTCTTATTGAATCTGTATATTAGACATGATTATCGTGCATTTGCTGAAAACCGAATCTTCTAGGAGTATACGATAGGTGGAAAAAGTATTCAGTTCATTTGATGAGGCTGTATCAGATATTTTTGATGGTGCTGTCATTATGGTTTCTGGCTTTGGAGGTACGGGTGGGACAGCCCAAAACCTAATTGTTGCTCTGAGAGATCACGGTGCTTCAAACCTGACCATAATAAGCAACACTGCAGGTCTTGCAAGCCTTATGGGGTTCGGCACTTTACCGGGGCACACGGCTGTTGACTGCGGAATCTTGATCGATAATGATCAAGTGGGTAAACTCATAGCTTCTTATCCGGTTTCTCCATCTCCTTCTAGGATAAATTCATTTGAAACCCATTTTCGGAAAGGGAAAATTGCTTTGGAATTGGTACCACAAGGTACTCTGGCTGAACGGATACGAGCTGGAGGTGCAGGGATACCGGCATTTTTCACTCCTACTGGTGTGGGAACCGAATTGTCCGAAGGGAAAGAAGTGAGGGAATTTGATGGTCGCAGTTATATAATGGAAACTGCTTTGAAAGCAGATTTCGCATTAATTAAAGCACATAAAGCGGATACTTTGGGGAATCTGTCATACAGAGGCACTTCGCAGAATTTTGGTGCTGTCATGGTCAGATCTTCTGGTATTTCTATCGTAGAAGTGGATGAGATAGTAAGCCCTGGTGAAATTGAATCACATTTAATAAATACACCAGCTTTATTCGTAGATAGAATAGTGGAGAGATGAAGTGAACTCAATATATTTCTGAGAGAGTTAATAACGATGCTTGATAGGTTGCCGAGAGAAGTTATAGCAATGAGAGTAGCCCGGGAACTAAAGGATGGCGATATAGTCAACCTGGGATTGGGTATACCTTCACTGTGTTCTCAATATGTTCCGGAAGGGAGAACCATTCTCTATCACAGCGAAAGTGGAGTCCTTAATTACGGACCCATGGCAGAGCAAGGGGAAGAAGATGACGACTTGATTAATGCCAGCGGACAGTTTCTTGAGCCTACCCCTGGAATGTCTTTCTTCCATTCCGCCGATGCATTTGGAATGATAAGAGGAGGTCACATTGATGTCACTGTTCTGGGTGCCCTACAGGTTTCAGAAAAGGGAGATCTATCAAATTGGATGCTTCCATCTAGAGGGATTGGCAATGTCGGCGGAGCTATGGATCTAGCCGTAGGAGCGAAAAGAGTAATCGTTGCAATGGAACATAAAGGGAGAGAGGGGGAACCTAAGGTAGTATCTGAATGTACTTTTCCTTTGACTAGTCCCACATGCGTCAGCCTGATTGTTACAGATATTGCTGTTATTTCTGTGGGGCAAAAAGGTCTAATTTTAAAAGAAACTGCGCCTGGCTGGGGATTGGAAGATGTTCAGAAGGAGACTGAACCCGAGTTGATTCCAGCCGATGATTTGAAGGAAATAGAATTATAGCTATTACTGCAACGTAAAAACTGAACCGGATTCTGTTTTTGAAATTTCAATCTGTTGGTTGAAATTTTCTTTCATTGAATCAATGTGAGTTATGACTATGATCTTTTCAAAATCTTCGCTGATAGATTGTATGACTTCAATAAGCCTTTCCTGTCCCATTGTGTCTTGCGAGCCAAACCCCTCATCAATAAATAATATTGGTAATGGAGACCCTGACCTGGAGGCAAGCAATTTTGACATTGCTATTCTGATTGCAAAGTCGATTCGAAAAGTTTCCCCTCCACTGAATGTTTCATAACTTCTAGTGCCTTGTTCGTCAGATATAGTTATGGTTAGTTCTTCTGAGGGAAGTCCTGTGGCCCTATCTGTTCTGCCTTCTTGCAATTCTAATTTTATGGTCATTTTATTGTCACTAAGGCGAGCCAACAGTTCTTTAGCGGTATTTTCTAGCATTGGAACAGCTCTTTCTATCATTAATGCTTGAATCCCATTGCGACCAAAAGCAGAAGCTAATTCTTCGTACAATTGAACTTCTTCATTGCTTTTTAGTATTTCTAATCCCATTGATTTTATGTCTTCTTCAGCTTTATAGATTTCCTCAATTTGGTAGCGAGTTTGCTCACGAATTGTCACCGCATTAAGATTTTGTCCCTTCACCTCCTTAATTTTTGATTGAATTAAATTGATCGCCTGTTCTAAATCCCCTTTTTCAGCCATCATTTTCCCAATTCTGACTAGTTCCAATTTCCAGTTTTCTATTTGGGTTTGTCTGGCCTCTCTAATGGATTTGGTGTCCTCTATAGATTGAGTTACTGATATAAGCCTGTCTTTTGACCCTTGAAGTTGCGCATGAAGTTCCAAATAGGGGCTCAATTGTTCGACTCTAGATTCAAGGTGACTATGTTTTTTTTCAGTGTCTTCCAATTTTTTAAGTTTAGAACCCAAGGTTTTTAGCTGCTTTAATTCTTCGGAGTGAAATTGTTCAGAATTAAGTTGTTCTTCCATTTGGGCCACATTTAATTTAATTGAACTCAGCTCAATTGAAGAATCCTCACTTTTCGCCAACTGATTCATCAGATTAAATTTTAGTTTTTCTGTCCCTGTTTTTTTCTGAACCAAATTACTCTGCTCTAATTCATTGTTAGTAATGAGTTCTTTTTTTCTTTCAGTAAGGGTTTGGATTTTTTTTAAGTTGGATTCGTATTCAGCTTTGCTGGTTTCCCCCTCACGTTGAAGCCCGTCCCTTATGTGATTTTTGCTGCCGTCTGAAACAGATTGAAGGCAAAGCGGACAGGCTGCCTCGGCATGATTTATCATGTCAAACCTATTTCGGCTGTCGGACATCTGCGTCATTAAAGTTTTATTGGAGATTTGTAAAATGGTTACTTTCTCGGACATAGCGTTAGCCTTATCTAATAGGTGTTCTCTTTTGCCAATTTCGGTCTCCAAACTTTGAAGGGTGGTGTTGGCAAGGTTGATTTCATGTAACAAAGTAGGAATGCTGTCCACTAAGGGTTGGAGGTCTGTATTGATCCGATTCCATTCATTGGCAATTTGCGATTCTAATTTCAGTTTTTCAATCGCTATTGTCTTTTCTATTACAATTTTCTCTTCGTTTATTTTGTGAAAATCAGACATTAATGTAGAAGATTTACCATACTCAGATCTCAAGTTCTGATATTCCTTATAAGATGATTGAATCTCTTCAGAACGGCTGAGCAAAGTTTTCAATTCATCTAATTCTGCTTTCCAACGCATTTCTTGGACTAGCATCAGGTCTACTTCTTTTTCGAATGTTTTAATTTGGTCGGATACGGTTTTTTTATTGGATATTTCAGCTAATAAGGTCTGACGGTTTAGGTTATAGTCTTCCAATTCGCTACTAAGGCTTTGTTCTTCTGATAATAGATTTCGAGACTCTTTTTCATACGTCTCCAATTTTTCAAGGAGTACTTCTTTTTTTTGAACAATTGAAGATTTATTCTCGATCACTGATCGTTGCACTGCAACATCATTTTGCAGTTGGCGGGAATGCTGTTTAGACGCTGATTCCAGACGTTCATAATATGAGAGGTCCAGTAAGTCGGCTAAAATCTTTTTTCTGTCGGTTGGCCTGGAGGATGTGAAGCGATTGGAATCCCCTTGTTTTAGATAAGAAGTGTTTATGAAAGTTTCATAGTCCATATTGAGTAAGTCGACTATTTTTTCCTCAGTTTCTTTTATGGTATTAGCCATCAGTGAGGTTACGGTATCACCGACAATAATGGACAGATTCAGTTCTGATTTTCCTGATGAGGCACCTTTACTTTTTGCATAGGTGCGAGTAACCCTGTACCTGTTGTCGCCCGCAAAAAAATCTAGTTCTACAAACATAGAGTTTCGAGCGATATTGACCAGTTCATCTTGGGTTCTTGCTCTTGATTTTCCCCATATCGACCATGTTATCGCGTCAAGTAAAGCAGTTTTGCCATAACCGTTATCCCCGGAAATGCAGGCGATATGGACCGGCTCTAGATTTAGAGAAGGGACATCTTCTCCGTAGCACATAAAATTTTTGACAGTTAACAATAGTGGGATCATATTTAATCCGCCGGCCTGTAATTTACCTTACGCTATATTTACCTCTGTTCCATTCAAGGTGCAGATACTTTTTAATGGTACTGTGGTTTTCACTAGACTTTCGGCGAAACAGCCTTTTTTCGCCAATTGGATGACTTCAATTAAATCTTCCTCTGAGTGGTCGGATTCAACATCGAAAAAGCTTCTAACTTCCGTTACCCCGTTTTCGACTGTATTATCGGCTATAGAACCTTTTAAGTAGTAATCCATTTCAACGTGAACTTTCGGTGAGTGTATTCCTATTTCTTTCATTGAAGCGTACCGTTTCAAATTAGTTAATAGTCAAAAACCTATTCCACCCACTACGTATGTAAGTGGAGAAGGGTAGTTATCATCGCCTCCTAGTCGGGGAGGTTCATCGGAATAAAAGGTGAATTTATCTTTTTTACCTGCATGAAGCATTTTTTCAAGATGTTCGCATTCGACAGACACTGTTGATTTAAAAACATTTTTGGGTAGTTCCGATCCTACTGTAGATTGTGGTATGTCACTTGGCATGGTGAGGCTCTCCTTCAGGTGTGGGGATATATTCCAGCATTGATTTGACGTTATAGTTTGGACCTTCTGAAGTCAGACTTTCAGCTGCAGCCGTTGCAGTGTCAATTGAAGTGAAGCAAGGTATTCTTTTCTCCACTGCTGCCCTTCTGATGTGGAAACCATCTTTTACGGCACTGCTATTACCCGTAATTGTATTGACAACGGCATCTACTGTTCCATTGACGATTATATCTACCACATTAGGATGCCCCTCATTGAGTCGTTTTGGTATTGCTACAACTTTTTTACCCAATTCGCTGATAAGAGAGGCCGTACCTTCAGTGGCGAACAAATCATATCCTTCATCAACCAGTTTCTGAATCAGCTTGCCTGACTGTTTTTTGTCCTCATCAGAGATGCTTAGGAGTATAGAACCATTTACAGGAAGTCTGAGATCGGCGGCAATTAAAGCCTTGCTGATAGCCGATTCATAGTCATAATCTATTCCCATCACCTCACCAGTTGATTTCATTTCTGGTCC
>DLRJ01000117.1:25543-47330 GCA_002500485.1 Dehalococcoidia bacterium UBA7891
ATAGTCATAATCTATTCCCATCACCTCACCAGTTGATTTCATTTCTGGTCCCAGGTATGTATCTACGCCCGTTAGCTTAGACATTGAGAATACAGGGGCTTTAACACCTACTATGCCGTGGGTCGAAAATAGGCCTGTTCCGTATCCCATGTCCGATAGCTTTTTGCCTAACATCGCTTTTACGGCCAGGTTTACCATCGGGACACCAGTCACTTTGGATATGAAGGGTATGGTCCTACTTGACCGAGGGTTGACTTCAATGACAAATATTTCGGTTTTTTCGTACTCCGCAGTACCTTCTGTTATGGACCCTGGGCTTCTGTAAGTGTTGCCACCAACAATAACGTACTGAATATTCATGAGTCCCTTGATGTTTAAAGATTTTCCGATTCGAGTGGTGTAGTCAGTAATTGTGGCTATCTCTTGCTTTGTTAGGGTCAAGCCAGGATAAATTGCCATTGAGTCACCGCTATGGACTCCGGCTCTTTCTACATGTTCCATTATTCCAGGAATCAGGACTGATTCCCCGTCGCATACGGCATCTACCTCCACTTCTTTGCCGACGAAATATTTGTCAATTAAAACTTTTCTTCCTTCGCCAGCCTCCAATGCATCATTCATGTAGCGTTGCAATTCTTCTGGGGTTTGGACAATTTCCATTGCCCTGCCCCCCAAAACGTAGCTAGGTCGTACCAGCACCGGATATTTTATTTCGTTTGCTACTTGAAGGGCCTCTTGAATGTTGGATACTGATCCTCCAGGCGGATTTGGTATATCTATTCCACGTAAGAATTCTTCAAATAGATGTCGGTCAGAAGCGACATCGATAGTGTGGGCAGTAGAACCTAATATAGGCATAGACTCTTTGGCTAGAGTTTGAGAGAGATTTATTGCTGTTTGTCCTCCGAATTGAACAATTGAGGGTGGATTCTCACCATGCTCTGAATCTGTGGCTAATCTTTCATTGTCAATTATGTCAAATATCGATTCCTCATCCAAAGGTTCAAAATACAATCTATCACTGGTATCAAAATCTGTAGATACTGTTTCTGGATTGGAGTTCACTAGTATGCTCTTCACCCCTTCTTCCTGAAGTGCCCACGCTGCATGCACAGAACAATAGTCAAACTCAATTCCTTGCCCGATTCTTATAGGTCCACTGCCAAGTACCAAAGCCCTTTTGCCAGGAAGCGGTTCTGCTTCATTTTCGGTTTCATATGTACTGTAAAAATAAGGAGTTTGGGCTTCGAATTCGGCAGCACATGTGTCTACCATTTTGTACACTGGTTGAATATTGAGTCTTTTGCGTAATTTTCGAATATCTTTTGCAGATTGATTCACTATCTCCCCAATTCGTTGATCCGTGAATCCTAATCTTTTAGCTTTAAATAATAAATCGTAAGAAAGGTCATTAGAGTCTATGGTTCTTTCCATTGCGATAATTTTGGAGAATGACCGTGTAAACCAAGGGTCTATTCCTGTACGCCTAGAAAGCTCGTCAGCACTCACATTTTTTCTAAGTCCTGCTAGCAGTGCCCACAATCTTTGGTCATTTGGATAGATGGGTAATTTATTCAATACAGATTCTTCATCAGTAAACCATACTGGATCTTCCCACATTATTGATCTGTTTGATATCTCAAGTGACCTCACGGCCTTTTGAAAGGCAGCTTCGAAGGTTCTATCGATGGCCATTACTTCCCCAGTTGCCTTCATTTGGGTTCCAAGGGTTCTTTCTCCTGAAGGGAATTTATCGAAAGGCCATCTTGGTATTTTCACTACACAGTAATCCAATGCAGGCTCAAAAGCGGCTACAGTTTTTTGAGTTACTGCATTTTGAATTTCATCAAGGGTCATACCTATGGCAATTTTTGCGGCAACTCTCGCTATAGGGTATCCGGTGGCCTTACTAGCCAGAGCTGAACTTCTACTGACTCGTGGGTTCACTTCTATCACATAGTAAGAAGGTCCTGTTCTTCCGGCATCAGGTAGGGTTTCGCCAACTACATTTCCTGGTGCCAAAGCAAATTGTACGTTGCAACCACCTTCAATTCCCAGTTCCCTTATAATTTTTAGGCTCGCTGTTCTCAGCATCTGATATTCATTGTCAGATAGGGTTTGGCTTGGGGCTACTACGATGCTGTCACCCGTATGAACCCCCATTGGGTCTATGTTTTCCATGTTACATATGGTGATGCAATTATCAGAACTATCTCTCATTACCTCGTACTCAAGTTCTTTCCATCCAACTATGGATTTTTCAACTAGCACCTGATGGATAGGGCTTGCACTCAGTCCTGATTTAACTATCTCGGTGAAGGTATCATCATCTTCGGCTATACCTCCACCAGTTCCTCCTAAAGTGTAGGCTGGTCTGATGACGAGTGGTAGACCTATCGTATTTTTTGCCTCGGCAGCCTCTTCGTAGGTGTTTACTACAAAGCTAGGAGGAGTAGGCTCTCCGATATCAGTGAGTAATTCTCGGAACAACTGTCGATCTTCTGCTTTTTTTATAGAATCTACACTGCTTCCTAATAAGCGGACTCCATACTGATCAAGAACACCTGCTTCGGCGAGTTCAACGGCTAAGTTTAGGCCTGTTTGACCCCCTAAGGTAGGTAATACAGCATCAGGCTGTTCTCTCTCGATAATCCTCGATATGACTGGAACGGTTAAAGGCTCTATGTATACAGAATCTGCTACATCTGCATCAGTCATGATTGTCGCAGGATTTGAATTTACCAAGATGGTTTCGATCCCTTCTTCTCTTAATGACTTGCATGCCTGTGTGCCGGCATAATCAAATTCAGCTGCTTGGCCTATTACAATTGGACCTGACCCGATTACAAGGATCTTTTTTGGTGTGTCAGTCAATTGCCAGTCCTCTCTTGTGTAAATAAGAAATTAACTTGTCCGGGAAATTTATAGTCATACCATCTGCTCCACATTCAACTACATTTTCCATAAGTGCCTCAGTTAACACTCCATGACATCTGACTTCAAATCCCTTGTCATGTAATTTGGTGACAAGGGATGGGGTCACTAGATCGGCTCTAGGACACACCTGATCGAATCCATAGTTCAACGAGTCCGATATTATAGAGTCATTCCATTCACTACCAGGTCCCAGAGGAACGAGCCATCCAGTTTTTATTTCAGGGGCATATTCCCTGGTTTCTACCAGCCGTGGCATCCAAAATGAGGTTATTATTGTTTTTTCAATTGCTTTAAAAGACCTGATCATATCGCAGGTTTTTTGTGCCAGGTTGGGTGTATTTCCTTTAATCTCCACGTGTAAGTGGACTGCTGATTTGTATTCAACGAGAATTTCTTCCAAAGTGCATAACCTCTCCCCAGAATATTTGTGATCAAACCAGGAACCGGCATCTAGCGCCTTTAGTTCTTTTAATGTGTAATCGGTTACATTTCCATTTCCATTTGTTGTTCGGTTGAGCGTATCGTCATGGATCACAACCAGGTGACCATCTTTTGAAGAATGAACGTCAAGCTCTATATGTTTAACTCCCATATTGATCGCCATATCGAAAGCGGCATGCGTATTTTCGGGAGCATAGGAGGATGCTCCTCGATGGGCTATATTAGTAATTTTTCGTCGCATAATTATTTGGTCTCTTTAACCATCTCTAGGAAATCGTCAAATATGTATTCATTGTCCTTAGGCCCGGGGGAGGCTTCAGAATGGTACTGGATACTAAGGGCAGGAAGAGATTTATGGCGTATACCTTCTACTGTATAGTCATTCATGCTGATGTGGGTGATATCGACGTCTGATGGCAAAGATTCAGGATCAATGGAGTATCCATGATTTTGAGCAGTTATGTAGATTCTTTCCGAAGCAACATCTTTAACTGGGTGATTGGCTCCTCTATGCCCAAACTTAAGCTTGTAGGTTTGGGCACCAAGAGATTTCGCGAGTATCTGATTCCCGAGGCAAATTCCCATTACAGGTATTTTCCCCAAAATATCTTTTGTAGTGGATACTAAATGATCTAGAAGTTCTGGGTCTCCTGGTCCCGGAGAGAGTAATATGCCGTCGGGGTTTTCAGTGAGTAGATCATCAGAAGTGGCTGATGAAGGAAACACTTCAACATCACAACCTTTACCTTTCAGAATCCGTAGGATGTTGTATTTAAGACCATAATCTGAGACAAGGATTCGTAAATTGTCAGCAATAGGATCGTATCCTAGTCCTGCTTCCATCCATCGGTAACGTTCATTGGCGGATACTGTCTGGACAAAATTCTGTTCGTCATATGATGGTTTATTTTTCAACTGTTGTAAGGCTTGTTCTGGTGACATATCGACTGCAATGGCGCCCATCATCACTCCTTTCGACCTTATTTTACGTGTAACAGCTCTGGTGTCTATTTCAGAAATTCCCACTATCTCCTGGTTGTCGAGGTACTCATTTATGGTTTCGGTTATTTTGGTATGACTTGGTTCTTCACAATATTGCCTCACGACATATCCGGAGACTTGAATTTTGGACGATTCTATATTTGTACTGGTAATGCCGTAGTTACCTAGAAGGGGGTATGTCGAAACTACTATCTGGCCTGCGTATGAAGGATCCGTGAGTATTTCCTGATACCCTGTCATCGAAGTGTTAAAAACTACTTCACCGTAGGTCTCACCTTTGTATCCAAATGACTCACCGGGGTAAATAGATCCATCTTCAAGTATTAGAAAAGCTTTTGTTGCCAATGTTCAATCACCAGTATCGATTAGTATATTTTTCTGCCTTTATAAAAAGTGGCTTTAATTTTTCCTTTGAGTAAGGTCCCCTCTAAGGGAGTATTTTTCCCTTTAGATAAAAAAGTTTGGGAGTTGATAATCCAAGTTTCAGAGGGGTCAAAAACTGTAATGTCTGCATTGCTACCCTTTTTTAAATTTCCTATTCCCATACCCAAAAATTTGGCTGGATCTGCCGTCAGTTTTTTAATGAGGGTGGTTATGTCAATATGACCATTATCTACTAATGTCATGAGTGATCCGAAGGCGGTTTCTAGGACGCTAATTCCAAACGCAGCATCCTGAAATGTAGTTGTTTTGTCCACCTCATTATGCGGGGCATGGTCAGTGGCAATCACGTCTACTGTGCCATTCTGAAGCCCTTCAATCATGGCACTTACGTCCGATTGATTTCTGAGTGGCGGGTTTACTTTTGCATTAGTGTCATAGGCGTTACGAGCCAAAGGAACAAAGGAGTCTTCAGTTGGCCCCATCACAAGCCTTTCTGAGAGTGTCAAATGATGAGGAGTGACCTCACAAGTTCCTTTAATGCCCCTGGCTTTTGCAGCCTTAATTAAGTTAAGTGTTCCCACCGTGCTGGCGTGGGCTATGTGAATACGGCCACCAGTCAATTCTGCCAAAGAGAGGTCCCGTGCCACCATAACCTCCTCTGCCGAGTTCGGCATTCCTTTTAACCCCAATCTATTGGACACCCAGCCTTCGTTCATTGAAGCTCCTTCCGCTAAGGCGGGAACCTCACAATGGTTGATGATTGGAAGATTCAAACCAGCACTATAACTGAGAGCTTGCCTCATTATGTTGGGATCTTCTACTGGGTCACCATCATCGCTAAAGCCTATGACTCCGAGCTCTGCTAGTTCCGACATTTCACTGAGTTGTTTACCTTTTCGGCCTATAGTTACAGAACCGATGGGAAGTACTCTTATTTGAGCCGTTTCTCTTGCCTTCTTAAGTACATATTCAATTACGGATTGGTTATCCATTGCCGGAATAGTATTGGGCATAGCGCATACAGTGGTGAATCCGCCTGCTGCTGCTGCTGCTGTTCCGGTTTGAATTGTTTCTTTGTATTCTTCTCCGGGTTCTCTTAGATGACAATGAAGGTCAATGAACCCCGGACACACTATTTTCCCTTCCGCGTCAAAAACGTCAGAGTTTCTCGGTGTATCGATGGATGTTTTGATTTCGGTTATTATTCCATCTGTCACTAGTAGGTCAGAAATTTCATCAATTGACTGAGAGGGATCAATAATTCTGCCACCTTTTATCAAGACATTTGCTGCCAAGTTATAACTCCTTTTCTGAATGATTCCCAGTTATCAGGTCGTAGAGGATTGCCATTCTGATTGCCACTCCTGTTGTAACCTGACTTTCAATAACTGACTGAGGCCCATGTGCGACATCAGATTCAATTTCAACCCCTTCGTTCATGGGTCCAGGGTGCATAATGATCGCATCAGGTTTGGCAACTTTTAGGCGCTCCGAGGTTATGCCAAATCTTCTAGAATACTCTCTCAAAGAAGGTAAATGGCCTGCCTTTTGTCTTTCAGACTGTAGCCTCAGTGCCATCACCACATCAGCATCTTCTAGGGCAGTACCTATATTCTCCTCAATTTGTATGTTTCGAAATGGGTGGTTAGTCTCAAGAAGGCGATTGTCTTGGAAATCTTGAGGTAGTAACGTGTTTGGTCCGCACAAGACAATATTTGCTCCCATAGTTGTAAGTCCCCATAAATTTGATCTAGCGACCCGGCTATAGAGCAAATCGCCAATTATGACGACCTTTTTAGAAGATATAGTACCGAGATGTTTTTTGATGGTGTACAAGTCCAGTAAGCTTTGTGTGGGATGGGCATGCATTCCATCTCCAGCGTTGATTATGCTCGTTGATTCCATTTGCTGTGCTAGGAAATATGCGGCACCGGAATGCTGGTGCCTTATGACAATTGCATCTGCTTTCATAGCTTGGAGTGTCAGTGCGGTGTTATATAAAGACTCCCCTTTTTTAGTGCTACTACCGTCACTGGAGACATTTATGACATCAGCGCTCAATATTTTCCCAGCTTGTTCAAAAGATACCCTGGTGCGAGTGCTGGATTCGTAGAAAAGAGTAATGATTGTTTTCCCTCTGAGAGCAGGAACTTTCCTGATACCTCTGTTTAGAACTTCCATCATAGAATCCGTGTTTTCGAAAATAAGCTCTATATCGGATTGATCTAATGCATCTAAATCTAAGATGTGTTTTTGTCTAATGGATTTTCTGGTATTGGTGTCGTTTGTTGTCAATTTCGTTCTGACCTATGTGATTGGGCTCGAGATTATTACTTCATCAAGGCCATCGATTTCTGCTAGCTTCACCGCCACATCTTCCTCTTGTGAAGTCGGCACATTTTTGCCGATAAAATCAGCTCGTATTGGAAGCTCTCTATGCCCCCTATCGATTAGGACGGCTAGCTGTATTTGACTTGGCCTACCCAAATCGTTGATCGCATCCATTGCAGCTCTTATTGACCGCCCTGTGTATAAAACATCATCAACTAACACAACGATTCGGCCATTAATATCAACAGAAATATCAGTCGGTTTCATAGTTGCCTGTGGTTTTTCAGAAATATCATCTCTGTACAAACCAATGTCTAATGAACCGACGTCCACAGTTTGACCTTCATAGCTGGATATTAAATTCCTAATTCTGAAGGCTAGAGGTACTCCTCTAGAATGCATACCAACAAGGATCAAATCCTTTGCCCCTGAGTTTCTTTCAAGTATTTCGTGAGAAATCCTTGTTAATGCTCGTTTCATTTGCACATCTGTTTGTATCTTTTTTACAGACATGTTGGTTGATGTTGCACTGGGGTTGTAAATGAAATTAGATTTTCCAAAAAAAAACCTCCGCCCAGGTCGGCAAGAGGCATTTCGCAAACGGGCTACCCCAACTTGGTAACTCGAAGCATTCGCTCCCTTGGCAGACTCTCTGGACTGACTTAAAGGGTGCAGTGAGCGAATGCGCCCACTCACCAATAAATATACACTCATAATGGCGAAAGTTAAAGTTACACGAAGGATTTCACTACTTACAACTCTACAGATACATGTACCGTGTTATATCCCCAGTTCTTTGGTTTACAATGTACTTAGAATGAACTTGGTATCAGCAGGCGGAATAGTTTATCGAGAAGACGCTGGTTCTATCCTTGTAGTGGTTTGTGGTAGGAATTGTCCTACCTCCTTCAATCTACCCAAAGGTACCCCAGAACCTAACGAGACGAAGGAACAGACTGCTTTGCGGGAGGTTGAAGAAGAGACGGGATTAAAAGTCAAACTTGGCAAATATGTTGGCTCAGTAAGTTATTGGGTTAATAACCATCCTGATTATCCAGACCAGCAATTATATAAAACGGTCTATTATTATTTGATGGAACCTATAGGGGGAGACTTTTCTAGGCATGACGGAGAATTTGATACTGTAGATTGGGTAGATGTACGTGAGATATTAAATACTCTTTCATTTGAAAACGAGGTAAAAATTGTTCAGAAGGGCATTTCCCTGGTCAAGGGACGAAAATAAGGAACTCCCCCTTGTTAATGAGGAGGGGGAAAAGGTGCGTATACGGGAAAAACGTGTGGAAGATATCCGAAACGAATATTCGTGGAGGGTGGATCCTGAACTTTCCCGATTAGACGCAACCCGACCTATGACTATGTCGTACGAAGACTTTTTTAGGTATTCGAAAGAAGAGATGCAATTTCTAAACTATCGCTCAAAAAGACTGGCAGTGGAAACCTTGGGGGGCGTTCATATTGGAAATATCATGTATTACGATCTAAATATGCAAAATAGTCAGGCTGAATTAGGGATAATGATTGGCGATAAGGATTACTGGAGTAGCGGGTATGGTACCGATACGGTTAATACATTGTTGCGACATTTGTTCACTACTTTGGAATTAGATAGGGTTTATCTTCATACGCTTTCCTGGAACTACAGAGCGCAGGCATCTTTCGCCAAATCCGGTTTCAAATTGGTTCGTAACGTTAAAAGAGGCGGGCAAGACTTCATACTTATGGAAGTTCTGCGATCTGATTGGGAAGAACCAATTTGAATTTGATCTAAAGATATAACTTGTCCAATTCATTGGCAAAAATAATTTCTCCAGAGAAAATATCACTAATATCAGATTTTGCCGAATTCATCACGGCAGGGTCGGATAAATTTGGACCTATGTGTACCAACGCTAATTTTTTCACATTGGCGGCCTGAGCCATTTCTGCGGCTCCAGTTGTCCCACATTGCCCTTCATTTTCTCCATTATCGCTCATGTTGGATTGTTTGTCCCAACACATACAAAGCATCAAATCCGCATCTTTGGCTAATTCAATGACTGAGCTGCAGGGTTCGGTATCACCAGTGAATACAATGCTTCCGTCCACCGTGTCAAACCGGTATGCCAGTGAATCCAAATATGGTTGCACGTGCTTTGCAGAAGCACTGTTGACACTCCAATTGGTCGCTTTAAATACTGGACCCGGCTCGATATCAATCGCTTCTACCTGTGGAGGTTTTCTTGGTAGTGTCCCGCCTCTGTTTACATGAATTCTTTGGCTTAGCGGGTGGCTGACCCGTGCGATCCAATCGTGAGCGAACAATCCTATAGATTCATCAAGAATTCCCGTTGTTATTTTTTCGGTTAAATTGGGGCCAAATACTTTCAGGATATTTTCGTTTCCTATACTTTGATCCCATCTACACAGCAAGAAGCAGGGATAATCAATATCGTGATCAAAATGGTGGTGTGTGAAAAACAAGTAGTCTATTTCTGTGGGCCATAAACCGGCTTTAACTAATTTATGCGTGGCCGCTGGACCACAGTCAATCATTATTTGGTCTCCATCTATTTCTAGAGCGAATGATGACCCAAATCTGTCGGGTGTAGGTGTCGGCGTACCAGCACCTAGGATATGTATTGTTGCCATTTGTATCAACCTTCTAAGGAGTTTCTTTTGTAAGTATAGATTTTGTATTCCTGGCCGGATTGTATTAGAAGTATGTTACCAGCCTCTAGCTTGACTATTGAATTGTATAAATCGTCAATATTTGCTTTGATGCCCTTTCCGTCAAAATTTGATTCGGTGGTCCACACGATTTCTTCCACGTCGTACTCTAAACGCTCCTGCAAGCTTTTGATTAATTTACTGTTATCTGCTTGACTAAATATTGTGACACTCTTTCTTGCAGTTTGGGAGCTCTGTAATTGGGGTTGAATCGCCGGCTTTGATTCCAGAGGTATATCTTTGAATATTTGACGGTGATAAATTGCAACGACCCCTAAGACCATTGCGAGGGAAAGAGGTGTGATTAAAGATTCAATCGTCTGGAGCCCGAGGTCGTTGGCAAGAGAATATTTCACGAGGATAAATAGAATGCCTGCCATGGCGCCTGCCGTGGCTATAATACTTATTCCTAGGACTACCATGAAATAGATGCGGGAGTAGGCAATTTTTTCGTTAAAACTGCCAGTCTGGACAGTTATTCTACTCCAGGAGGTATACCACACGAGGCAACCAACCATTGCCAAACTTATACCTCCGGATAAAGGTCCTTTCCAAAAATCATTAGGTTGGACTATATCAGTCCAGCTCAGTTGTAGTAGAGAGATCATCACTGAGTGAATTAGGACTGAAAATCCTGCAGACAAGAACCCCAACCCCAAAAACGCCAAAGAGAATATTAATGCTGCATCAGGTTTTTTTAATAAATCAGTCATTTGGTATGTATTGGGAACATACTTTGTGTGATAAAGCAAAACAGCGGCACCGGTGCTCAACGTACTTATTGAGGAAATGAGTATAAATCGCCATCCATCCATTTCATCAATTTGGAAGATTTTACCGAATAGAGTCATTAGCAGCATTGTGCTTGATATCATTAAAGACACTATCGTAAATGTATAAATTAGATATAAGTAGATCGGTTCATATTCTTGCTTTACTAATTTATTCCTTAGGATCAGCCAATGGACAGACCATGTACCGAAACCTATTAGTACTGACATAGTTAACCTTAATGAGCTGAGGCTACCGTTGAAAATTAAAATTTCCCCATTGCCAACAGTGTTTTGGATAATGTTAAAGACTGCGAGGTAAATCAAGCTGCTCAAACTTGAAGCAAGTATAAATAATCCAATAAAGCTAAAGCTGTAAACAAATGTGTTACGAAGACTTAGGCTATTTACATGATTCGAGGGCTTGGTCTGCAACAGTACCTTCAAATGGTAGCTCCAAACCAATAACCAGATTACTAGGGTAGGTATTCGAGGCCAGTTAAATTCTGATGCATGGAAGGTCTCTGAAATGATGTCGGAAATAGAACTTATTGATATGGCGAAAGATACCGACAAACACAGAAGAAGATATGCAATTCTTATACCTGAGATAATTTCATCTGAATTTTTCAGCACCTCTCGGTTAATTTTTTGCCAATACAGTATCCACAGCGGCCCCCCTATCACTAGCAGTGATATTCCCAAAGCAGCCCGTTCTGTACTTGTCTCTAGCAGAGATGGAGAAACAAAAAAACCTATCAAGTGCACGGACGATTGTTCCAATCCATTCACAAGCATCGATAGGCCAACCCCGGAAATTATATAGAGATATAGTCGCCTCGCAGGATCAACCAATGATTGACCATAATTGCCACCTTTTCTAAAAGAGATTAGCTTATAAATACAAAGATTTATTAATATGATTAATGGGAAGAAGATCAGGACATCGACTGCCTCAGTCATTGGATTTGTCAGGGTTTTCCAAAGTCATAAGGCAATTAATAGGAAATTGTAATTGGCTAATCTTCCAATTCGTATTTTCTTTCACAAGATTAAATTTTTCTTGGTAAGAATTTTCCGACGTTCCTATCGGGAAGGCTGGTTCCACTTCAATTACTTCCACCAACACCACGGATTCCAAATCGTCCAAGTGGGTGGTTAGGTGTTTGAAAGTCGACCGTGAGTACCGGGCTTTCTCGTTATAGCTGTCAGCGGCGAAGTCGGTGAAACTACATGTCTTTTTGAGTTCAATAGACAAGAAATTGTATGCGGATTCATAATTCTCACTGGAAATATATTCTAGGAAAATTTGGACTATTCTCGCTGGTGATCCTTCGGGCATCTTCGATGGTTTGTTACCAATGTTTAATGCAATAACTGAGGTAACCAAAATTAATCCTATGGCGATGCAAACTAAAATCGAGGCTTTGTTCATTTTACAATTATTCTAATGCCTTAAATTGCAGCTCAAAAAGTTTTGATATTGCGTCAACTCCTGCGTCGAGGACTTGGTCTACTAGTTTTCTTGAAAACCTGTTACCTTCCGCTGAGCCTTGAATTTCAACTATTCCGCCATCTGAGGCCATTACCATATTGAAATCGGCATCGGCTTTGGAATCTTCCTCGTAGCATAAATCCACCAACACTTTATCTCCAAATATACCCACACTTGTAGCTGCTATCGGCGTTATCGTGGGTAAAGCATCAAGAGATCCTGAATCTAACATTTGTTTCACAGCTAAGCTTAATGCCACAAATCCACCGGTAATTGAGGCTGTTCTGGTTCCTCCATCAGCTTGAATGACATCACAATCGATCGTGATAGTGATCTCCCCAAGTTCTTGCAAATTAATGGACGCTCTAAGAGATCTTCCTATTAATCTGGATATTTCCTGGGATCTTCCCTTCCTTTGATTGTCACGTGACACTCGTGGAGAGGTGGAGCCTGGTAGCATGGAATATTCCGCAGTAACCCAGCCTTTGCCTGACCCTGCCAGAAAGCCAGGAACTTTTTCCTCGACGGTCGCGGTACATATAACTTTAGTTAAACCTGTGGAAATAAGCACAGATCCTTGTGAAAATTTGAGGGGGTTTTTTTCAAAATGCACAGGTCTAAGTTGGTAGTCGGTTCTATTGTCTAACCTCAAGTTCTATACCTTTGTAACTTTCAATGTTTATATCAGTTGATTTTATATTGTCACTAAACTGTTAGGAAGATTTTTAAAACCGTAATTTAAAGGGATAACAGGAAAATAACACGTCTTTCTTTTTCGTTGTTATCTCTACTATTGCTTCTGTTGTAGACTGGTTGAAGATTTTTGTCGTAAAGGAGGTAGAGTTCGGTTTATGAGTCACAATATATACCTGACAGGCTTTTCTGGTTCAGGTAAATCTACAGTAGGAAAAGCTCTTTCTTTTCTGACGGGTCAAGAATTCGTAGATATAGACTTGATGATAGAGGAAATTGAACAAAAACCCATACCCGACATCTTTAACTGCGAAGGTGAGGAATATTTTAGAGCAGTTGAAACGGATTGTTTAAAAAAAATATCCAACCGTACTAACTTAATTGTATCTACAGGAGGAGGACTCGCAGTTGATCCTGTGAATGTTGAGGCAATGGAGAATTCTGGTTGTATTATCTGGTTAAAGGCTTCTCCAGAGACGATACTTGAACGACTAAATATACAAAATGAGAACACAGGAATTGATAACGATAGGCCTATGCTTATTTCTGAAGAACCCTTGGAGCGAATTAAGAAATTGTTAGATAGTCGGCAGGATGCTTATAAAAGATCTCATGCTATTGTGGAAACAGATAGGAAAAATGTAGAGGTCGTGGCTGAAGAAATTCATAGGAGACTTGTGAATTGGGAAAAGTAAATTACGATGATTTGGCATCAGAGGTAATCACCTCAAGCGCTACATATCCTGTATGGGTAGGGTGGGGCATAATCAATAATATTGGGGAAAGAGTTAAGGCTGTTCATGACACTAATGTGGCATACGTTGTGGCTGATGAAGGTGTCAACAGCCATGCTAGAAGGGTGCAGATTTCGTTGGAATCGGTCGGAATTCCAACATTTATGTTTTTTGTTCCTGCTGGAGAAAGCCACAAGAATTTAGAGACGGTTAAGCATATCTATTCTTGGTTGGCTGATCACAAGGCTGAAAGAGGGCACATGATAGTAGCAGTAGGTGGGGGAGTAATTGGCGATTTGGCTGGATTTGTAGCCGCCACGTATTTGAGAGGGATGCCCTTTGCTCAAGTACCCACAACTCTGCTTTCCATGATGGATGCCTCCATTGGGGGGAAAGTTGCCGTCGATATGGAGCAAGGTAAAAATCTGGTTGGCTCTTTTTATCAACCAAAGTTTGTAATGTCTGACGTAGAGACTTTAAATACACTGCCTGTTAGAGAATTGACTTCAGGATGGGCAGAGGCTATAAAACACGGGTTAATTCTGGATGAATCCTTGCTGAAACTATTTGAAAGCAAACATAGCGAAATAGCGGCATTAGATCCTGAAATAGCTACTGAAATCATAAGGAAAAGTGTGGCAATTAAAGCACGAGTGGTTTCGCAGGATGAGAAAGAAACGTTAGGGATCAGAATACTCCTCAATTACGGTCATACAGTTGGCCACGCTATAGAATCTACAACCGGGTATTCAAAATATTTACACGGAGAAGCAGTTAGTATAGGTATGATGGCGGCAGCGTTGCTGTCGAATTCCATGGGTATGATGTCAGATGAAGATGTGCAGAGACAGGAGGTTGTATTGAATCAATATGATTTACCGACAAGCTCAGATGCTATTGAGTCTGAAAAAATTATCGAAGCCATAAAATCAGATAAGAAGACGGTTGGAGGTTCGGTCAACTGGGTACTTTTAAGCAAGATTGGTGAGGCTATTACTAACAATGAAGTTCCAGAACCTTTTTTGTTGAAGGCTCTTTCACAATTAAGGAGATAGGACTTGTTTAGTGAGATATACACTTGATTGAAACAATTCTTTTTACACTTGGTGTAGCTACCGGAATTTACGGGGTTTTGGTGGGGGCTGGAGGGGGATTCATTTTAGCTCCAGTATTGATACTTTTTTTTTCAAAAGACCCTGAAATAGCTGCTGGTACTTCCTTGGCATTAGTATCCATCAATAGCATTTCCGGGTTTATAGCATACAGAAAATCTGGTTTTATTGACGTGAGGAGTGGGTTTTTATTTGCCATTGCTGCTGTTCCGGGTTCTGTACTAGCCCCTTTCATATTGGATGTAATGCCAGGTAATATTTTCAGGACACTTTTCGGGGTTTTACTATTGTCATTGGCTATTCACATGTTCTTTAGGGGTAGCAAGGCAGAGGACGATTCCGGCTATACCTCAGATGATATAACCTTAAAACCTGCCCTTCCTAAATGGATGTCATTTACTGTCAAAGAAAGGAGAATAACAGCGTTTGATGGGACGATATTCAACTATCGTTTCAATGAATCCATGGCAACTATATTTAATTTGATCCTAGGATTTGTATCTAGTTTTTTTGGCACAGGTGGCGGGTTTTTGAGGACCCCCATTTTGGTGTCCGCTTTTTCCTTTCCAGTAAAAGTGGCAGTGGCTACTTCTATTTTCTCGCTATCATTTTATGCCACGATTGGTGCCGCAGCGCATGCTTTCAATCATAATATAGAGTGGTATCCAACATTGGTTTGGGGTGGATTAGGATTGGTTCTCGGGGGGCAGATTGGCGCAAGACTAGCGCAGAGAATCAAGAGTTTTTGGATTCTGAAATTACTTCTTTTAGTGGTTTTACTTTTGGGATTACAGTTACTTTTAGAAGGATTATGGCCAGGTTTATTGAATCTGCCATCAGCGCATTAAAGAAAATAGAAATGTTCAATTTCACTTTGGAACATAGCGATGGATTTGCTCGGGCAGGATGTATTAAGACTTCCCACGGTGAGATACGTACCCCAGTCTTTATGCCCGTCGCCACGCAAGGCTCTGTCAAGGCTCTAGACAGAATAGATTTGGAATGCTTGGGAACTCAAATAATTCTTGGCAATGCTTACCATCTCTACTTGCGACCTGGGTCTAAAACAATAAAAGAATTAGGAGGGTTGCACTCTTTTATGAACTGGAACAAGCCGATCTTGACCGACAGTGGGGGATTTCAGGGTTTTAGCCTACAACATTTAAGAAAGATAACTGACGACGGTATTATTTTCAAATCTCATATTGATGGTTCAACCCATGAATTAACACCGGAATCTGTGGTCGAAATACAAACCGACATTGGGTCTGATGTCATTATGCCTCTAGATGTATGCCTCCCAACTGCGGCATCTAAAAATGATTTATTAGACGCGATGAACTTGACTTCTACCTGGTTGGGTCGCTCAATACGTTCCTTGGATAGTAAATCCGACCAGTCTTTGTTTGGAATTGTGCAAGGCGGACTACATATTGACCTTAGGCAGAAATCTGCTGATTTCCTTTCAAGCCTTAATCTGCCGGGATATGCGATTGGTGGATTGAGTGTAGGGGAGACAAAGGAAAAAATGTACCCAACAGTGGAAATCACTTCCCAATTGTTGCCAATTGACAAACCAAGATATCTTATGGGCGTAGGATCGCCAGAGGACTTGGTGGAGGGTGTCGTACGTGGTATCGATATGTTTGACTGCGTACTTCCCACGCGGGTTGCAAGGAAAGGTGCGATGTACACTAAATATGGTAGACGTAATGTAACGAGATCTGAATACAAAATAAGTGATGATTCTTTTGACGCTGATTGTGATTGTTATGCTTGCAATCATTTTTCGGCAGGCTATATTCACCATTTGTTCAAGGCGAAGGAATATTTGGCTTATCGATTAGCCTCGATACACAACCTGAGATTTCTTATGCAAACCATGGCTGATTTACGAGAGGCAATCCAGCAGGGACTAATAAAGGAGTATAGGGAAACATTTTGGGAAAATTATCAACCCGCAGACCAATCAGCAAGGACTAATCAATCACTCCATCAGGTAAAGCGGTTCGAATAGTAAATCCTTACTATCTTCCTCCAGCTACTGCCGGCACGATACTTATCTCGTCTCCCGAATTCACTCCACTTCCTACCCCTTCCATGAATCTAATATCTTCCCCATTGACGTAGATATTTACAAAGCTTCGTAATTCTCCGTTGTCATCGCATAGACGACTTTTAATGCCAGGGAACTGAGAATCCAGTGACGCAATTATTGCACTTACTGTATTCCCATCTGCATTTGCTTTATCTTCTCCGTTGGTTACCTTCCGCAACGGCGTGGGGATTCTTACGCTCACACTCATTTATTTTCTCCTTGATTTTTAAATCGTCCGGTTCAGGCTGGTTAACCTTCAATGATGTCGCCAGCTATTGGGTCGACCCTCACACCTGTGGAAATTACCCATGCAAGCCCTTCATCTACCACATTACTTTCTCCTTCTAATTCCAACACAACCCACCCCATGTCGTCTCTTATATCTGCTCTCCTAATGTTGGTTACTATACCGAAATCAACACCAAGTTTATATATCACCGGTTCTTTAATAAGTTCTTGTGGGAAAGTAAATTTGACACGTTTCGTTGCCATAATCTTATACCACCTCAATCCTTTTGATTAGACAGCTTCTTTTGGAAGGTGTCTAAATCAGGTTTGGTTTCAATTGGGACCACAAAATCTCCCATTGCCTCTAAAGTTTTCAGACCATTTCCTGTGACAAAGGCCACAGTGACTTCGTCTTTTTTAATCTTACCTTGTTTGACCAACCTTTTTAGGCTGGATATTACCACTCCGCCTGCTGTTTCGGTAAATATTCCTTCTGTTTCAGCTAACAAACGTATGCCATCAATTATCGAATTTTCGTAGGCAAAAACTCCGGTGCCTCCAGTTTCACGAAGAACTTCAAGTGAATAGGGTCCAGCGGCAGGGTTTCCAATAGCCAAAGATTTTGCAATAGTTTGAGGCCGAACAGGCTTGACTTGGTTATTACCAGATTCAAATGCTTCTACGATAGGTGAACATCCTTCTGCTTGGGCAAGGTGCATTTTTGTTTTGGCTTTGTCAATTAAGCCAGCTCCTTCGAATTCTTCCAGGCCTTTCCAAATTTTTGTGTGTAGTTCTCCTGATGCTCCAGGTACTACACAGTGGTCAGGAGCTTTCCAGCCTAATTGTTCAGCGATTTCATACCCTAGAGTTTTACTCCCTTCGGCATAGTATGGGCGCATGTTTATATTTACAAACGCCCATCTATGAGCGTCTGCGAGTTCGCTGCAGAATCTGTTAGCCTGATCATATGTACCTTCTACTGCTACCATAGTAGGGCCATAAACAGCCGCACCTTGAATTTTTCCTTGTTCAAGATCAGCTGGATAAAATACCATCGTTTGCATCCCTGCCTTGGCACCGTGAGCTGCAACAGACCCCATTAAGTTACCAGTAGACACACATGCTAGAACTTCAAACTCAAATTCAAGAGCCTTTGTTGTTGTGACAGACACAGGCCTGTCCTTAAAAGAGAAAGTAGGATTCACACTGTCATTTTTTATGTAAAGGTGATCCAAACCGAGTTGGCGACCCAGATTTTTCGCATGAATTAGAGGAGTAAATCCAGTAGATATATCGACTGCAGAATCCTTTTCTACTGGTAAGAAATCATGGTATCTCCACATAGTATTTGGCCCAGATTCAATACTTTTTCTGGAGACAGCTTTAGCTACAGAGTCATAGTCATATGAAACTTCCAAAGGGCCAAAACAAAACTCACACGCATTTAACGGCTCGATTGGGTATTCGCTTTTACATTCTCTGCATTGCAGGCATTTTACGTGCGGCAATCTTTTGCTCCTCAGTTTTTCCAATACAGTTGTCTAAAACCGTATAACTTGAGCCACCAATTGAAATCAAGATCAGGCAGGAAATGTTAGCAATGTAGTGATTTCAGTGTCAAGGAAATAACAAACGATTTCAAGTTCATTTCCTTATAAATGGGCTATTGAGTTCAATATTGGTTCTTTTGACTCTATGTCTCCAACAATAGCTATATTTAGTTTGGAAATATCCAAATATTGGGAAGCGGCTTTTTGCAATGTTGATATGTCATGTTCATCTATATGTTTTCTAATGACACTTTCACTCACTATCCGTTTATTGAATAACTCCTGTTGGGCATTCCATGCAGCTACAGCCTGTGAATCATCCATTCTTAACCCCATTCTCCCTTTTAAGATTCGTTTGGCACGAACGACCTCTGAATCCTCTAATTTTGTTTTTAAGTTCTCTACCTCTATAAGGACAGCTTTAATAGCATCAATGTATTTATTTTTATCGACCGCCAAAGTTATTCTGAAATCTCCGACATCTTGTAAATGGGTGATTCCGGACTCTATGTCATAGACCAAACCGAGTCGTTCTCTTATTTCTTGGAATAGTCTGCTACTCATTCCATCTCCTAAAATGACATCCAAAATGTCTAGTGAATATCTATCGGGATGGTTTCTGGAGACCCCCGGATATCCGATATGAATATGAATTTGTTCTATATCTCTTTCCTCTATATCCAATCTCACTGAATTTTGAACAACCTTAATTGAACTAAACTTTGGCTGGTAACCAGTCAATGGGTGAATTAGTAATGATTGATCAACCGATTGAATTAAAGTGTCATGATCTATGTTTCCAGCGATGCTGACTACAGTGTTTGTCGGGAGATAAAAATTTTTGATAAACGAACTAATTGTTTCTTGAGTGATATTTGCAACACTTTGCATAGAACCAGCAATGTCACGACCTAAGGCATTATTCCCCCACATCAATTTATCTAAATTCAAGGCTGCTTTGGAATCCGGATAATCCTCAATGGATTTTATTTCTTCAATTATCACTCCACGTTCTGAATCAATATCATCTTCTTTCAATAATGAGTTTTGAATCATGTCGAGTAAGATTTCTATTCCAATTGAGAAATCGTTTTTGGGAATCTTGCACCAATAGGTCGTCGATTCATATCCAGTGCTCGCATTTAACATGCCACCTGTGGACTCAATAGGGGAGGTAACTAGCAATGGGGAAGGTCGATCCTTAGTCCCCTTAAACAACATATGTTCTGAGAAATGAGCCACCCCAAATTCATCTCGGGTTTCGTCACGAGACCCGGCTTTGATCGATATAAATATTGAAACAGACTCAGAATGGGGCATATTCTGGGTTACTAATCGCAACCCAGAATCTAGTATAGATTTCTTGTGTTTTACCAATGAAACATTAAACCTTTCATCAATTCGCTTTATCTTTATTGCGAATTTCCACCCCAGAAATTTCTTCCTGTAGTTTAGCTATTGCCAACGTTGATTCCTGTCCTAAGCCCTTATTCTGTGCATTAATGTAAGTCTGCTGGATAAGGTTTGATACCTTCATAGGAACTTTTAGTTTTCGTCCCAGATCTGTGGCGAGCCCCACATCTTTGGCTCCCAGGTCGAGCTTAAAACCTGGTTCAAAGTTGCCTTTGAAAAGTGTATCCGGGTAAGATTTCATGTGGGCAGTATTTCCCGTACTGGCTGATATAGCTTCGTACAGGATCATCGGGTCTACCCCTGCTTTCACCCCCATACTTAAAGCTTCTGATAAAACCACTCCGAGGGTCATACCAATTAGATTATTGGCAATTTTGCAGACAGCACCAGATCCCATCTCTCCGCAATACATAATCTCTGATCCCATCACGTCCAAGATTGGTTTGTATTTTTCGTATTTTGTTTGATCCCCTCCGACCATGATGCATAATGTCCCTTTTTCAGACCCAACCGTACCACCGCTTACAGGAGCATCTAATATAGTTGCACCTTTTTGTTCGTATAGTGAGGCTACATTGCGAATAGTGTCAGGATCAGTAGTGCTTAGATCAAAATGGGTGGTATTTTGGGATGCTCCAGATAGTAACCCTCCCTCACCCAAGGTAACTTCTTCAACATCTTGTGGTCTAGGTAAAGATGTAAACACTACTTCTGTGCTTCGGGCGACTTGAGCTGGATTTTCAGCAAAAATCGCACCCATGGCTACAATTTCATTTGCCGCTTCCTTATTTATGTCATACACAAACAGGTCATGACCTGCATTTATTATGTGTTTGACCATGTGCTGACCCATTAATCCTATGCCTATGAATCCTACTTTCATTTGGTACTCTCCCTTTGAAAAGGATTGGCTGATAATTCGTAATGAGATTTGATTTTATAGCACAGCCTAAAAGAATCAATCCGTTTCATGGATATCACTTAACTGGATGTATCTAGAACCGCTAGGAGTCATGGAGGAGTAAATCACTTATAACGGTGGACATTTTGGCTCTGATTCCTTTAAACGGTTGGATTTTTCTAGTAAGCATGGCGACCAAATCAAGTATATTGTTGGTGGCTTATATGCGTAGTAGTTTGGGAATCGTTTAGAAGACTGGGATTAAAAGAGGCTTATAGATAATCGGCTATAACTTGAACAAGGTGTTTGGATTTTCGGCCGGTTCCTTGTTCTATTTGTTCACGGCAGGACACACCTTCCGTGATAACTAGAGTGTCTTCTTGCTCTGTTCTTAATTGTGGAAACAGCGTTTCTTCACCTATTTGCATGGAGATTTCATAATGATCTTTTAGGTACCCAAAAGATCCTGCCATACCACAACAACCAGATTTAACCTCAGATGCGTGAAGGCCCGGTATGTGCTCCAACACCTTCATTGCAGCCTCAGTTCCTACCAAGGCTTTCTGGTGGCAATGGCCATGGAGAACAGCATTTTGGTTTTCCGGGGGATTTTCAAAAACAATATCAGGATTATTTTCCAAAGCGTATAGAAAAAATTCTTCAATCAACATAGTACTTTGAGCTATCTCAGAGGATTTTTTCTCATCCTCCATAAGATCCCCAAAATCTCCCAGAAATCCAAGGACACAGCTCGGCTCAATACCGACTAATTTTGCCCCGTTTTTCACGTAAGGATATATCTGCTCTACGTTAAAGGCGATGTTGTCTTTAGCTGCATCTATCATTCCATTTGACAACATGGGGCGACCACAACACTTCAGGTTGGGTAGGATAACCTGGTAGCCCAGTTTTTCAATTACTTCGACTGCTGCAATTCCCAATTCTGGGTGGTTAAAATTAGTTGTAGT